>JAFQDN010000018.1 GCA_017415995.1 Akkermansia sp. | reverse complement strand
TATAGGGTAGCCCGGAGTGGAGCTGCGTAGCAGCGGAACTCCGGGAAAGCAGAAAAACAAAAAGAGAACCCCGTGAGGGGTGGCATAATGGGAGGAGTTAATATACACGAGGAATGCATAACAACCCCGAATATATAGGCTTGATGAGAATAAAAAGCTGCAATTCAATGCCGTGCATTATGCCACCCCTTCGGGGTTCGCATCTATTTTTGATACATCACCCGGGGTTGCGTGGCTTCGCCACTCCACCACCGGGCTACCTTATGTCGCCCCTCACCGGGGCTTTGAATTTGGCTTCGCTTACGGCCCGCAAGGCGAGTTTCAAGCTCCGACTTAACGTGCAAATACATACGCAACGCGGCAAAAAAAGAGCGGAGGCCCGAGGGTGGGGAAACTCCGCTCTTGAGGGGAAGACTCAGAGAGTCACATCATTATTTATCCGCGCCGACCGCGAGGGGCGGTTGTTCCTCCTCCAAGCCGTTTTTGAAGCGTTCAAAAACGGCACGGGGATCATCCGGAGTTTGGCGCAGGGCATCGAAAATGCGGTCACGCATTTCCAACGCAGCCTTGAATGCGGCCTCCTCACTGCCATACTGCCGGTCGGAAAAATACTTAGTGAATTGATTCCATTTGCGGCAGATGCTCAGACGCCAGCCTTGGAAGGAAGTCGTCTCGTACGTGTAGCGGGTTATGTTTCGTTGTGTCATCGTAATTGTAGCCGGAAGGTGTAGTTGGGCTCCCGAGCGCCGGTATAATGCCAGATATATTCGTTTCCGGCAATCTAATTTTCAAATTGTTATGTTGAAAACGCTCCATAGGGAGCCCGCAGTACCCTTAT
The DNA here is from genome assembly GCA_017415995.1 of Akkermansia sp. GTDB lineage: Bacteria > Verrucomicrobiota > Verrucomicrobiia > Verrucomicrobiales > Akkermansiaceae > Akkermansia. The sequence goes on along the minus strand of JAFQDN010000018.1, from coordinate 31,896 downwards.
TTACCGTGGAAATCGAATTCAATACTGAGCGAAAGGAGGCAAAAATCATGCATACCATCCACATAGAGAGCAAAGCCCTGCCCGATGCGGGGGATGGGCATCTGCGAGACCCGGACGGAACCGCTGAAGGGGTGCGCGAGGCAGTCTTGCCCGGCGGAGTAGCACTCCCATCTTGCGGCAGCAGTGGCGCGGTAGTAGAAAGAAGGTACTGAGTTGAGTAAGCGAAGGCGGACCCTACCCTCTTGGCGAATGGAATTGAAAGAACGCTCAGATTCATACGGTAAGGAATGCAACTCCGAGCGGTACGGGATACCCACCGTGTACGGGACTCCGGCGGCAGAGCTGCCCAACTCAACCAGGCCGTTAGCATCCACTTGCAGGAGGGTTGCGGAATCCGGGGCGTTGCTCGGGAATGCAACAACCTGAGCAGAGGCTAAATGAGGTACGGAGAGTGTGCCATTCGCATCCGGCGTGAGCACGATGTGAGCATCCGCAAAAACGGAGGATTCCGACAGGCGTTCAATGCCGATGGTGCCGTTGGAGGTATTGCGAGCCACCAGCCAGAGTTCATCCGTACGGAAATGGCGGGAGGGTAGCACGGCCAGATGAAGCACCTCGCGCTCCGGGAATGACATGCGCTGCCACGCCGTGACACGCTGCTCTGCATTCATGGTAAGCACGGCAATGCTGTAATCCTGCATCAGCACCCAAACGCGAGCCCCTGCACCGCGCTGCACCACCCACTCCCGAACACCGGAGGTAAAGAGATGCTCCGCCAGCAAACTGGTATCTGTAGAGGTAAAACCATCCGCCTCCAGCTTGTAGGAAATCTCGCGCAGGCATTTACCGCCGCGCTGGACGTAAAACACGGTATTTTCCACCCCGGAGGCGGGCATATTTTCACTACCTACGGAAGATTGCAGGCGGAATGCGGCATTGGAGGCAGAAAGCGCGCTGCCGTCAGCGGAGTCCAGCACCCATTCGCCCTCGGAGGTTCCCACCAGCAGGTTGCGCGAGGGGCAAATCCAGCAGATGCGGCTCTGGTTATCCGTAGCTAAGGTAAGGTGCAAGGCGGCATCATCCTCCGAGCTAACGCGAAAATCTGAAAAATCCCCCACCGTACTGGCAAACAGGGTAGTGGGCAAGCCCGCCACGCCACCGAACCAAATACGCCCTTGGTGCAAGCCGCAGAATGCCGGGTAGCCATTGCGCTCACCGAATGCCCCGAAACTCCACTTGCGGGTATAAAATGACGCGCAGGCTTGGGCGTATTGTGAGCATAGCTCAGCGTGCGCCTCATGCGCGCCGTACACAAATACAAGGCGGAATTTATACTCACGCACACCGCCACCTGCCCGGAAGTAGATGTGGGCGCCTTGTGACGCTGAGCTTGCGGCTCGGCAAACAAGCACCATGCGGCAGGGCTCACTTTCCGAACCGGATACGGCCCAGTTGCGGCGCTCTGCATATGAAGTTTGGTCGAACGTACGGATGCAGGTCCACTGCCAGCGATGCGGGTCCGCATCCGTAGCGTGGGAATCATAACTGCGCCACAACTCCCAAATGGCATTCCACTCACCTTGGGTGCAAACCTCCCAATCCGCGCATACCTCGTAGGGCTTTCCGGAATCATCCGTCCGCAGGACTCCGGGCATAAAAAAATCCGGGTAATCCAGTGCGGATTTTGAGCCGTTAAAATAGTCCGGCGTGTAATGACGAATGGTGGTGTAAAAGTAGTAGAGTTTGGAAGACTCATCATACTCTTTGCAGACGGTACCGGCCACAACGGGTTCCGCCGCCAAATCCGGGGTATCGACCGCATCAAACGAGAAAGATTTGTTCATGAAGTAAGTGCGGGAGGGGATGGGCGCATCCGCCAGCACGTATTCCTTGCGGAGCATGGATGTCGTAAACGCCGGAGCCCCCTCATCCGTCTGCAATCGGGCGTAGGTTCCGTTGGTTTCCGGGTACACATGCAGGCCGGCAGTCTGCGGCAGGTAGGTTTCCCGCGGGGCCGGACTGAGCAGGAGCTCCTCACACGCCCAATCCGTATCACCATAGCGGCTCAGGCGGTGGGGTGGCAGGCTCGGGCATGTGGCATAGATAACATCATTCACCTGGGTAAAACGCAGGGACTGCAACTGCTGCTCATTCTTCCACGGGGTACTCAGGATGTAGGGCGCACCATCCGCTCCGAGTAAGAGTTTGCCCTCACGGTACACCCGCATGCCGCGCGGGAAAAACTCCAGCATCAGCGCATCACTCTCAGAGAAACAGAATGGCAGCAAGCGCACGCAACCCTTGGTTTGCGTGGCGGCGGTGCCCAGGTACTCCGTACCACGGCGGCGTTTCAGCCCACCGTAGGGTTGCACCTCAAAGTTGTTCAGTAATGCAGCCCCGCGACGGTAGGCCTGCAAATCAAAGCGGGTGGAAAGCCATGGCGTGAGCTCGCCCGCCGTAAATCCGGTTATGTATGTGTATTCTTGCATCACCCCCTGTCATAACACAAAAATACGGCATTTGCAGCAGACTTTTGCCGCGCACGCACTTTTCGCACGCCGAGCACGCGCTTATTGCTTGGCGGGCGCTTTGGTGCAAAAGTAAAGTTTGTAGTTGATGATGCGCAGCTCACCGTCCTCGCGAGTGTACAAGCCGGGGAACTGGCTCATCACGATGTAGAGCCCGCCTTCCGGCGTAGCCAGGCGGGAAGAATAGCCACAACTGAACTCGGGGTACACAGCCTTTATGTAGTCGAATACGAGATCCTTTTGCGCAGAATCCGCCTCTTCATTATCCGCGCCGGCAGTATGCTCCGCAAAGGGGCGCAAGATGATGGCGCTTGCCTCGTCATGCCCATCACCACCGCCGTAGGAGTCCGCATGATCCTGCATGAACGCACGGTGGCGCTCCGCAGCAGCTGCGCGCAGCTTGGCGCAGGCCTCCAGCATGCGGGGGGATTCCTCATCATTCGTCATGTTCGTGGCGGTCATCATCATGTAATCCGCCGCTTGCTCATCCAAATAGCAAGGCAAATTGGGGGACTGAATGAGGAGCACGTGCATGAGCGGCTCACTCACCCACACCAGCGCCACAAAATCCTCACGCTCGCACAGCTTGCGCAGCTCACGGTGGGCGGCACGCCAATCTTTGAGCATCTCATCCGTGGGAACGGTGTCCTCCGGGATGGCATTCATGCATGCATCATACCGCGCTACCACGGCAGCAAGCTCCGAGTGCAGCGCCTGAGCCGCCTCCGCCGTCTTGATGCCGCTGAGCAACCGGTGCAGCGCGCGCAGCTCCACCGTAGAGGCGTCAAAATGCGCCTGTATGGTCCTTTGCGCCTCCGTGGGCGCAGTTACAGCAGCAGGTGTGGCCGGGACGGGTTCTTGCGCGCACAGAGGGCTCAGCGCAAGGAGGGGCAAGAGTGGCAGGTGCTTCATACACCCTCAGTGTACCAAAGCCTCCTGCCCGACGCAAGCTGAAAACAGCGTTGATGACCGAATATCACAACAACTCCTGCTTCAGGAAGGCTGCAAATTCCCTATCGTGTTTTTCCAACTTTGATATTATGCGAGCAAGCCTCTTTTTATCAGACTCACTTTTACAATTGGGATTGCTCAAAAGGATTTCTGCACATTTTCTGAAATTACGAGTTGCATAATATTTATCCGTATACCCATGGTCGCGTTGCTCAAAGCGTTTTTCATAGTGAAGAATAGCTACCATAATCCAATCACCCCATTGCGGATTATTCAGGGTAACGCCATGCTCAGCCAATACGGCAACAACTTGATCAGCCCCCCTTTCTACAGCTTTCTTTAATGAATATTGAAGATCTTCCTCGCTATACTCTTTACAACTTAACAAATACTCAGCTGCATCTCCTGAGTTACATATAACGGCAAAACGCCAAGCAACATACATCTTTTGAAAACCACCGTCGGCTTCATCCTTGAAATCATCTTTGTGATTTTCATAATAGCGAGTGCAATATTGCGGGCATTTTTCGGATAAATGAGCATATAACTCTTCCGGTGTAGATATGGGATTAGAAAAGGCAAACCAACATACCAGCGCCGTCAATGCCAACACCACAGGTATAATAATACCCAAGTATATGCCCATCCCCCCCTTTTTTGCCGTTACCGTGACAGGAGGCATGTACGAAGAACGGGGGGAACTCTTATGAGCTTGACTCCTCGGCGGAAACACCTGACGAAAAGGCAACCAACCGGGCATCCCCTCGCACCATATGTAACAATCGGGTGAAAATGTATGATTTTTTATCAAAAAAAACAGGGTAGATTCATCGTACGGACCATCCTGTTTGCCGTTCTTATTCGAAACGTAATAATAGCGCATTATCGTTACAAAGTGAGTTTTTTTATTACAATCTTCCCCCCCCCAAAAAACAGCGTCGTTGAGGTATGACATATATGCTAACATACCCCACTCTCGAGTCAAGAAAAAAAATTTATACAGCAATTGCGCGAGGGCATAATAAGCCACAAACAGACAAACAAAGAAACCGACCCGGTTGCTGAGTGGTAAGCAACCGGGCCGAAGATTCAACAAATACCTAACGGTATCAGAGCACCTCGGGGGCGAGGGAAACGATCTTCATGAAACCTTTTTCACGAAGCTCGCGAGCCACGGGCCCGAAAATACGGGTACCCTTGGGGTTGTTGTCCTTATCAATCACAACCACAGCGTTGGAGTCGAAGCGGAGCACGGAGCCGTCGTCACGACGAATCGGAGCGGCTGTGCGCACAACAACGGCCTTCACAACGGAGCCCTTCTTCACGGATGCGGTGGGGATAGACTCACGGATGTGGCAGGTGATGATGTCACCGATGTGTGCTTGGTCGGTACCGGACTTGCCGATAACGCCGATCATTTTAGCGGTGCGGGCGCCGGTGTTGTCGGCAACCTGTACGAGGGATTCCATCTGGAGCATGGTATGTAATGTCCTTTCCGGTTTAGTGTTTGATGATTTCCACGAGCTCCCAGCGCTTCAACTTGGAAAGCGGGCGGGTCTCACGAATACGCACGGTATCACCTACTTTGGCAGTCTCCTGCTCGTCGTGAGCATAGAACTTCTTGCTCTTCTTGACGATCTTCTTGAACTGCGGATGGGGAACGCGTGCCACATACTCCACAACGATGGTCTTGTTCATCTTGGTGGAGACAACAACGCCGACGCGGGTCTTACGAAGGCCCTGGGGCTTGGTCGTAGTAGTTTCTTCGCTCATTTTTAAGTCCTTTGGGTTCGTTTATTAGTTCTGCTCGGCATTGGCGCCCTCGCCCTGAACAGTCAGGGCGCAGGCGAGCTCCTTACGAACGATGCGGATACGCTGGTTGTTTTCCAGCTGACCGGTACCCTGCTGGAGGCGCAGGTTGAAGTACTCCTCGCGCAGGCCACGGATGTGAGCGGCGAGTTCTTTAGCGGGCATACCGCGGAAGTCTTTAGCTTTCTTGACAGGCATAATATCTGTAATGTTGAGAGTTTTTACGGTTTAGGCCTGGGGTGCAACACCCTGGCGATAGACGAAACGCGTGCGGATACCGAGCTTGTTGGAGGCAAGGCGAAGAGCCTCGCGAGCGGCGGACTCAGTCACACCACCAACCTCGAACATGATGTTGCCGGGGCGGCATACAGCTACCCAACCCTCCACAGCACCTTTACCCTTACCCATACGGGTATCCGGCGGACGCTTGGTGAAAGACTTCTGCGGGAAGATGCGGATGTATACACGACCGCGACGGCGCAGATAACGGTTGATGGCCACACGGCAGGCCTCGATTTGGTTGTTGGTTACCCAGCCGCGGGTGAGAACCTGCAGACCGAAGTCACCGAAGGCAACATAATCACCGCTGGTTGCATTGCCACCGCGATTACCGCGGTGCATCTTGCGGTGGTTGTCCTTCACTCGTTTAGGCATTAAAGGCATATCTTAAATCTCCTGTAATCGTTAAAGGTTCGTAGAATTGAGTTATGCGTCACGGCGATCAGCGCGATCACGGCGGGGACGTGCAGAGCGATTCGGACGGCCGGAGGAAGCGGAACCGGCAGTCTCCGGGCGCTTGTTAATCCAGCACTTGATACCGATGATACCATAGAGAGTGCGAGCCTCGGCGAAACCGTAGTCGATGGGGGCACGCAGTGTCTGCAACGGTACTTTACCCTCGCGGTACTGCTCGGCGCGGGCGATGTCGGCACCACCCAAACGGCCTGCGCAACGTACGCGGATACCCTCAGCACCGAAGTCCATGGCAACCTGAACGGCACGCTTCATGGCGCGACGGAAGGAAACACGGCGCTCCAACTGAGTGGCGATGTTCTCAGCAACAAGCTGAGCATCGAGCTCGGGCTGGCGGATTTCCATGATGTCGAGCTTGACCTGAGCACCACCGCAAAGCTTGGAAAGGGCGGCAGTCATGTCCTCGATGTTCTTGCCCTTGGGCCCGATGACGAGACCGGGACGAGCGGTAGCGATGGTCACGCGAACGCTGTTCCAAGCGCGCTCAATGGTGATGCGGGAGATAGCGGGCGTGGAGCCTTTGAGGTCGCTGTTGAGTTTAGCGGTGAAGTCCTTGATGAACTTACGGATCTTGAGGTCTTCGTGGAGCTTCGTGGCATAGTCCTTGCCCGTAGCATACCACTTAGAGCGCCAGTCTTTAGTAACGGCAAGACGGAAACCGATAGGATTTACTTTCTGACCCATAGTGTTATGTGTGCTTGTTAGTGGTTATGCCTCGGCAGGGGCGAGGATTACAGTGATGTGAGAGGTGCGCTTGCGGATCATGTTAGCGGAACCGCGAGCACGGGCCATGGTACGGCGGAAGGTCGGACCTTCATCAACCATTACGCTCTTGAGCACGAGCTCGTCAGCGGAAAGGCCATTGTTGTTCTCGGCATTAGCGACGGCAGCCTTCAGCGTCTTGTTGAGGAGGTAGGCGCCCTTCTTCGGAGTGTAGCTGAGCACGTCCGTTGCCTGGGAGACAGACATCCCCTGAACGGCGGCGGCTACGTCGCGCATCTTCTTCGCAGAGATGCGAGCGTTCTTGTATACTGATTTAACTTCCATTGTTATGGTATTTGTTGAAGATTTAATCGTTTGTTGTAACGGATACACGGTCACCGACTTCTACGGAAAGCGAGGCATTGACGTGCTTTTGCACAAGCAGGCCTGCAACCTTCTTACGGACGTCAGTAACAATCGCACGGGCAATAACCTGATCACCTCTGGTAATCTGCATGGGCATGCCCACCTGGATGTCGGCAGCTCTGCCGGCGTTGATGACGATGAGACCGCTCTCCGAGTCGATGCTCAGAATAGTGGCTTCATGCATGTTCCCGGAGAGCTCGTCCGGCTGAGCTTGGCGCAGCCCGAGGGCTACATCCAACTCACGCAGGGCAGCATCCAGACCTTGCTTGGCCACAGCGTCCTCTACCAGTGCGCCACGAGTGTATGACTCAATGGCAGCGGCGAGGTTGAGAGCAGCTTGTTTGAGCAGCTCAGTCTCGGCATTGGCTGCCTCCAGCTGAGCAATGGTCTCAATGAGCTTTTCCTCACTGTCACCTAACGCGGTGCCACCGAGTGCCTCCAATCTGGCGCGTATTTCACGCAGTTGGCGGCGTGCTTCATCCGCATCTGCCCTGGCGAGGGCGTAGGCTTCACGAAGCGTGGCTACCTGGCGTTCGAGTTGTGCGATTTTGTGCTCCGTCCCACTGCCGGCTTCATCCGCATGGCCGAGCATCACGCTGCTGAGTGCAGCTATGAGCAGGCTTGTAACGGAATGAAGCTTCGGCATGTGGTTCAGTGCGGGTTAATATTACTTCTTGCCGATACCGCCGTGCGCCTTGAAGATGCGCGTCGGGGCAAACTCACCGAGCTTGTGGCCCACCATGTTCTCCGTGACGTACACCGTGGTAAAGCTCTTACCGTTGTGTACCTCGAAAGTGAGACCGACAAAGTCCGGAATCACCATGGAGGCGCGGCTCCATGTCTTGATCGGCTTACGACTCCCGTTCTGAATCTGGGCGTCAACCTTGTCGAGAAGAGGCTGGCTTACGAAGGGTCCTTTTTTGAGGGAACGTCCCATTGTTATTAGTGAAGTTGAAGGTTAAAATTACTTGGACTTGCGACGCTGAACGATGAAGGTGTCGCTGGGCTTGCGAAGACGACGAGTCTTCTGACCCTTGACATGACCCCAAGGAGACTTGAGGTGCTGGCGACCACCACCGGACTTGGACTTACCCTCACCACCACCGTTGGGGTGATCGACGGGGTTCATACACATACCACGCACAGTCGGGCGGATACCCATCCAGCGAGTACGGCCTGCCTTACCGGAGGACTCATTCATGTGCTGGGTGTTGCCGACCTGACCGATGGTGCAGTAGCACTCCACGCGGAACTTGCGAACCTCACCGGAGGGCATTTTGACCAAAGCGTACTCGCCGTCACGGTTGGAGAGGATGGCCTGCTGGCCGGCGGAACGGGCAACCTTGCCGCCGCTGCCGGGGCGAACCTCGATGTTGTGGATGGCGGTACCGAGGGGTACATTCTTGAGGGGCATAGCGTTGCCAACCTTCGGGGCAACATTCTCACCGGCCTGCACCGTCATGCCGACGGTAAGACCAACGGGAGCCAAGATGTAGCTCTTGGTGCCGTCTGCATACTGCACAAGGGCGATGCGGCAGGTGCGGTTCGGATCATACTCAATGGCGAGCACGGTAGCAGCATCCTGACGGGTGCGGCGGAAGTCTACAAGACGATAGTGCTTCTTGTGGCCACCACCGATGTGACGGGTGGTGATGCGACCATTGTTGTTACGGCCACCGCTCTTGCGGATGGGCTCGAGGAGGGACTTCTCCGGCTTGCTCTTGGTGATCTCGTCGAACGAGGGCAGAACCTTGTAGCGGTTGGACGGAGTTGTAGGCTTGAATGACTTGAGTGACATGATAGCTTACTTCTATTGTCTTAGGGGTTCTGAATTATACGAGGTCGAGGGTTTCACCGGCAGCCAGGCGCACATATGCCTTCTTCCAGGCGGGGGCGGTACCGGCATCCTTGGTGCGAGTGCGGCGAGCCTTGCCGTCATAGTTAGCGGTGCGAACGGAAGCTACCTTCTTACCGAGGCATTTCTCCACGGCCTGCTTGATTTCAAGCTTGGTGGCCTTCACCGCCACTTCAAGCACAAGCTCACCCGTTGTCTCGTGCAGCACAGTGGCCTTTTCGGACACGCGGGGCTTCTTGATTACGTCGTATATGCTGTTCATATTACTTAGTGCGGTTGGCGATGGTTTCGAGAGCGGATTCAACGATGACAACCTTGTTGGCGTGCAGCAGCTGCTCCACGTTTACCTCAGCAGCGGTCATGAGCAGAACATTCTGCACGTTGCGACCGGCAAGGAGGGTCTTCTCGTCGAAGTTTTGGGAGATGATGAGCACCTTCTTGCAGTCGGCAATCTCAGCCACGGCTGCAACAAAGCTCTTGGTCTTGCCATCCTCGATGGTGAATGAAGGAACGGTGCAAACCTTACCGCCGGAGATGATGTCACCGAGCACGCGGCGCAGAGCCAACTTACGGGTGGACTTGTTCACCTTCTTGCTGTAGTCTTGCGGACGGGGGCCGAACACAACACCACCACCCACGAAAATGGGGCTCTGGTGGTCGCCGTGACGGGCGTTACCCGTGCCTTTCTGGCGGTAGATCTTGCGGTTGTTACCGGCAACCTCGCCACGGGTCTTCGTGTTAGCGGAGCCGGTGCGACGGTTGGCGCGATAGGCGGTCACCAGGTCATGCACGGCCTGGCTGCCCTTCTCGGGGCCTACCGTCACGATATTCGCGGCGGTAGCTGCCTCAATTGTCATTTCAGTTGCGGACATAGATAGGTTCTCCTAGTTCGTATATTTATTTACCGTTCTTCTTCTTGGCGGGGCGAACAACAACGTAGGAACCCTTGGCGCCGGGAACCGGGCCGGAAACGAGGATTACATTGTCGTCCTTGCGAACCTGAACGACCTTCAGGTTCTGCACCGTCTTGCGCTCATTGCCCATGTGACCGGGCATTTTCTGGCCCTTCCAAACGCGGGAGGGAGTAGCGCAAGCGCCCACACCACCGGTACGGCGGTGCATCATGGAGCCGTGGGTCATGGGGGAACCGGAGAAATTGTGACGACGCACAACGCCCTGGAAGCCCTTACCCTTGCTGGTGCCGATCACGTCCACCCATGCACCCTCCTCGAAGAGTTCACAGCCGGGGTGAGCAGCGCCTTCAGCAGGCAGCTCGGAGGCATCGACGCGGAACTCCTTGAGGAGCTTGGCGGGAGCGATGCCGAGTTTCTTGAAGTGGCCGGCGACGGGCTTGGAGAGGCGGCTCTCCTTCTGCTCGTCGAAAGCGACCTGGATAGCGGTGTAACCGTCCTTCTCCTGGGTCTTGATCTGGCCGTAAGTGTTGCCGGTCACGTCGATAACCGTGACGGGGATCATGGCACCGGTCTCCTTATTGAAGACGCGGGTCATGCCAACCTTCTTACCAATGAGTCCTAAAGACATGTTATAAAAAATCTGTTTAGAGGTTCGTAATGAGATGATCTGAATCGGGGATTAGATCTTGATGGTGATGTCCACACCGGCGGGCAGGTTGAGCTTCTTGAGCTCCTCAACCGTGCGGCTGGTCGGTTCCACAATGTCAAGAAGACGCTTGTGGGTGCGGATTTCGAACTGGTCGGCAGATTTCTTATTAACATGGACCGAGCGGTTCACAGAGAACTTCTCGATACGAGTCGGCAAAGGAATCGGACCGGCAACTTTGGCGCCCGTGCGCTTAGCGGTTTCGACGATCTCGGAAGCGGAGCGATCGATAGCGCGGCTGTCAAAAGCACGGAGACGGATGCGGATTTTGGGACTTTGCATGAACGTGCGGTTATGTTTAGGTTAGTAATTGAGTTGGTTTATTTGCTACCACCGCGAGCCTTGACGATGTCGGCGACAAGGTTCTGGGGTACTTGTTCGAAGTGGGAGGGTTCCATGGAGTAGGAAGCGAGGCCCTTGGAAAGGGTACGGATATCGGTAGAGTAACCGAACATCTCAGCGAGCGGAACGTCGGCAGTGAGTACGCACTCGTTACCCTTGTGCTCCATGTTCTTAACCATGGCGCGGCGGCGGTTGAGGTCGCCCATGATGTCGCCCTGGTTTTCAGCGGGAGTGACAACTTCCACAGCCATGATGGGCTCAAGCAGTACGGGAGCGCACTTAGCAAAAGCGTTCTTCATGGCGAAGATGGCAGCCATCTTGAAAGCGTTTTCGTTGGAGTCAACTTCGTGGTAGGAACCATCGATAACGTCAACCTCTACGTCCTCTACGGGGTAGCCGGCAACGGTACCGGAGTTCATAGCCTCGTTAAGACCGGCGTACACGGCATTCATGTACTCCTTGGGAATGGCACCACCGACAATCTTGTTGGCAATCTTGAGGCCGGTACCACGCTCACCCGGGCGCATGGCGATAACCACGTCACCGTACTGACCACGACCACCGGACTGCTTAACAAGCTTGCCCTGTACGCGGTCAGCGGACTTGGTGATGGTTTCGCGGTAGGCAATCTGGGGCTTACCTGTGTTGGCCTCTACCTTGAACTCGCGCTTGAGGCGGTCCACGATGATGTCGAGGTGAAGCTCACCCATACCGGCGATGATGGTCTGGCCGGTTTCCTCGTCGGTCTTAACGCGGAAAGTGGGGTCCTCAGCGGAAAGGCGCTGGAGAGCGTTGGACATCTTCTCCTGGTCAGCCTTGGTAAGCGGCTCCACGGCCATGGAGATAACGGTGTCCGGGAAGGTCGGGGGCTCAAGGGTGAAGTCGAAGTCATCGGAGGCAAGAGTGTCACCGGTGGTGGCGTTCTTGAGACCTACGATGGCGGCGATGTCACCGGAGTAAACCTCGTTCACGTCGGTGTGAACGTTGGCCTGAATCTGGAGGAGACGGCCTACGCGCTCACGCTTACGGGTACGGGGGTTGTAAACGGTATCACCCTTACGGATAACGCCGGTGTACACGCGAATGAACACAAGAGAACCCACGAACTTGTCGGCCCAAAGCTTGAATGCAAGAGCAACGGGCTTGTCATCATCGGAGGGGATGATGTCGTGAGTATCGAAGGTCTCGTAACCATTCTCATCAAGGCCGGTGGGAACGGTACCGGTAACGGTGGCAAGCTTGGCCTCAAGCGGGGAGGGAAGGTAGTCCACAACGGCGTCGAGCAGGCCCTGAACACCCTTGTTCTTGAAAGCGGAACCGCCGGTTACGGGCACGAACTTGTTGGCGATGCAGGCGCGACGAATAGCAGCCTTGAGGGTGGGGGCATCGATGGGTTCCTCCATAAGGAAGAGCTCAGCGAGCTCGTCATCCACGTCAGCAACAGCGCTCTTGAGCTCCTCCAGAGCAGCCTCGGCAACCTCCTTAAGCTCGCCCTCAAGATCCTTCACCTCGTAGGTGGAACCCATGCGGTCGGAGTCTGAGTAGTAGATAGCCTTCTGGTTCACCACGTCAATCTGGCCACGGAGCTGGTCCTCGGAGCCGATGGGGATAAGAACGGCAGCGGCGTTGGCGCCGAGCTTGGTCTTGATGTCAGCAAGTACGTTGTCGAAGTTGGCACCGGTGCGGTCCATCTTGTTAACGAAGCAGATGCGGGGCACCTCGTACTTGTTGGCCTGGCGCCATACGGTCTGAGTCTGGGGCTGCACACCGGCAACACCGCAGAACACTACGATGGCACCGTCGAGCACACGCAGGGAGCGCTCCACCTCAGCGGTGAAGTCCACGTGCCCGGGGGTATCAATAACGTTGAGCTGGAAGTTCTCGTTCTCGAAAAGCTTGCAGCAGCCCTCAGCAGGCAACTGTTTCCAGTTAGTTGTTACGGCGGCGGAAGTAATGGTAATACCGCGTTCCTGCTCCTGTTCCATCCAGTCGGTCGTCGCAGAACCCTCGTGGGTCTCGCCGATCTTGTGGATCATGCCTGTGTAGAAAAGGATGCGCTCGGAAAGCGTGGTTTTGCCACCGTCAATGTGAGCTGCAATACCGAAGTTGCGGTAGCGCTCAAGCGGGGCCTTGCGGTCTGGGCTGCTAACACTAGCCATAATTTAAAGTAATATGAATGTTGTTGTTTTCAGAGATTACGAGAAAAACTCCTCGTGGCAATTACCAGCGGAAGTGAGCGAAGGCACGGTTGGCCTGAGCCATCTTGTGCACATCATCGCGCTTGCGGACAGCAGCGCCTTGATTGGCAGCGGCTTCCTTGATTTCATTAGCGAGAGCCTTAGCCATCGGCACACCCTTACGGTTGCGGGCGTAGTTGATGATCCAGCGCATAGCCAGAGCCTCGGAACGATCGGGAGCAACCTCCAAGGGAACCTGGTAAGTAGCACCGCCCACGCGGCGGCTCTTCACCTCCACACGGGGCTTGGCATTCTCGATAGCACGGGTAAGAACCTCAAGCGGGCTTACGGTATCGGTACCCTCGTTAGCAATATCAATAGCCTTGTACACGATGCGCTCTGCAAGGGCACGCTTACCGGCAAGCATCACCTTACCGATGAGACGACCTACGAGAACGGAATCGTAACGAGAGTCACGACGTTCAATCTTCTTATAGACGCGTTTACGACGAGCCATAGTCTTTTATTGTTAAAAAGTTACAGATTTACTTCTTCTTAGCGGGAGCGGCGGCACCGGCCTTGGGGCGCTTGGCACCATACTTAGAACGGCCACGGCGGCGCTTGTCAACGCCAAGGCAGTCCAGAGCACCACGAACGATGTGATAACGAACACCGGGCAAGTCCTTCACACGGCCACCACGTACAAGTACGATGGAGTGCTCCTGAAGGTTGTGCCCCTCACCGCCGATGTAGGCGATAACTTCTTCGCCATTGGTAAGGCGGACTTTAGCTACTTTACGAAGAGCGGAGTTCGGCTTCTTCGGCGTACGTGTCATCACCTGAAGGCAGACGCCACGACGCTGCGGACAGCTATGAAGAGCGCGAGACTTCGACTTCTCTTCCGGTACGATACGTCCCTTGCGGACGAGCTGATTAATGGTCGGCATGTTTCCTTTAGTTTATTAGTTTTCAGGCGCTTCCGGGCATTTGGCTAGGTCCTCATTACCATAAGAGGACATCCGTTTTTCCGGCGGCAGACCCGATATTTGACTCCACGATACAGCATTCCTGCAATATGGAGGGGCACCCAGTTTACAACATTTTCCTGATTTGGCAAGTCTTTTCTTCTGATTTTGGTAACTTTTTTAAGAATTTTGTGCAGATTTCCGGAAAAAACGAAAAAAAATGAGCAGTCGCGCGCGTGCGCGCACGTATTTTGATTGAAATGACGCACAAAATTCAGTAAAGTAGAGAACGGAAGGGAGACGGAGGAAATGAAAGCACACAAAATAGACAATTTGATAAAAGCATGCAAAGGCGGTCACAGTGAGGTTGCCATGCAACTGCTGGAGCGCGGGGCAAACCCGGAGGAAAGAACAGCCAAAGGGAAAACCGCGCTCATGTATGCCGGTCGAGGGCATGATGTAGCGTTGGCAGAGCAGCTGATTAGGCGAGGAGCAAACGTGAACGCCCGTACCATCAAAGGGAAAACACCCCTGCACTATGCAGCAAGCGGAGGCAACACCGCCATTGCAGAGCTGCTCATAGCTGAGGGGGCAGATGTGGCAGCGCAAACGCTGCGTGGCAGAACTCCGCTGATGCAGGCATGCCGTAAAGGGCATGCGGATGTGGCAAACCTGTTGCTGCGCTGCGGAGGCAACGTGAATGAACGAGATGAAGCCGGCATGACGCCACTCATACACGCAGCCCACAAAGGGCGCTGGGATGTGGCGGATATGCTGCTGAGTGCCGGGAGTGATATACACGCCACGGATCAATCAGGGCACAGCCCGCTCATGCACGCAGCGGCAGAGGGCCGCAGAAGCGTCTTTGAACTCTTACTGCTGCGTGGTGCCAATATGAATGAAACGGACCCGCAAGGCAACACTCCCCTGCACTTAGCATGCCTCAACGGGCGCCGCAAGCTAGCAGAGCTGCTATTGTTACGCGGCGCAGACCCGGCCATGCCGAACAATAATGGACAAAGTGCTGCAGACTTAGCCAAGCTCAGCGGCAACAAAAAGCTCATTGCACGCATGTTGGGAGCCCACTGAATCACAGCCCACGGCATGCCGATACACAGAAAAAGCCCGGAGCGAATCCGGGCTTTTTCTGTGTATGGTTAATATCGGAGGACGGGTTATATATCCCAAGCATCCAACCACTTGAAGGAAACGATTCGGAACTTACGCCCGAGGTTTCGGTTTGTGGATGAAAGTTTATCACGAGCGGCAGAGCCGTCCGGCTCATAGTCGGAATCCGACGGGCGGTTGCGCGGGTCCACGTACTCAATCGTACGCTGCACCACAGCCTCGCACCATGCCTGAGCCAATACGCCGTCGGACTCATTACGGACGCAGCCATATGCACGCACGGTAAAGGTATCATCACGCACCGTCAGGATGTTGCCGAGTGAAAGCAAAATGTCACTCTGAATCAAATAGCCCGGAGCAGCCGTGTAAATGGAGCCCTCCTCCGCCGCCGGGAATTTGTAGAGGTCGCCCCCGCCCTGCGGACTCGTCACTTCATCATCAAAGCCATCGTTAAGACCGGCGTTGTCAATGGCAGCCTGCAAAGCACCCTTCATGGCATGGTCCTCATTCTTCTTGTCCAAGCGACGGTTCACAAAGTCGGACATATTCAGGAAGGGACCACGCTCACGCACCTGCTCCACCATGGCTTCCGCCAGCTGACGGATCTGAGAGGAATCCAGCTCACGGATGTCACCCCAGGCGGAAAGGCCACCGGACGTATTACGGATGTCGGAAGCACCCATCATCATGCTGTAACCACCATTCGGGTCAATTGAGCGAGATGAGGTGGACACCATGAAACGGGGGAACATAACCGTCTCATTATTATCCTCGGAGGAGCCTTCAACGAGGGCAAGCTTGCCGGAGGCATTCGTTACCAACTGACGGCGAGCCAAGCCCTGCAACACGGCAGCCCAAGCATCCACGGACGTGGAGTTAACGTTAAAGCCACCATCAATCATGAGGTACTGGGCAATGTGCTTCCAGCCGTCTTTCTTCATGATGCGGGTGACAATATCCTTGTTGGCATAAGGCTCACCCGTGCGCACATAGCGGGATACGGGCAGCGTAGCACGGGCGTCCTCTTTGCCCTTATGATCAGCAAAGAACTCATCAGCCACCTGCTTGGCCTTCTTCTGCGGCATGTCTGACACCGAGGAGCAGAACCAGCGATCCCACATAGCATCGTTAATCAACAGACCATGGTCATAGAAGTCACTGAACACTTGGCCATTGCCGCCGCTACCGGTCGGTATATTCGTCTTATGGAAAGCGTATATACCATCTGCCGGCAAACAGGGGTCGGCAAAGGCATTACCGATGCCCACACCGGGAACACCGCTCTGGTAAAGCATGCGGCGCAGTGCTGCCAGAGACCCCGCACCGGAGGCTTGGTACCACCCCGGCTGCAATCGCATACCGGAGAAACCGGCTAAGGAGAACGGAGGATGCACGGGCAGCTCCAACACAGAGGCGAAGGAAACCTGCTCACCACCGGAGTTGATACCCAGCACACCATTGCGGCCGATGCTGTCCATGGGGCAGGCATTCATACCGGAACCAACGTCCAACACGGCAAGCTGGTACGGGTGGTACTGGCGTTGCTGATCATCAGGTTGGATAATCATGCTCCCCCAGAACGCCGGGCTGGAGTGCTGCCAAGACTTGGTGCGGTAATCGGTTCCTTCAAACACTCTGGAATCCAGATTCATGTTAGCAGACTTTGGCACTACACCCACAGCTGCAATGAAGTAGGGAACCGCACTATCGCGCTGTGAACCATCGGCACGCCACGAGGCATCGTTACGGTTCTCATCGCAAATCACCGTACTGGGCGTATTATTGGGATCATACCACCCCAGCAAGAAGCGCTGCGGGTTGTGACCACGCTTACCGACAGCGGTATCAGAGTTACTGTCTTGGTAGCGCCCGGTGAAACCGTTCATCACGGCAATAGCCTCTTGCACTTGAGGAGCAAACCACACACCGTCCGTAGTGTAGCCACCGCCTTCGGCATGAATACCCAAGCGCAGGCGCACATACAACTTACCGGCATTCATGTTCTCAGCAGAAGCCACACCGGCATCCGTACTTTGCTTTCCGGCTCCCATGGCATAGAAATGGGCTTTGTACCCAGCCACGGAGCTGGGGTTGTAGCCCGGCACCCAAGGGTTATCGAATGCGCCATTCTTGTTGGTACGAGCATTGGCGTGCGAGAAGAAAAGGATTTCACCCGGTGCAAACTCAATATCCTCCCTTGTGCCATTTATGGAATTGAGGAAGTAGTTACCGTAGTCCATACCGAAACCGGACGCACCGGAGTTTTGGTGCATGGCGTAGGTAGACCAGCCATAATTCCAAGTACCGGAAGCAGTTACGGCGTACGTCTGCAACCAAATATTTTTGTAAGGAATGGACTGGGACCACAGCTGCTCACCACGGATTTTCATGGGAACATTGTACGGGTTCCACCACAGGTACATGGGAGAGAAGCACATACCCAAGCGGTGCACCTGCTTTTGATCCGCAGTCATAACCGGGGTACCGTCGGAATTTTTCTCATCCTCTTCCACCAAACCGAACGTACTCATGTAGGAGAGCAGCACGGGTGTGCGGGCGTAACCGGCAAATTTATTGCCGTCATGCATAAGGGAACGGGAATCATAGATGGAGCAACCGCCACTGGGCGAGTAAGTTTCCAAATCCTGCGGAGTTCTGTTGTCGCCTTGGTTGGGAATCGCGACACCACTGATGCGGGTGTACGGGTTAGTCACATCACCGATTAGGCGAGCCGTCACATTTTTGCTATCATCGGCCTCACCATTCGGCCAGCAGTTGTAGTACGCATACAGGTTCTGCCAAGAGCCAATGGGCATATTGCGCTCCGTGCCGGGGTTCAGTCCATCTCCGTATTCCACCAAGGGGCAATCGCGCTGACTTTCCGCTTCAAACTCCTTGGCTGCTTTGAAGTTTCCTTCCTTTCCCAGCAACAGGCAAAGGTCTTGTTTGAGGCCACCGGTACGCACGTTCACCGGCAGGGTGTACGAGCTCGTTGTTACGTCAAAGAAATACGGCATGCCGAACTGCGTTACGCCGTCCACATGAGCCAAGCTGCGCATGGTAAGCAGCTTTTCCGGGGATTCGATGGTTCCGGGATTGAACGTTCCGTCCTTGAAGATGGGCGCAGGCGTATTCCACGTTGCGCGCAGGACTTCCACGGGGTTGGAGCCCACCTTACGGTCGCGAATGTTCACCTTGGCCTTCTGGTTTTCTCCACCTATCCACCAAGCATAACATGCCTTGCGACCGCCGGAGGACGGCATCATCACCAAATCTGCAAAAACACAGTTCTCCGCACGGCTGCCGGCGGAGCCAAGCGTACCCTCGCCCACCAAGCAAATACGATGCCCCGGGCGGGATGAGCCCAAGTTACTCGCGGCGGAAAACTCCTTGAGTTCCTGCGGATTGCGGGAGGAAATCAACCACTGTCGGAACAAGGCTGTTCTGCCGGGGGTATAAGTCTCACGAATGGAGGCACCCTTGCGTTTTCCCTGCTTGGCTGTACCGTAGATGGGACCGGTCCAGCTATCCCAAACACCCAAAATATACTGGGAAGCATGGTTTTCCGATATTCCGGAGTTGGCGGTTACACGGCAATCCGGACCCAGCGCCAACTGCAATTCTCCCAAGGCTGCATCCAACCCGACCAGAGCTTGCTGTCGCGCTTCCGCCTGTAAAATCGTCTGGGCAGATATGCGGCTTTGCGTGGAAGCAGTCGCCATAATACCCACAGCCAAAAGCGCCAAGAGCATCATCAGCGTCAAAGAAGCAATCAGGGCAAAGCCATGCTTCTTCCTCTTGACCAACTTCTTAGGCAAAGGTTTAAAATTTCTGAGCTTCATACGATAAAAATGCAAGTACCATACCAGTATACACGCCATGTACGTGCCGTCAAGCAAAAAACGTAGGTGACGCGCGGAATTTAGTCGCGGGCGTGACTATATCTGATATTCCTTCACACGCGGCATTGCGTTAGGAAATGTGGCGAACGGAGAGGAACTCACGGACGCGAGCATTGGAGGAAGAGCGGAGTTCATCCGGGGTATCATCCTCAAGCACCCGGCCGTCGGCCAAGAAGATAATGCGGTCTGCGAGTTCACATGCGAAGCCCACGTCATGAGAGACCACAATCATGGTCATACCATCCTGAGCCAGCTCGCGCATAAGCGCCTGCACCTCGCCCACCATTTCCGGGTCAAGAGCCGAGGTGGGTTCATCAAAAAGCAGGACCTCCGGTTCCATTGCCAAAGCCCGCACGATGGCAACACGCTGTTTTTGCCCGCCGGAAAGCTGTGCGGGATAAGCCGTAGCCTTGTCCGCCAGGCCAATACGTTCCAGCAGTTGCAATGCGCGTTCCTGCGCCTGAGCGAGCGTCATCTGTCCGGTGCGTACGGGAGCCAAGGTAATATTCTGCACGATATTGAGGTGCGGAAAAAGGTTAAAGTGTTGGAACACCATTCCCACGCGGCAGCGGTATGAGTTCAGCGCTTTATCATTACAAGCCGGGGTTTTACCATGGAAAAGCACCTGCCCGGCATCCGGGGTTTCCAAAAAGTTCATGCAACGCAGCACTGTACTTTTACCCGCACCGGAGGGACCGACTAAAAACACCACCTCCCCGGCATTCACCGCCAGAGACACGCCGTTAATCACGCGTTTTCCGGCAAAATCTTTGATGAGGTTGCGCACCTCCAATATGGGTTCAGCGTTCATTTTTCTGCAATCTCCTTTCCAGTTTCTTCAGTAGATGGCTCAACACCACCACCATACAAAGGTATATGAGAGCCACCGCCAGCAAGGGCAAAAAGGCATCATAAGTTTGGCTCAGGATGATATCTCCGCCCTTAGTTAAATCCTGCAAGGCAATGTAGCCGCATATACTCGTCTCCTTCAGCAACACAATAAACTCATTACCGAGGGCAGGCAGCACATTCTTGAAAGCTTGCGGCATAATCACACTGCGCATCGTGTAGCCATAGCTCAGCCCCAAGCTTCGTCCGGCCTCCATCTGCCCTTTATCCACAGACATAATACCGGAGCGAATAATCTCCGCCACATAGGCAGCAGAATTAAGGCCGAACGCCACAATGGCAACCAACACCTTATTTACTTCTACTGAACCGAATATGACAAAGTAAATGATAAGCAACTGCACCACCACCGGAGTTCCGCGCACTACAGTCAGGTACAAACGGCACAGGTAATCCGGCCATTTCAAGCGCCCTGTTTGGTCAGCCGTACTGCGAATCATACCAATGATTCCGCCCAAGATAATGCCGATAAGAGCGGCAGCAGCGGAGATTTCCACCGTAACAGCCAAACCGTTCACAAGGTACTTCCAGCGATTATCCTTAATAAAATTGGTATGGAAAGAAGCCCACACCCCATGTTCTGCCACAGGTTCCGCATCAACCGTTTGCTGAGTATCCGCATGCGCCGCTACAATGCGAGCCAGCGTACCATCTGCCTCCATCTCCTCCAAGCTCTTATTAAGCATTGACAACAACTCCGGGCGTTTTTTGCTCACGGCAATGGCGTATTCCTCCGTGGAGAGAGGCTCCGGCAGTATGCGCAAACTACGGTTACGTGCCACATGGCGCTCTGCCGGCTCACCATCCAGCACCACTACATCCACCTTACCCGCAACCAAAGCAGCCACGGCCAGAGCCCCATTGGCAAATCTCTCCGGTTCACCTATATTCTTAGTTACATACTGATCCCCCGTTGTACCATGCTGCACACCGATTCGCAAACCGGGCAACTTATGCACCCCATCCACCGAGGACTCCGGAGGCACAATGACAACTTGATGTGCGCGCGCATACGGGCGCGTGAAGGAGACCTGTTTTTCTCTGTCAGGCGAGACGGTAATTCCGGCAGCCGCCAAGTCCACCTTCCCCCCCTGCACTGCGGCAATGACGGATTCAAACTTCATGTTTTCCACCCGCGCCTGCAGGCCGTTTCTGCGCGCCAGCTCTTGGACAATCTCTACATCGATTCCTACAATCTCCTCGCCGCGGAAATACTCATACGGCGGGAAAGTGGCATCCGTTGCCATTACCAATTCAGCCTGCTTCTCCTCCTTGCAAGCACTCAGTCCCACGAGCAGCACGGCCACCCACAACACCCCGGCTAATACCCGCATGCTCAACTTTATTCCTGCGTTATTGCACATATACACATGTTCCTTTCAGAGCATTCCTATTCCTCCCTACTCAAAACCGTGCCTTGCCCTTACGACAATGCACGGTTCTGCAAATTCAGCGTTTCAGGCGCCTTATCAGGACAAACGGCTCACCGCCGTTCTCACCAAATAATCCACCAAGGCAGGAGATTTGTCCATCAGCTCGCGGCTTGCCTGCGGCATGTCCAATTTTTGCATCGCTGCAGCCGTAATCGCTGCCGGATTTTTCAGATTTGCACCCACCAAGCCCTGAATGGCAGCCACGGCGGCTTTATCCGCCAGCAACTGCTCCAGCTCCTCTTTAAGCTCCAGCGGACAATTCTCTCGCAGAGCCCCTACCACTTTATTGCGAATCGCTATTGCAGCGAGGTTTTGTAATAATCCCATAAGTTTATTCTGTTATTTAACGGTAATATTCAGCACGCAGGTTTCGAGCGGCTCTTTATCCTTCTCCCACGGGCGAGAGTAAACGAGCTTAACCACAGCCTTACCGGCAGACTTTCCCGTCACATCAACCGTGGTCATAGTCGGGCGTCCGCAGATAGGTGCACCGCCGTCATCTGAGTCCGAGGCAAAGCCAAGCGACACCTCCACTTGAGGAGAGCACTCTGCCACCTGCCACACGTAGCCGGTAGTCGGATTGCCGGGCAACTCCAAGTGAAGGGTAGCCCCCACGGCAAGCTCATGGTGCTGCATTTGCGCAGCAGGACGCACGGCTACGCCACCCCCGCCGAGTCGCGGCATGGCCTCAGCAGAACACACCGCCAACCCCATCATCAAAATGGCATTCATTACTCTCATACGCACCTTTTATAGCAGCTTACGCCCCGTTGGTCAAGCATTCCGCTGCGTTTATCTTAAAAAATACTCACCTAAGGAGGCTTCTGATAAGACTTCCGATTTTTAGGCTCAATTGTTGATAATTAGACTTATGAGCGTCCTAATATCCAATATTCACCTTCATTTCCCGAGCATATTGCCTCAAGGTAATACCGTAGCGGGGTATTACCCAATCAAGCGACGCGCCGGCAGCTATCAACATATCAGCCAATTCAACGCTGTGAGAATCTATGGCAAAGAAAAGCGGTTGTGGCATTCCGATGTTCAAATTCGGCTCATAGCGCAGTAATCTCTTACAAATTCGCACCGCATCATTCCGAGCGTTAGCGAGTATAATCGTGCCCAAGATAGTATCGCCGCCAACCGTCACATAATTCACATCAGCTCCACACTCAATCAAATAAAACATCAACTCATATTCACCGTAAAATGCAGCATCATAGGCGACGGAGCGGTTTTGTTCTGCTTGTATATCAGCATTATTTGCCAAAAGCTCCTTTACGAAGCTGAGTTTTAATTGCTCCATTACATCAGCCCTCACAAAATTGAACTTCGGCGGATTATAGCGGCATATTCTCACCAGCAACTCATCCTTAACACTCTGAGGAAGACTATTTCTGAGCAAAGCCCGCAACTCTGCATCATCCGCTTGCTGCCCACAGGCCACACAATCAAAAAGCTGCATATAAGCCACCGCGAAATTCTCACAGTTGTTCAGCAAACTCTCAACAGCAGCGTAATTCTTTGCCTCGAATGCGGCCATCAAGTCTTCCGGCATGGCGGTGCTTGCATGTTCACCACCATATGACAACGGAGACAGCCATGAGCAAACGCTCATGATTGCACACAACGACGCCTGAATCACTGTTCTTCTCATCATATTAAGAGTTGTTATTTCTGACCTTATATCAATTTTCAGTTTCTGCGTCAACACGATTTTTTTCGCGGATGCACCGAGACAGTGCATTATCATAGATAAAAAGCGCAAAAGCTCATGTGGAAGAAGGTGATGTTACTCGTCTTGGGGCTCAGTATAACAATACTGAGTACAGCAGTGTTGTTGTATTTGGAAGCAGCCAACCGCCCACCGATTCCGTATTGGGTTCAGCGTGGGCAAGAAATGGGAAAGCTCGCGGCAAAATGGCCGAATGATTGGGACAAACAGCCGTTGCTCCTTCACCCGAGTTGGTCGGAGCATGAGGTCCGCTTGCTGCTGGAGTGGGATACGCACCTGCGCGTCACCTCTTATGAGCAAAGCGTTGCGCATAACAATGAGCACATTGCCCGCATTAATGCCGGGCTTGTAACTCCCTGCGCGTGCGGATTCGACGCGCCGGACACGGAACTCACCCTCCGACTGCGCCACAAGGCACTCCGCGCTCCCATCCGGCACGCGCTGTTACACCTGACCGCCACGGCGGAAATTCCGCAACGCGTTGCGGGGAAAGACATCAACATGGCATTGTGGGCAGCACAGTGCGGCCAATGGGAGATCTCCCGCTTGCTGGTGCTGCGTGGCTGTAAAGCGGGTGGCTTGGTAGGGTATGTATTCAGCGCACCCATGCCGGAACAGGAGTTACTGCGCTATCTGGACTTTTTCCACGAGCAAGGCGTACGTATATGGGAAAACGAGGACGGTATTTACTACACGGCTCGTATGAACTCGGCAGGACACATCATAGCGGAATGGGCGTGGGAGCATGGATATCTGAAAACGGCTGATTGGTACAGTTTGCTGAAGCTCAAAGGAACTCTCCCACTCATGCAGCGTATGCACGCAGCAGGAATCTTGAGCTTGGAGGTGCAGCCGGAACAACATTCCCCCACTCCGGTACAACAGCTCATTATCATAGCTGCGCCTCCTGTGGATGATCATTTCAGCATGGAAGACGCCCTGCTGAAATTGGAATGGATGCTAGCAAACGGAGCGAATCCTAATGCCATGCCTCACCGGCATGCTCCGCGTGGGAATGAGAGATACCGACCACTGACAATGTGCCGCCGCATACAGCAACTCCCGCATTTACAGCATGCTGAGGCATGGCAACACATGGAGCGTCTGCTCCTGCAATACGGAGCCAGATAACACCCCTGCCCCCTCTGATGACATTGCATTGAGGGAGCAAAGCACGTTTAATATTCACCTTCCGACACTTTATTAAGGCCGACACGCTCAACATAACGGCGCACCAGCATAAGGCCGAACTCGCGGTGGGTTACTTGCTTTTCATCATAATGGGAGTGGTATTCAACCAACTCCCAAGGGAGGAATTGGCTGCGCCTACTGTACTCGCCTGTCGACTCATTTACACACGCCAGGTTCAAGAAATCGGAAAGGCACTGTTGCTGAGCTTCATTGAGGAGACTCATTTGCTCGCAAATGTAGTCCTTTAACGAGTCGGATTGATTGTAGCTCATTCCCGGGAATATCTGCACTACGCCATGCAAGTCCCCAATCATGAAACGCGGAATCAGGAATCGGTACGCCTCCGGTCCCACATAGCACAACGCAGTATCACAGGCAAAAAGCAAATCATCCGGGATGGCGTGCCAGTCATTCCGTTCCTCGCGGGAGAACAACAGGGCCTGAGCCTCTTGGCTCATGTAATCATCCTCAGCCTCGCCGCACAACAGCACACGGGGTTCGCTCAGGCATCGGACATCAGCAAAGGACTTCTCAATCTGCTCCTCCAGCGCCTGCTGCAAGGGAGTTAATTGCACCGCTTCCGGACTGTAACGACGGCGAATCTTCTCTATTCGAGCCAAAAACTCTGCAGCCTCAGCTACCGCAGCCGAGGATGCCGGGGACTTCTTCAACCCGGACTCGCGAATCTTCTTCTTCAATCCCTTCTTTGACATGCCCATAGTATCTTACAAGCCACACGTCAGGTCAATCACAAAAAGCTTCATATCTGATTTTCCGGGGGTGCGCCCCGTTTTCTGACAATCGGCTATGTTGTTTAAGGATTTTTGGAGCCTGCTACGGCAACCCTCAGCATGTTGGCACGGCTCGCACCGGCTGCACACAGACGCAGAAAATAGCATAAAACGCCACGCATCACGCTGTGCAAATGGGACACGCCTCCACAAAGTGATTGGGCGCAACCTCCAAGAGGCGGGGGCGGTCTATAAGAGTATCGCCCTCGCGCCCCATCCGCTGGCAAAAGCGGCAGCCGGGCACAAACTCATGGATGGATGCCACACTGCCGGGAATAGTGGGCAGATGCGTTTTGCGCGGGTACTCCGGGCGAGGCATGGAAGCTAACAATGCTCGCGTATACGCGTGGCGAGGATTGGCAAAAAGCTCGTTTACTTCGGCCCGTTCCACCACGCGCCCCCCGTACATCACCACTACATAATCACAATTTTGGGCAATGACGCCCAAATCATGAGTAATCAGGATGGAGGAAGAGCCCATCTCCTCACGCAACTCGCGGATGAGAGCCAGAATTTGTTGCTGCACGGTAACATCCAGTGCAGTGGTAGGTTCATCCGCAATGATGAGTTTGGGGCGGCATGCCAAAGCCATTGCAATGACCACACGCTGGCGCATACCCCCGGAAAGCGACATGGGATACTCGCTGACGCGTGACTCCGGGTCCGGCATGTGTACAAAGTTGAGAATGTTGATGGATTCCCGCAAGGCGGCAGCGCGTGTAAGCCCTCGGTGCAGCATAAGGGTCTCCGCAATCTGGTCTCCGATAAGGTGCACGGGATTGAGAGCTCGCAGCGGCTCCTGAAAGATGACACCCACCTGCCCTCCGCGCAGCTCACGAAGGCGTTCATCCGACATTTTGAGCACATCCTCACCGTCAAACATGACCCGCCCGCGGATAATTTGCCCGGCCGGCTTGGGCAACAAACGCACCAAGCTCATGGCGGTTACGCTTTTTCCGCAGCCACTCTCGCCGACAATGCCCACGCATTTGCCCCGTGGCACATCGAAGCTCACGTCATCCACCGCACGCACCAATCCGGATTCCGTACGGAATGCGGTGGTGAGGTTGCGTACCTCCAGCAAGTTGACTTCGGATTTGAATATTTTTTTCATGAACAAATGTGGAAGGTGTGGGAGGAAAATCAGCGTATTGTCGACGAATGGCGCGCGGAGGGAACGGAGCGAGTATGCAGCCCGCCTGCTGCTCCTCGCGAAAGATTTTTTTTGCCGTTTTTGCGGGAAGGCAACGGCACAACCAGCTCCTCCTCCGGAAAGGCTTTGCCCGCAGCCTTTGCTTTAAGAGTGAGGGTGCGTTCCTCCTCATCAATCCAATACAAATGACTGTCCAGCGGGTCAAAATAGCGGGGAGGGCAAAAGCGGCAGGTAGGAGAATCCGGCCAACGGATCCAGCGCCACTGGGCAAACCGACAATAGGCGGACGTCCATCCCGGAATCCAACAAGCCTCCTTGGCAATGAGCTGCTGCACTCGGTGATGCGCTTCCGTCGCCTGCTCCTCAGTGCGGGCAGAACGGGCATCCAGTATGGCGGCATCCAGCTGCGGATTAGCAACGGCCATCACATTGTTACTGCCTTTCACCGGGGTGCCGTCCTCATTGATGGCCTGTTGCGAAAGGAAAAACTGTGACGGATCCGGCATGATGGGTGAAAATCCCCAACTGAAAATGCCCACACTGTAGTTTTTGTCCTTAATTTTGCTGAAGAAAACCGTATCATCCATTTGCTCATAGCGCAAATCCAAACCACAAGCAGCGGCATCCTCACGCAATACACTCATGCAGTTGGAATACGTCGGGTCTATACGGGAACTGACAACCACCTGCAAGCGGGTGCCATCCGGTTTACTCAAAATGCCGTCCCCTCCCTCGCGGGTGTAGCCCGCAGCGGCAAAATAGGCGCGCGCCTTCTCCGGGTCATAGGGCAAAGCTCGTATGCTATCATCCGTGTATGCCCCGAAACCGGAAAAATAGGACCCCAACCGCTCACAATCCCCACGGAAAACAGAATTGATAACCGCTTGTACATGCAATGCATGGGCAAGCCCGAGGCGGAAATTAATATCATTGAACGGTGGGCGGGAGCAATTGATGTGGAAGCCAAGGCTGTGCCGTGGCCAAATATTGCTGAAGCTCACACGCTGAATATACCCTTTGTGCACGGGTTCACACTCCAACCCCTCGTACCAGAGGTCGGATTCGCGCCCGGAAATAACATCCAACTGGCCGATTCGGAAGAGCTCGCGCACTTTAGAGCTCTCTGCTATGTAAGAATAGATAATGCGGTCCACATTACAACTGAAACGCGTGTAGCGGCGATCCTTCGCCCACCAGTTTTTCACCCGTTTCAGCGTAATACTACGCCCCATCACCAGCCCTTCCGGTTCGATTCGGTACGCCCCGGTAGTAGGCACCGGGCGCCACAGATAGCGCTTGGGATAATCCGGCCCGAACTCAGCGTAAAAACGCGTACAACTTGCCGGTATGGCAGCATAATATGCTGCTGCGGGGCGAGCCTCGGCCAAGGTAACGGCAATCACATTATTACCGTAAATGGTGATACGGGAAAAATTATTCAGGTAATAGCCACCGTAAAAAGGCTCCGCACTGTGCGCGGAAGTGCGGACATAAAGCGCCGTCACGAAATCGCGCGCCGTCAGGTGCTCTCCGTTGCTGAAGCGCGCCTGCTCATCAATATGAAAATACACGGTGCGACCATTCGGGGATACCGCCCAACGGTCCGCCGTACCGGGTATGAGCTTACCCGTACCGGGATGAATGCGGATGAGGGGGAGATCTATCTCATCATATATGTACCGGCGGGTGGCATGGTTGCTGTTGGGACCGAAAAGGCACAGCGTAGCCGGGAATGAGCGCTGCAAGGCCAAGCGCAAGGTCCCGCCCTTGCGAGCTTGCGGGCTCCCCAGCTCCGGCTCATTATCACCATACTCCCAAACAAGATTGTCCGGCAAGTCAGAGGTAGGACGGAACACCAGGTAATCCCCCTCCAAGCTACGCTGCACGAGGTTGAGGTATTTTTGCTGCGAGGAACGCAGTAACACCGCCGCTGAGCGCGACATTTCACTGCCGGCCTCGGCGCGCAGCAAAGAACTCATGGCAGCAATGAACTCATCCCGCGCCAATTCGCACGCCTTGCGAACGTGCTCGCGGTTGCGTTTATTCCACCGCGCCGGGAACCCGCGGAATCCCTCCGGCATACGCCACGAGCGGGCATAATCCGGCACCGGTTCATGCTCAGCAAAGGCCTTTGGCATGGAGGAGTCCGCCGGAGGGCGCCATGCCACGCCCTCGGAATCACGGTGGTCACCGCAGCTGCTCAACAACACAAAGCAACAGCACAGCATGCCCATAACAAGCAGCTGCCGCCATAATGTCTGTGTGGAATGAAGCATCGTTTAATTTTTACTCGTAATATGTATGGCGATGAGGATCCACGGCCTCGCGAATGGCCTCGCCTATAAAAGTGACCAGCAACAATGTGATAGCCAACGCACAGAAGGCGGATGAGACAACCCACGGCGAGGATAACTTGGACAAGCCATCATTCAGCAAGCGCCCCCAACCGGCGTACGTGTCCGGCAAACCGAAGCCTAAGTAATCCAACGAAGCCAATGAAAGCACCACTGCAGCTATGCTGAACGGTATTATCGTGATGATAATACCCACCAAATTGGGCAAAATATGACGGAAAAGAATATGCAGCGTACCGGCTCCCATAACACGGGCGGCATCCACATATTCCCGCGTTTTTTCTTTCATTGTTGCCGTGCGCACCAAATAGCTGATATGCATCCATCCAAACAACGCCAACAAACTCAGTATTAGGAACATCCCACGCAGCTGCATCGGCACGAAATCCGCCAACACCATCACCACAAACAAAAACGGCAACTGTGAAAACACCTCAATGATGCGCTGCGTCACCAAGTCAAACTTTCCGGCAAAATACCCCATGAGCATGCCCAGTGTAAGCCCGATGGCATAGACCGCAGGCAGGTAAAACAGCGTTGCCTTGATATTGACCTGCAACCCACCGAACAAATACGCGGCTATGTCTGCCCCCTGACTATTGGTTCCCAGCAAGTGGTCTCCTGTCAGCGGCGGAGCGGGGTGGTAATACAGACGACATACGGCTGAAGCATCAGACAAAGCGAGGAACTCCCCTACCGTGCCCTCCCCACGGTAGCACTCTTCCTCCGGCTGCGCATTCCGGTAATGGGCAGAGTACACCTCGCGCCCGGAGGCATCCCATCCCTGAGCATGGCCGTCCGGCACCCCTTTCCGGTAACGGAAACGCAAGTGTGTGGAACCATCCGCGTACAAACGGAAAGCCAGCCCGTCATACGGTTTGCCCTCTTCATCATGAGCCAAACCATCCTTTACCTCCAACGGCACTTTGGGGAAGGGCGCGGCATCCATCGTGGGGTCATACGGGATGAGGGGCATCAGCACCCATTGTACCCCGCCCGAAGAACCGGCATTCTCCTTGAGTTTGCGGTAATCCGTCTCGGCATGCGCCTCATTTCCGCTCAGTCCGAAGGTGCTGCCCGGTATTACATTGCGTGAAAACGCCGGGAAATACCAAGAGTCCTCATAGCGCACGGCTAAGGCGCGTTTGCCCACGATGCACTGGTCTAATCCGGCCAAAACAACAAGCCCCATCAGCAACAGCAATGACCAATACCCCCGCTTCAAACTCCGGAAACGCTTCCAGCGCTTTTCAAAAATCGGAGTCATGCGCAAGCTACTGCTCCTACGCAACAGCAGATAACACCCTGCCCCGGCACACAATACCATGCACGCCCAACCAAACCAGTGCACTCGCCCATCCGCTGCCAGCCATGGCAGAGTGTCTCCGGGGAATGATAGTATGCTCATATCTCGGCTAACGGTAAACGGCCAGGATATAGTGGGCAACAACCACCCGAACAGCTCACCGAGGCTGCCCAACAGGGCCACCGCAAGTAAGATAACGCCGATGCTGTTTTTTCTGTTCATGGATGGACTTATTCAAACTTGATGCGGGGGTCTATCATCGCCACGACGATGTCGGATATCAGATTACCGATAACGATCATAACGGAGCTGAGCAACACGGTGCCCATTATCAACGAGTAATCCTTGTCCAACAAGGCCTGAAAACTCAACATGCCGAAGCCCTGGATGTCAAACACGCGCTCGATGAGGACGGAGCCCGCTATAATGCCACCAAGCACCCCTCCGAGAGTGGAGGCCAACGGAATAAATGAGTTGCGGAAGGCATGGCTCCATACAGCACGGCGGAATGATACCCCCTTAGCCACGGCTGTACGCATGTAATCTGCGGAAAGATGTTCCATGAGGCTGTTTTTCATCATCATGGTCGTCATGGCAAAAGCGGACACCACATAGCAGGATAACGGCAACACGGTGTGCATGGCCAAATCCTTGAGCTGAGCCCAAAAACCCAATGAATGAAACTCCGGGCCGGTTAACCCATACAGCGGGAACCACTCCAGCCTTGCCCCTAAATAGACCAACAATACCGCCCCCAAAGCAAAACCGGGTACAGCATAGCCAATAAAAATCAGCAGGCTGCTTACGCTGTCAAACCAACTCTTGTGGTACAGCGCCTTCATAACACCCAACGGTATGCTGATAATGTATGAAACCAACACGCCCAACACCCCGAAATACAGGGAAACAGGCAGTCGCTCCAGCATCATCCCTGCCACGGATTCATTATACTTGTAGGAACGCCCCAACTGCCCCTGCAATAGCCCGTCATATGCCTTGCGGTACGCCACCACCCGCCAGCGTGAGCATGCGGGTGATGCTGCGCGCTTCTCGATTTCCTCCATACTCTCCACACCGTTTCTTCTTGCCCAGCGCTTGGCTCTATCCATCGGGGATTCAATGCGTATACGCCATCCTTCTTCCTCAAACCAAGGATCTGCTGCAAATCGAGCGCTCTTGCCATGCCGCGTTACCTGCACCACCGCTGAGTGCCCACTCAGCGAGGTAATGACAACATTTGCCGTATCCTCCCCCGGAGCAAACTCCGCCTTGGCTATCTCCACTTCCCGACGCCGTATCCCCAACCACTGCAAATACGAAAGCCACACCGGCTCCTTCAAGTTAAACAGCTCCTCCAATCGCTCTATATCCTCCTCACTCACGGAGGACGCAGCTCCGGTACTCAGGGCCTTATCTCCACTCATTGCCCCTATTGCCTGCTCTTGCAGCACCCTCTCAATGGGGCCGCCCGGCACCATCCGCGTGAGACAAAACACCACAAAGGTGATGCCTATCAGCGTGATGGGCATCAGCAACAATCGCCTGATGATGTATTCTCTCATCTCTCGCCCTCTATTCTATCACTCTGCTACACCCCCTGTAAAGAACAAATCCTCATTCTTACTCCCCATCTTGCGATTCGAAAAGGATAAAAACAAAGGCTCTGTTAAAGTTTATGGTTGATGCCACAGTTTGCGTTGAGCGAGAAATCAGAAGTTGAATGGGTGTTTGCGAGCGCCAGCGCCTGCCTCGGCGTAGCTGCGCAGCAGCGAAGACGGGAGCCTAAATCAGAACCCGCGTCAGCGGGTGATCTAACTTAGCCTAGGGCGTAAGCCCTAGGTAACAAGCAAAAATGAAATAGAGCCC
>JAFQDN010000017.1 GCA_017415995.1 Akkermansia sp. | reverse complement strand
CTCGCTACGCTCGCTGTCATTTTGGGGCAGAAAAATGGTGGATTTGCCTTGTTTTTTAGTCAATTATCCGCTAAAATTTCGGTGACCGCAATTTTGAGGCATCCACTTTTCGGTGACTGTTTTTTTTGAGGCAATACGGGGGTAACGCATTCCGGGCTTTTAGCCTATCCTCTTATTCCGCGAAGTTAAGCAGTAAATACATCACTAATAATACACCGGCAGACAGCAGGATAACATACAGCAGGAATTGCAATAGGCAGATAATGTTAGGGTTGCCTTTCATAATTAGGATATATGTTGGTTATGAACGCGCATGATTTCATCGCAAATCGCCGTTATCATACCTCGCTCATTTTTAATGTCGAGCCAAGCAAATTGTCCGTTTGGATTAAACTCCAAGAAGCATAAGCCGTTCGGCGTCCTCATAAAATCAAGGCGGGAGAACGATAACCCGGTTGCCTTCATCATGGCGATGATTTTCTGTTGCTCCTCGTCTGATAATTCGCAGGGCTGCCATTCTGCGTGACCGTTAACGGCAGCTATACGACTATCCACGGTGGATACACGTTTTATTTCGCTGGCAAATAGCTTGCCTGCAATATAAGCGACGGTGACATCATGTGTGGCATCTGTTACTTGTTGTTGCAGAAACCAAGGATAAGTCACATCCACGGTATTTGGATCTACTTTGTTAACCGCCAATATTTTTCCGTTGCCCATCGGCTGCACTCCATTCGTTTTGCAGACCACCGGGGCGGATAAACGTATTTTGGCAGAATGCAACATTTGCCAATCCGGCACAGTAAAGTATTCTGCAGCCAATCTCATTTGGCGCATCTTATACCATGTGCCATATGGAGACGGGTGGATGAGAGCCAGCTTACCATAATGGAATGCTAGGTCTTTGATACTGCTCCAAATGAGCATTACTTCATTGCGAAGCCATGCTTCCGGACACCCTCCTGCAGGAGTGTCAATATAGGGCGGATTGAAAACTACTTTGCGTTCATATACCGCACCTACCTCTTTTTCTCTGCATATTCGGCCAGAGGGGTCGGTTATTTCATACCCTCCGTTCCATATGCTCCAACTATATTGTTGCCACAGGTCTATGTTAAAGCGAAAGACTTCACCTCTCTCCCTCAGGTAGGGCATAAGGATGTCTGTCGTTACATCATGGCTGCTGGTGAGTAACAGTATCATTATGGTAACAAAAAAGGGTAATGTTATATTACTATAACATTACCCCTGAAATTAATGCTTGTTATGCCATATGCCAGTCATCGACACACTGAGCGCCTCTTCCTCCGGGGATGAGGCAGAAAGTGCCCATGGCACTACAATCGGGGGATTCCTCTGCTTCGGAAGAGGTCATGGTCTGAGCATTCCAGTCATAGGAAGCTACAGCGGCAGTAGTCTCTACCGGAGTGGCAACCTGCTCCTGCTGGTCGGCCACCACAAAGGGGCTGATCATGGTAACGATAGTTGTAATCATAGTTGTGTATGCTTTTGGTTAATTATTAAGGAGATGGGATTGTTTTGAGTGACTTACTCAATTTCCCGTCGCGCTTTATCATACCCATTCGGAAACCGGTCTACACATGATGAATACAATTCAAGTAAGCATAACGGAAAAAGAGATGGCAGCCTTGGCTCTACTCAAGAGCTGTGGTGGCGATGTGCTGGAAGTTGCACAGGTGGCATGCGAAGCAATGCATGCGGGGCGGGGACGGGTGCAACGGGCTCGGCGTTGCATAGCTGCCGGGGTAGAATCGCTGCGGCGGCAGGAGCGAACTGTGAGTTTCGAGACAGCTGTGCGCGCAGCGGTGGAAGCGAGGCTGGAAAGTCGTGCGCGGACTCAGAGTGATTTCCGTTACTTTACCAAGCGCTTTTTGAACCGTTGTAAGGGTTTGGCTTCGAGGCGTGTACGAGCTATAACTCCTCAGGAATGTACAGCGTATATTGAGACTGCTTTTGATACTCCTAGGCAACGCCAAAAGGCGAGGCTGGTGCTAAGCGGGGTATTCAGCACAGCGGTGCGGCGTGGATGGTGTAGCGAGAATCCTGTTTTGCTGGTGGAGGTTCCGCGAGTAGTTGAACGGCGCATTGAGGTGCTGTCACCGCGTGAAATTGAGTGTTTACTGGGCGCTGCGCGTCAGTACGGTGATGGCTGTTGCCTTGCAGCGGTGGGAATGATGCTCTATGCCGGTATACGCCCGCACGAAGTGGCACGCCTGAGTTGGGAACAAGTGGATTTAAAGAATCGATGTATCAGTATCTTACCTCAGCATAGCAAGACCGGTGGTGCGCGTTTGGTGAGTATTCATGCGCCATTGTTGCGTTTGCTTGAAGGGTGCGCAGGGGTAGGGCGTATTTGCCCGCCTCAATGGTTGAGGCATTGGCGTGAGCTGCGCCGCCTGGGCGGCTTCAGTCACTGGGTTCCTGATGTGTTGCGCCACACCTTTGCCAGTTACCATTTGCGTTATTTTCGCAACTACAATGAATTGCAGTATGAGATAGGGCATAGAGACAGCACTTTGCTGCGCACCCGTTATGTAAGCATGAGTCGCTTGGGGGATGTCGCAGATTTTTGGGCATGATACGTAGCGCTTGTTGCCGGAGCTCCGTTATCTGCGTGAACGTAATTTTTCATTTCCGCCGCTCTTTGCGCGGTGGCTGAAATTGTTGTTGTTGACAATACTTCTCCTGTGAGAACAAAATCGCGTTAGCGGGGGTGCCGACTAACGCGATTTTGTTGAAAGGAGGTGTGCAGAATGTCAGAAGCGGTATTGATCGCCGAAACCATAGTGCTCGGCAATGTAGTCCACGTCTTTATCTCCACGGCCGGAGCAGTTGGCGAGGATGGCCCCGGTGCCCATCTCGCGGGCTTTGCGCATGGCGAATGCAATGGCGTGTGAGCTTTCCAACGCTGGGATGATTCCCTCATACCGTGAGAGTTTGAAGAAGGCATCCACGGCTTCCTCATCGGACACGGAATCATACTTCACGCGACCGATGTCGCGCAGGTATGCATGCTCCGGTCCCACAGAGGGGTAGTCTAAGCCACTGGCAATGGAGTACACGGGGGCTGGCTCGCCGTTTTCATCCTTGAGCATGATGCTGTTGAACCCGTGCATGATGCCCTCTTCCCCGTAGCTCATGGAAGCGGCATGGTCTCCTAACCTTTCACCCTTGCCCAAGGGCTCGACGCCGTAAATCTCCACCGGGTCGTCCAAGAATGCCGGGAACATGCCCATGGCGTTGGAGCCACCGCCCACGCAGGCACACACTATGTCCGGCATGATGCCGGTCATCTCGATGAATTGTTCTCTCGCCTCGTGTCCTACCACCATTTGGAAATCGCGCACCATCATGGGGAAGGGGTGAGGCCCCAATACGGAGCCGATGCAGTAAATCGCCGTCTTGTAATCGCGCTGGTAAGCCTCGAATGCGCTGTCCACTGCCTCTTTGAGGGTGCGCAATCCGTGCTTGACGCATACCACATTTGCTCCCAGCATCTTCATGCGTGTTACGTTCGGGGCTTGCTTGGCGATGTCTACCTCGCCCATATGGATTTCACACTCCAAGCCGAAGTAGGCTGCTGCCGTAGCAAGAGCTACGCCGTGTTGACCGGCTCCGGTCTCGGCAATTATCTTCTTCTTGCCCATGAACTTGGCCAGCAATCCCTCACCCATGCAGTGATTGAGTTTGTGCGCTCCTGTATGGTTGAGATCCTCGCGCTTCAGGTAAATCTGGGCACCTCCGTTAAGGCGGGAGAGGCGCTCACAATGGTACACCGGCGTGGGGCGCCCCTGGAATTGCTTGCGAATGCGCCGCAGCTCGCTGATAAATTGCGCGGAGTGGCAAATGCTGTTATAAGCTTCCGTGATTTCCTCAAAGGCGGGTTTAAGCTCATCCGGAAGGTATGCACCACCGAAACGGCCGAAATAGCCGTTCTTGTCAGGATGATGACGAAGATATGTTCTGAAATCCATAGTCATGTAGAAAAATTGCGTTGCAAATACTACTCTACTTCTCTTGCTTTTACAAGCAAAAATCGTGTCTGTGGAATCGTAATACGAATAACTTTTTTGAAAATACGCTGAATAGTGGCTTGAAAAAAAATGTAAATGTTGTATAATGGTCGCCCGATGACGAACAAACGCACAGTGACTGCTCTTGTAATGGCTGCATTGCCGACGGCCATGGCACTGGGGGCAGTGGAGCCACGGGCAGATGCCCGGCCGGATGAGGCTCGCGTGGCAACGGAGCAGCATGCTGAGGACTACGGTCGAGAGCTGCTCAGCCTGTGCAATGATATGTGGTTTTTGTTGTCCGGTGTGGCTGATAAAGCGGATGCGGATGCCGCAGCACCACGCTTCCGGGAGTTGGTGGACAAGGCATTAGCTGTAGCGGAAAAACTGTATGACCCCACGAATCCGGAGCTTTTGGAAATGGATGAGCTGCATGCAAGCATTGCGGAATCCATGGAGGATTTAACGCAGGAGTTCAACAGCTTATGTGCGTTGCGCTGTTACGGTGCAGAAAAACTGATTGCTCAATTCCGTTACTCTGTGGAGAACGGCATGTTCAGCGATGACTACTTGGTTTATTTGGAAGAACCGCGAGAATTGCTGACGGATGCGGAAACCCGCAGCGAGCTGCTGCGCTACAAACGCTTGGTAGAGCCTGACCGTGCCGTGTTGGATACCTTGCGTGCCGTGAAGGATGCCCGTACTGCCGATGATGCAGCCATTCAACTCTCCCTTTTGTCGGAACGTCTTAAAAAATTGAGTCCTCAGCAAGACGTTGCGGACCGCCCGTTTTCTCCGGAGTCTGATGCCTCCGTTAGGCTGGTGTATGCCCCCATTGAGCCGTTGCTGTGGGGAATCCGCGCGGAAATTGTGCGCATTGCATCGCTTCCGGATTATGATGAGGCTGCATACGATTCTTTTTCCGAGGCTTTGCAGGATGTGTACATTCGCTTGGGAGAGGCTCACTGCCATTGGTTTGACTCCGTATTTGATGCCTCATTCCATGTGGATTTGGATGAAGCTTTGCAAGAGGCCGCTTCACTTTCAAAATAAACGCAATAAAGAATATGCCCATATCTGATTATCTGGTAACAATCGGTTTGGAAGTACACTGTCAGATTAAGACAGCCACGAAGATGTTTTGCTCCTGCAAGGCGGGGTTCGGTTATGAACCGAATACCAACGTATGCCCCACTTGTTTGGGCATGCCGGGGGCGCTGCCGGTTCTTAATGAATACGCTATTGAGCGTACGGTGCTGACCGGCCTGATGCTCGGGTGCTCTACCCCCGAGCTTTCCAAATGGGACCGTAAAAACTATTTTTACGCGGATATGCCGAAAAACTACCAGACCAGCCAGCTGGATTTACCTCTGTGCATCGGTGGTGAGGTTCCGCTTTATTCTTGGGCGTTTCCTCCGGATTGCAAGGTGAAATCCGATGGTGCCGTGGTGCGTACGGTTAAGCTTGACCACATCCATCTGGAGGAAGATGCCGCCAAGCTGACCCACTACGGTAATTACTCCCTGGTGGACTATAACCGAGGCGGTACTCCGCTTATGGAAATCGTATCGGCTCCGGATTTGACCTCTCCGGATGAAACCTATGCCTACCTCAAGAGCTTGCAGCAAATCCTTATTTGCGGCGGTATTTCTGATGCCGATATGGAAAAGGGG
The DNA here is from genome assembly GCA_017415995.1 of Akkermansia sp. Lineage (GTDB taxonomy): Bacteria > Verrucomicrobiota > Verrucomicrobiia > Verrucomicrobiales > Akkermansiaceae > Akkermansia. The sequence goes on along the minus strand of JAFQDN010000017.1, from coordinate 10,021 downwards.
CAAATGCGTTGCGATGTTAACGTCTCGCTGCGTCCTAAGGGACAAAAGGAGCTCGGGGCAAAAATTGAAATGAAGAATATTAACTCCATGTCGGCTGCAAGACGTGCGCTCATTTATGAGATTGCCCGTCAAGCAGAGGAACTTGATATGGGGATTGCCCAAGTGCAGTCTACTCGCCGCTGGGATGACGACCTCGGGGAAAGCATTGTGATGCGTACCAAGGAAAATGCCCATGATTACCGCTACCATACATGCCCGGATTTAATCCCGGTGCACACTGCTCCGTACGTGGAGAAAATGCAGCATGAGCTGCCGGAGCTGCCGGATGTGCGTCGCAACCGCCTGATGAACCAATACGGACTGCCCGTGGCCGATGCCAATACCATGGTGGCGGATGCCCGTTTGTGCGCATATTTTGAGCAGGCTGCCACCGTGACGAAAGCTCCGCGCAAGGTTGCCAACTGGCTTATCAACACGTTACCCCCGTTGCTGGCCGAGAAGGGAATCGGGATTGAGGATTTCCCGGTGCCTCCCGCGACTCTGGCCGGTTTGGTGGATATTGTGGAAGATGGTATTTGCTCCACCGGCCAAGCCAAGGAGGTACTCGCTGTGCTGTGGGATAAGCCGGAGGCTGATGCCGCCTCTGTTGCTGCTTCGCTGGGTTTCAAAAAGGCTGATTCCGGCGCGTTGGAAGCCGCAGTCGATGCCGTGCTGGCTGAAAATCCGGATATGGTGGCCATTGTTAAAGGCGGTAATACCAAACTTATCAATGCGTTAACCGGTAAGGTGATGAAAGTCAGCAACCCGAAGCCGAATCCCAAGCTGGTTACAGAGCTCTTGATGTCCAAGCTGGGGTTGTAACCCTGCGTCTTCCCGTGGCGGATGTTTTTACTCTTTGATTGCAATAACTTTTTTGCAAGCTGCGAGCAGGTGTTCCGTCCGGATTGGCGACGGCGCCCGCTCGTGGTGCTCTCCAATAACGATGGCTGTGTCATCTCTCGCAGTCCGGAGGCTAAGAGTATGGGGATTGCCATGGGCGAACCCTATTTTAAGTGCCGAGAGCGTCTCAGTGCTGCCAATGCCGTTGTGTGCAGCGCAAACTTTCCGTTGTACAGTGATTTGTCCGCACGCGTGATGAGCGTTTTGGAGGATGCTCTGCCGGATATACAGCAATACAGCATTGATGAGGCGTTTGCAGAGGTGCCGGGTGGTGATTGGCTTGCTTTTTGCCGAGAGTTGCGCAAGCGCGTACGCCGCTGGACCGGCATTACCGTCAGCGTGGGGATTGCGCCTACCCGTACACTGTGCAAATTGGCCAACGAAACCGCAAAACACAGCCCTCACATGCTCGGTGTGTGTGACTTATCCTCCCCGGAGCAGTGGTTGCCTCTGTTGCAGGAAACTCCGGTCGAGGAGGTATGGGGCGTGGGCAGAAAACTTGCACCACGCATGCATGCTCTGGGAATTCGTACGGCGGCGGGCTTGGTGGCGTACGGCCCCGTCCGTTTGCGCAAAAGTTTCGGTGTGCATGGGGAGCGGTTGGCCTTGGAGCTGAGCGGTACTTCTTGCCCCGGGATGGATACCGGGAATGTGCGCACGCAAGTGATGGTTTCTCGTTCCCTGCGCGAGGGTGTTACAGAGCTCCCCCTGCTGCGCGAAACGCTGTGCCGTTTTGTGGAAAAAGCCGGGCGTATTTTGCGGGATGAGGGCTTGATGGCAACGCAGGTTTTTGTGCTGCTGCGGACCTCTCATTATGAACGCTCAGAGAATATTTATTCGGCTCATCAGGGGGTGACGCTGCCTGCCCACAGTGACGATACTCGCTTGTTCACCCATTACGCTGCAGCTTTGTTGGAGCGCTTGTACAGGCCCGGCTATGAATACAAAAAGGTTGGCGTATTGCTGGCCGGTCTGGAGAAAGTTCAGCACGTACAACCCACGTTCGAGCATCCGCAAGTCGGCCCGAATAAGTTAATGCGCGTGCTGGATTCTCTCCAAAAAAGCGGACACAATATACATTTTGCCAATCAGGGTACGCAACTTCCTTGTCACAAGGAGTTTTTGTCGCGCTGCTATACGACCCGCTGGGAGGATATCCCCGAGGTGTTTTAGGCTTTTTTGTGTTTTTTGATTATAGCAGGTACCATGCACCCCAAGGCAATCAGGGCGCACAGGATTACGGCCCAATCGCCCAGCAGGGCATATAAGGTATAGCCCGCATTCCTATCCACAGGGAGTATGGCGTAGCTGTAGCCTGCAAGGTGCGGGGTGCCATCCTCATTCAGCAGGGCATCAATAAACGCTCCGTTGGGGGCTATGGCACAGGTTACTCCCATATTGGCTGCTCGGACCATCGGGCGGCGCAGTTCGATGCAGCGGAATGCTGCATTGCGTGCCTGCTGGGCTCCGCAGGCGGAGTTGCGGAACCAGGCGTCATTACTGATGTTGACAATCACTTGTGGTCCGGGGCGTACAAACTTGGTCAGTTCATCTCCGACGGTATCTTCGTAGCACACTGCCGGGATTACGCCGATTGTTTCTCCCGTACCCGGTACGGGAACTTGCAAGGGCTCGTTGCCGGTGCCGGGGTGTATGCCATCTCCCACCTGCGTGCCGGTAACCTCGGAATAGATTTCCTTGAGCCACTCACACGAGTCCGCGTAGGGTATGTATTCGCCGAAGGGCATCAGGTGTTGTTTAGAGGCGGTCTGTACGCTGTTGAAATCTCCCGGAATGCACGCAAGGGAGTTGTACATGCCCTGCGGGCGGGCTCGGAGGGTGCCGGGGGTGTCGCCTTCTATGTATCGGCGTTCATCCGCTCCGGTGAAAAGTACAAAATCCGTATACGCTTTCTTGCGCAGCTCCGGCAGGCTTTCTCCGAAAAATACGCCGGAATCCAAGCCGTTCAGGTATTTGGGATCTATAAATAGTGTGCCGTCCACGGTATTGCGTTGCAGGTCGATGCCCAAGGCGCTTTCCGGCCAAATGACCCAAGCCGGTTTGGTGAGGGTGAATGCCAGGCCGTGCTCATTGGTGATGGCGTTTTGCGCCTGTTTGCGTAGCACTTGTTCCAATGCTTCTTCCGTTGCTTTGAGGTAGCGGGCGTTCTGCTCGTTGTCCGTGGTCAAGAGACGCTTGGCTCTCATGGTCATGCGCTCTTTTTGGTCCTGATTTATTTGCACGGCCAGTACGGGAACTTGCAGGGTGCTCTCTCGCTGCATCAGGGCCGGGGCTGAATAGGACTTTGCCAGTAAAATCCCTCCCAAAAACATGATGAACAACAATACCATGCTGCCGTAAAAATCCCATGTGCGGCAGAGGGACGAGGTGCCTTTCATGCACAGGTAGGCGCGGCGGCCTGCTCCCCATAATATCACGTTGATGAATGCCGGCACAAAGGAAAGTGCCGTGGTGCCCACAAACTCTGCCCACTGGACGAGTGATAACCCATGGTACATACCCATGCCGAGGCTGTTCCAGCTGAAGCCAAGGGTGCCGTGCGCGCGCAACCATTCTATGCAAACCCAAAGCGCAGCGCAGCCGGCTGCAGAGCGTACGGTGCTGAGCATGTCGCGCATGGCCCAGCTCTTCCACGCTTCTTTGCGCTTGGCGGGACTCATATTACCCGTAGACGGTTTTGCCTCCTCTCCGGGGCGTAACAGTGTGGCTGCCAAGCCTGCCCAGAGCCCGGGTAAACAGGAATACACCGCCATCAGAGGAATGAAGGCTATGCTCAAAAATACCGGGGTCGGGGTGTTGAAAACGATGCCTACCTCCCGTATCCAACTGAAACTGACGCAGTACCATCCCATGCCGTACAGCCACCCCATCAGGAATCCCGGCCAAAATCGCGCCGGCCCGGTCCACAAAATGCAGAGCAGGGGGATAAGCCCCACCCAGATGAGTACACTGAAATCATACGGTACGAATGCCAGCGCCATCAGGGCTCCGCTCAGGATGCTGTATAGCCACCGCAGCCTTGCCCAAATGCTCTTCTTGCTTCCGCTTCCCTCCGCTTCCGTGGCGTGTGTTGTTTCCTTGGCCATTATTATTTGTAGACTGTGTTTTTCGGGACAGTGGCAAATCCGAGATTGTGCAACTTGCGTGCTCCGGTGGTTTCCGGGCTGTGGCTGATGTGTACTTGCCAATGCGGTTTGTCCTCATCCATGCAATGCAGGATGAGTTCATGGGGATCCGTGTAACCCGGATAACCGTAGACGAATGCTTGTTTCCCCTCCGCCTTGCAGAAGGGATCCTCCGTTGCAATGAAGTTGCCGTTGCGGTAAAGGATGGAAACCGGTTTTCCGGATGTATGTCCTTCCGGGGTCACAAATTGTACGAATACGGTGCCGTTGCCGTTGCATTCTCCTAAGTTTATTTCCGCAAACGGAAAATCCGTGATACCGCGTTCCTTCATCCACTTGTTTTCATCCGCGCTCTTCCAGCCTCGCTGTACGGAGTTGATGCGGATTCCCTCTCCTTGCCACGGAAAGGCTGTTTCTCGCTCGCCCCACTTGTTCGTGGGTGTGTTGCGGTGCAAATACAGGAATACTCCCGCTGCGCTCATCAGAAAAAGCAGAAACAGTCCACTACACGCTATGTTCAGTATCCCGCATTTGCGGATATATGCTATCATTCGGGTAACTATCCCTTTTTTTTCTTCTTTTTCCTCTTGCATGCGCCTATTTTGTACCGAAAAATGCGCTCTTGCAATAAAAAAAGATTGCATTCTGTGAAAAAATGGTAAAAATAAGACAGGGCAACTCTAATCCCCCTACACACATTATGGCTGAAATCGACGAAAGAAATGAAAATAACGTTCCCGGCAAGTTCTATGTGGATACCAACTGCATAGCTTGCGGTCTTTGCATTGCTAACGCTCCCGATTATTTCCAAGAGGACGAAGACGGTAACTCCATCGTGTACAACCAGCCTGACACTGACGAAGGTGTTGAGGCTTGCGAGTCCGCCATGGCTGATTGCCCCGTCAGCGCCATCGGTGATGACGGTGAGTAAAGCGCTGCTTCTCTTTTTTAATCCTATGAGCCGGTCCGGCCTTATTGTGCCGTGACCGGCTTTTTGCCCCTATGGCTATTCCGCGCAAAAAAAGAAAACGTGGCATTCCGGTGGAACCCGTCTTGGCTGATACTCCCATTGCCGCCTCGGAGCACGCTTCGTCTCCTCGCTATACGGAAATGTGTGCTGAGGATGGTTCTCGCCGCCCCGCCAGATTTATGTCGCGCCGTGAACGTGAGCGGGGACAGGCCTTTGCTGATCTTTACGGTATCTTGCCTGAGTTGTCCGCCGAGGCCAATGTCCGCAGTATGGAGGCAATCCTGGCTACATTGGTGGAAAAAATGGACATCTCCCTTGCGGAACATGCTCCGGAAGTACTGGCTGATGCTTGGAGAAAAGCCGCCGGGGATTTCCTTGCCTCCCGCGCGGAGCTTATTTCCATTGCTCGCCACCAAGCCCGTATTCGTACCTCACACCCGGCGGTGCGCTATGAGCTCAATCAACGTAAACCCCAGATTATTCGTCTTCTCAACGCTGTTTTGGGGGAGGATACCGTGCGTAGTGTCCTGATTATTCACGGCTGAGCTTTTATTCCTCTCTCTGACAGTATGCGCAGAGACAATGGAGTAGTGGTAAGTCAGAGATAAGGCTTGCATGTGAGAGAAAATCTGCCATAATCTGTGGCGCGATATGTTTAATCAGGAAGTCATCACGGAGGCTGAAATAGCGGGTGTGCAAGTACCCGCCGGAAATGCCGTAGTGCTGCCGGAGGGCTCGCGGATTTATATCACGCAGATGCTGGGAAACTCCATTACTGCGGCTACGGACATTGGACTGGTGCGCATTACCCGGCAGGAGGCGACGCGTGCCGGCATTATTCCCCCGGAAGAGCCAAAAGCTCAGGAGGATATGAAAAACCTCTCCCTGGAAGAGCAGGTATGGAAGGTCTTGGGGAATATCTATGACCCCGAAATCCCCGTCGATATCGTCAACTTAGGGCTGATTTATGAGGTGGAAATTGTTCCGCAGCCTGAGAAAGGTGCTTACGTGCATGTGATGATGACACTGACCGCCCCCGGATGTACCATGGGACCTCACATGATGGCTGAGGCCGAGGCCGGTATTTACGCTTTGGAGGGTGTAGGTGATGTGAATGTGGAGTTTGTGTGGGATCCTCCGTGGAATCAGGAAATGATGACGGAGGAGGCGCGCATGCAGTTGGGGCTGATTTGAGAACCCTCTCCCTGAGATGAGCAAGGCTGATTTGGAACTGAGCGAGTCCGAGCTGTTGCACTTGGCGGAGATGAGCGCCATGGTGCTTACTATGCTCGGGCAGGCTATGCCGGAGGACAATGATGCGCGTTCTGCCGCGTGGCATAAACTCTGTGTTTCCATCCTCAAATCCGCTGCCAAAATCCCCTCTATCCGCCGCCATATGGAGCTTAATCCGGATTGCGGATATTGGTTTTTCAAACGTCCCTATGTGGATGCTGCCTTTTACTCCGATGTCTTGGAGGAGTTTCGTGACTCAACGTTCTGGAGCGAGCTGGTCGGGCGTTTGTCTGAACAGGCTTTGGTGGAAAACTTGGGGGATGAAATGGCTACTCTGCTGACTGATGACGAACGTAACGAACGCGTCTCATCCTACGAAAAGGCTTTGTGGAATGAAGTAAATCACCATGGCCTGGACCGCCTGGTCTTTTTGCTCCCCCCGGAGGAAAGTTAAGCTCGTCCTCTATTTTTCGACTTCTGCTTCAAGATTTATATCTTTCGCGTCTCCCTTATCTGTAAAGTAATTGTTGAGGTAGTCTTTCATTTTTGGAGGTACGCAAGAAGTTAAGGCAATGACTGCTTCTTTACGCCCCTCGCGGCGAGCCGATTTAAAATTCTGTATCTTGTCTTTATTAGACATAATCGAGACTTCTTTTTGCAACTGCCTACGGAAAATGAATCCGGTAGCGCAGACTGTGGTGCCGACCAATATTCCTTCCGCTAAGAAAGAGAGGAATCTGCCTGCTAAAGGAATGGATTTGAGCGCGATCCCACAGCTTTCTTCTAAGGCTAACTCGGTGTATATTTCCTGAGCGCTTTCCGCAATAGCATCCGCTGCATCTTGCAATAGATAACTGGTGAGAGAATTAGCAATAATCCAACCAAAGCACAGCATGTTGAATACGGGGGAAGGTTTGTAGCCATAACAGCGAGCAAGAGCGATGACCATCTTTGTTTGCAGCACCAGCATGATGATTCCGTCTATCAGCGCGTTCCTGTTGATGACGGTGCCCATAATGGCTAACTTGCAGTGTTCTCTGATAATGGCATTTGCTCGTTTGTTGCGAAGATCATGGTATTGTTTATAGTTGTCCAGCGCTTTTTTAAGTTCCTGTTCCATGTCTCGCTTGAGGTAAGATTCTATCTCACCGATTAGCGCGCTTACGGATTCGTTTTTCTGTTCTTTCGGCAGAGAACGCAGATGCTTGAGCGCGTGGTTTGCTCGGTTTTGGATAGTAAGATTGTGTGGGCGCTTCAGTCCGGCAAATTGGATGATTGGTATGATGAACCAGTGTAAGATGACAAAGGCTATGCTTCCCCACAGCAGCCATCCCAGTATGGGGTAGGGGCCAACCTCGTTGAGTGTCTGACCTTTGGCTATAATTTCTGCTGAAAAATAAAACAGCAAGATGGCAAACGTCCAAAAAATGATGTTTTTCATACTATCGAGTAATTTTGTTGTTGCTGTTGTGTATGGCGGTGAGTGTGCTCAGTATCGTTTTTATTTGTTTTAGTTCCGACTCGTAACGATGTTTGTGGTCTTCTGCTTCTTTTATTTTTTCATCGACTGTTTTTTGATATTTGTTGATGAACTCCTCCAATTTTTTGCGTAGAGTATCATTAAACGCATTGACTGCATTTTCTTTCAAAAGTCTCGCTTCTTCGGATTCGTAATGACGTTGCATTTTCTCAGCCTCTTTGTCATCCTTCCAGACGTTCTTTTTGTATTTTTCTTCCCCCGTAAAAAAAATCAACTTGCTTACTATTTTCTTGTATTGACTGCATGTATAATCATTCAGCCCATCGGTTGAAATGTTAATGGTGTCCGTACCGGAAAGAATGTTTGTGTTCAGTTGATTACGTAGGTGATTTTTGCACGCTTTTAATACGTCTGAGTCTTCTTCTTTATTCTTGAGTAAGTCGTCGGTATGTTTGCGGAGATCATTGCAACCTTCTGCGAAAGCTACGTTTTGGTAGCGTGTGCCTGAGTTCAAATCTTCAACTTCAATGGTGAAATCGGTCAAACGCAGTTGTTTGAATTGCTGTTCAATCATATTGCTGTAGCAATCTTTGCATTTTTTTACAATTTCATCTACCTTGCTTCCTTTGATACATGCAGTATCATTATCCGGAAGCATGGCTATATCCGGGAAATGTTCTTTTAAAACACGGGATGAAATATCACATGTAATAGCGGACTTGTTCAACTTAATGTTTTCGTTGTCTTTGATAAATCGAGTCGAGCGTTTAGCTTCAGCTTGAGCGCGAAGGGCTCTCCACGCGTTGATTTCTTGAACCTGATTATTAAGCTTCTTCTCAAGAGCTATTTTAAGTTCTTTAATGGTATCGCTGTATTTGTTTGTTTGTTCTTTAATCTTAGCGCAGCAAGTTTTGATGCGGTAATTAGTGTTGTTATTGCTGATGGAATCAAAAAGCCCTTCTTCTAAATTTTCAAAATCGGAAAAACTCAGCAAATCCTTCTCATTGGTAACTTTTGTTTCTCCGTTATGATAATAGTTTTCATTCAGAAAATCTTTACCCATAAATGAGGCATCATACGCCATTCCTAAATTGACCGTGAAGCAATGGATGGAAGTATTGTTGGGAAAATAGTTTTTAATGATGTTGATGGCATGTGCAGATTGTTCGCTTTCTTCTTGTTCAAGCCTTTCTTTTTCTCTCCATGCCTTAGCTCGCATCAGATTCTGCACGACAGTTGTTGTGCCTTCGCCCCGCGTGTTCATAATATCGCGAAGTAACTCAGAAGCATCTTGATTGAGCGGTGCTACAGAGCTTTGTACGAAAAGTAGCAAATCACATTCTCCAATCAAGCGCTTATAGTCTGATTTACTCTTGTTTTTAGCGATTTCTGCCATGTTGGAATCCAAGCCGGGCATATCTAACAGCATGCAGCCATTTTGTAGAAGCTTGGCATCTTTTTGGAACGGTGTGGTGATGACGACAAGCAGCGGTTCTTGTTCTAATTCTTTGGAAACGCCCGGTTCTTTGCAGAGTATTTCTCGAAGGTGGTATTCGTTAAGCGGTAGGTGTTTTTCTCTCAGGTTTCGAGACTCGTCTTTGGCTGGTTCAATGCTTCGCAATTGGTCAAATACGTATCCTAAAAGAGTGCCGGGGTCTCCTCCTTCGTTGTAATATATAACGATTTCTCCTTTTGTTGCCGTAACCTTATCATGTTCTTCACTCATTCGGATGAGGGCCGGGCGCAGCGTGGTGTCAATTCCGTATCCGGTGGGGGATGCCAAGGTTGTGCGAGCAAGAAGATTCACAAGCGTTGACTTGCCGGCTTTCAACATGCCGGTTGCGATAATAATCGGTGTGCTGGATTTAAATTGTGATAATTCTCGGTCAAATGATTTATGTATCTTGAAGAGTTCCGCTTCGAATTTACGCCCCTCTTCTTCTTGAAGAAAAGAGATGCTATTTTTCAATTGTTGCAGTTGATTCAGGTTGCCCTCTATGGAGCTGAGCGAGTTCTGTTGTTCGGAGTCAAGCATAATATAATGAAGAGAAAAAGTCACTTATCCTATACTGAAGTAGCATAGGAAGAAATTTGCCTCCTGTCAAGCTTATAGCAGGGCAAACGCATTGGGGATTGTGTCATGCAAAATTTATTAAATGTATCTTATTTGTTGATTATGAATTTCTTAAAACGCTGTATATAAACAAGTGATTTTAATATAATATATTAGTATTGCATACAATGCTTATATAT
>JAFQDN010000016.1 GCA_017415995.1 Akkermansia sp. | reverse complement strand
AGGCGATATAAGAAGCTCACAAACGAAAAACTATCCGTAAAGAACATGCAATTCGCTTGTACTGTGGATGTTGAATACATGAAAAAGATTTTTGAAGCCGTATTTTCTGTATGACACGTCGCCCAATGCGTTTGCCCTGAAGCTTATAGTGTTTTGTTGGAGCATTAAACGGAGAAAACAAGATATTATGCTTTTCCTCTCAATGTTTGCCCGTTAAGGGGAGCTTGGAATTGTTCCGGCGGGATGTGGGCTGTGTTCAGCGCTGTTGAGAGGTCATGCAGAGCTTCGTCAAGTCCGTCATCCGCGAGCTGCCAGGTGCCGAAATGGCAGGCAATGGCTTGTTTTGCCTGTAGTTGGCGGAAGGCTTCAACGGCATCAGCCGGGCTTGTATGGTGCGCCCGAATCCAGTCCGGACGGTATGCGCCGATGGGAAGCAGGGCAAGGTCCGGTGCTCCTAAGCGCCTGTTAATTTCTGAAAAGAGGGGGCTCAGAGCCGTGTCTCCGGCAAAGTAGACGGACGGGCCTCCGTGCACCTGCATGAAGAATCCGCACCAGAGAGAACGATTGCCGGAGGCAGCCGTACGGTAGCGTCTGCTCCAGTGCAGGGCAGGGGTGAGAGTGATGGTGAGCTCCGAATTAATGCGTACGGTTTGCCACCAATCTTTTTCCTCACAGCGAGGAGTAGTTGCGGTGTGGTATTCTAAAAGGCTTTTCAGCCCGAGCGGGACGATGAAGAGCGGGTTATCCCGCTCGTAAAGTCGTTTGAGAGTTGGGGCGTCGAAGTGGTCGTAGTGGTCATGAGAGATGACGCATACATCGATGCGCGGGAGATGCTCCCACTCTATGCCGACCGGGCGAACTCGGCGAGGTCCGGCAAATTGAACAGGGCTGGTGCGCTCGCTCCATACCGGATCCGTCAGGATGTTTTTGCCCGCTATCCGGATAAGAAGGGTAGAGTGATTGACCATGGTGACTTCCCAGGATTTCCCGGTAACTTCTGTCGCCAATTCCGGCTTGTGCTCGTTACGGGATATGGTGGGATATTCTTGGCGAATGCGTTTTCTGAAAAACCAGCCGAGCAGAGATGATGGCTTGTGTGTTTTGGTGGCTGCTTTCCTGTAGGGGGACGGATTGTAAAAGTATGTGCCGTCAAAGTGGTCGGTAAGCGGACCTTTCCACTCCCCGGGGCGGCAGACGGTCATGGGTAGAAGCAAATCGATGTTTTTGCCGATGGCTGCCAAAAGTGCAGCTCCGGCCACCCCCTTCAGAAAACGCCTTCGCCCGCGATTGAGCTTATCGATTTGTTTGGGGGTGTCATCCTGTGGAGGTTGAGCACATCTCATACCTAAGTTGTATCATACTTCCCCTCTGCTGTGCAAGAAAAAACAAAAACCGCTGCTCCTCGGAGCAGCGGCTGATAAATGGAAATTGTACTTTTTTACAGGTTGCCGGTAAGCAACGGCCAAGTGCCGAGCACCACAAGGAGGATAGCACATCCGGCAAGAACGCCTGCCGTAACAACGGGTACTTGCAGGGGGGCGTCCGTGGGCTGCGGCTTCTCCCAGTACATCTCGCGGATAACCTTGAAGTAGTAGTAGAAACCTGCCGTGGCGCAGAGAATCATGATGACCAGCAGCGGGGTAAGCCACAAAAGCATGCCCCAGCTCTGCATGGCTGCAATGATGGCGCAGAAGGACTCAAACTTGGCAATAAAGCCGTAGGTGAGAGGAACGCCTGCCAATGATGCAAAGGCCACTGTGATAAGGAAGGCCGTGGTGGGGTTTGTTTTGCCGAGTGCACGGAATGCGGAAATCTCCTCGCTGCCACGCTGGGTGCGCACCATGGCAATGGCGTAGAACGCGGCCATGGTAGCCAGCATGTAGGCGGTGAGGTAGTTTGCAATGTGCAGCTGGGACTCCGTATCCGTCATGTTCACCAAGAATACCATGATGAAACCGGCTTGGCCGATGGAGGAGTAGCCGAGAAGTCTCTTGGCGTTTGTTTGCCCTATGGCTCCGAGGTTACCGATAAGCAAGGTAATGCCCGTAAGTACAGCCAAACACTGCACTATCGTGAGGGTGCAGGACTGCACGTACTCTACGGTTGCGATGTCGCTCTGTGCCGTGAGCACTGCTGTGAACGGCAGGATGAGCAGGCAAAGCACGGCAAAACCTGCTGCCTTGGAGGCTACCGCCAAAAAGGCGGATACCGGTGTGGGTGCCCCTTGGTATACATCCGGAATCCAGATGTGCATCGGTGCTGAACCTGCCTTGAACAGTGCCCCGCAGAGCAGAAGTCCCAAGCCTAAGAAGAAACCTACGCCCATGGCAGGCTCTGCAACAAAGAACATGAGCTGCACAACTTGGGCGCTCAGCTCAAAGGTACCGGTGGTTCCATAGTACCAAGCTGCACCGAATACCAAAAGACCCGTGCTCATGGCACCGAGAATGAGGTATTTGACGCCGGCCTCAATGGACCCCTGATTGCGACGGAAGTAACCTGCCAACACATAAGAGCTGAGGGTTACCACCTCGAGGCTGACAAAGAGCATGATGATGTCCTTTGCCTGAGTGAGGGCACAAATGCCCGCGCAGGCAATGAGCGGCAGGGCGTAGAGCTCCGAGGAGCCCTCCTCACTGTCCGTCCCGGATACCGCCTCGCATGTTACCTTGCGGTAATCGTATGCCAGCAGCAGGGTAAGCCCGGTTGCTACCGCTGCAATAACGCTGAACTGGTTGTGGTATTCGTCATTGTGCATGAAGCAGGCTGCCACAATGGCTCCGGCTGCACCCAAAAGCGCATAGTAGCTCTTGGGCATCTTCTTGAGGAAGCAATCTGCCATCAGGATGATGGAGGCCAGACCCACCAGTGTGAACTCAGCGGTAAACTGTGACCAGTTGTAGATGATTGAAGTTTCCATAGTATTCTGTTAATGGTGGGTTCAGAGGACGATGAAGGGGAAGATACCGAAGAGGACGATAAAGAACGCCAAGAATGCAGCGGAAAGCTTGTCCGTGCAGCTCAGGGCGGTGGCTCGCTCGGAAGCAAGACCTACCGGTCCCTCGAAGATGCGGCGGAATGCGCGCAACATGTAAATGGCGCTGATGACCAGTCCCCACAGTGCGAAGATGAGGGCAAGCTGTACCGGCCCCAACCCTCCGAACCAACCGGAGATGGTGTTGAGCATGCCACTCTCAAATTGCGGCTCGCCGAAGGTCCAGCCTTGGAAGCAGGATACGAATACGGTGAACTCACCCGCAAAGTTTGCCAGCAGAGGCAGACCGATGGAGGCTAAGCCGGCAAGCCCGAAGATGAAGCCCAAGCCCGGCAGCTTTTGTGCCAACCCTCCCATGGAGTCCATCTCCAGTGTACGGGTTTGCTTCTCGATTTGCCCGGTCAGGAGGAAGAGCAGGGCAATGGTAAGACCATGTGCCAGCATCAACACTGCGGCTCCCTTGAAGGCAAGTTCATTGTTACCACCAAGGGCAACGTAGGCGGCAAATGCCAGGAAGATGTATCCCATGTGCATCACGGAGGAGTTGCCCAGCATGTCGTCCAAGCGAGTTTGGGCCACTGTTACGTAGCCTACCCACAGCACGTTGCCCAGCAGCAGGACGAGCAGCAGGTTGTTCCAGCAGCCGAAGAAACTCTCACATGCCGGCCCGAATGCCCATGCCAAGGTGAAGAGACCGTAGAGACCGAACTTCTTGAGCACGCCCGCGTGCAACATGGCAATCGGGGTGGGAGCGCTGGCATAGGCCGGTGCTGCCCAGCTGTGGAAGGGGAAGAGGGACACCAAGGTGCCGAACCCTACCAACAGCAGCCCGGCTGTCAGGCATCCGGTCGGCAGTGTGCCTGCCGCTACGGCTACCTTTATGGCGCTGAAGCTCCAAACCCCCATTTGGCTGCACAGCAGCAACAAACCTGCAAGCAGTACCATGGAGGCAAGCCCCAAGTACACCGTGGCCGTCCAAGCAATCGTGCGGCGGTCTCCGCGTCCGTAGTAGCCAATCATCACAAAGGTTGGGATGAGGGCCAACTCGTGGAAGGCGTAGAAGGAGATGATGTTGTCCGACAGGAATGCTCCGATGGCACCCGTGGAGAGCAACAGGGCGGACACGCTCCAACTGCGTTCAGCTGCTTTGTCCGGAGCTTTCAGCCCCAAGATGGCAGCAAAGGTTACGATGACGGAGAGCAACAGCATGATGCGGCTGAGCGGCAGCGCCAAGGTGAATTGCAAGTCATGCCCTGCAAAGGTGGACCAGCATGCGCACTCGGCACAGTCGGGGTTCAGCGTGGTGCTGATGACTGCCCACAATCCCATAATCAGCGTGAATGTGGCACTGGCAAGAGCCGTAAGGCGAGCCGGTGCCTTTGCCAGCCCGATGAGGGCTGCGGCAATCACAGGTACTAATATAAGCCAGATAAGCATTGTTGTAAAATCAGGTTAGAGTGAAGGGAAAGTGTAGGCGAGAAGGAAGATGACAAAGATGACACCAATCCCGATGATTAAGGAGTATGCTCGCAGGGAGCCTCCTTGTATCCAACTGAGCAGCATACCGATTTTGCCGGTGAACCAAGCAGCTCCTTGGGCAAAGAGTCCGCGGATGATTGCGGAGTCCGCAAACTCGATGGTGCGAGCACCACACTCTTGGAGAATGCCGATGATGCCCTTATCATAGAACTTGTCAATGTAAAGACGCTCACGCAGAGACTTGGAGATGAAGTTGCCGGAAAGCGGGTCTTTGCTGCGCTTGCCACAACCGTAGATGACAAATGCAAGCAGGAGTCCCACTACCAGTGCACCCATGCTCACATAGAAGGGCAGCCCAAGCTCGAACCCATGGGCGTGGAAGCCCTCGAACGGTACCAAGTAGTCCGCCACAAAACCGAACCCGGAGATGACTGCCATGACGGCCAGCAACAGCAACGGCATGCTCATGGTGAAACCGCCGTCCTTAGCGTGTTCCGCACCGTGTGCACGTGCACTGCCACAGAAGGTGATGATACACAGACGTGCCATGTAGAAGGTGGTAAGCGCTGCAACTCCGGCACCTACCCAGAAGAAGAACGGACACTTCTCCAGCGCTGCATCCAAAATGAGCTCCTTGGAGAAGAAACCGGAGAATCCCGGGATGGCGATGAGGGCGAATGTGCCCATGAGGAAGCATACGGTGGTGATGGGCATGCGGTTGCCCAAACCGCCCATCTTCCAGATGTCTTGCTCGTGGTGGCAACGTACGATGATGGCGCCGGCTCCGAGGAAGAGCAATGCCTTGAACCATGCGTGTGTGTACAGGTGGAACATGGCTGCCTCGCCGGCAAGAAGTCCCACGGCCATAATCATATAACCCAGCTGGGAAAGCGTGGAGTATGCCAGTACGCGCTTGATGTCGTCCTGCTGCACTGCCATGAGCGCTGCCAGTACGGCGGTGATGGCACCTACGCCTGCAATGACCAAGCAGGCAGTTTCCGTGAAAGCGCCTTCTCCCATGCTCACTTGCAGACGCACCATCATGTATACGCCTGCTGCCACCATGGTGGCGGCGTGGATGAGGGCAGATACAGGAGTCGGGCCCTCCATGGCGTCCGGCAGCCACACATGCAGCGGGAATTGGGCGGATTTACCGATGGCGCCACAGAACAGGCACAGCACTGTTGCGGTGAGTACGGCTGTCGGTATGGCTTCGGTGCCCGTTCCCATCTCGCTGAAGCTCAGGGTGCCGAACACACCCATGGTGAGCAGGATGCCGATGAGGAACCCGAAGTCGCCTACGCGGTTGGTGATAAATGCTTTCTTAGCTGCATCCGCTGCACTTTCTTTGTTGAACCAGTGGCCGATGAGCAGGTAGGAGGAGAAACCTACCATTTCCCAGCCGATAAAGGTCATGGCCAAGTTGTCTGCAAGGACAATCATGGTCATGCTGAACATGAAGATGCTCAGCCCCGCAAAGTAGCGGCTGTGGTTGGAGGTGTCGCCCTTCATGTAACCAAGGGAGAATATGTGTACCAGCAGACCGATGCCGGTGACTACCAGCATCATGCGCATGGCAAGGGGATCCATCAGCAGCCCGAGGCTCAGGGAGGGCATGCCTTCCGTGGCAATGGGCATCCACGTGTAAACATCCGGCGTGCCGGTGCAAAGCCCGGTCAGGTAGGCAATGCACAGCCCGAATGTGCCCAACGCGGACAGGATGGAAAGAGCCGCCGCGCAGCATGCGCACTTCTTGAAGAAGAGCCAGTCAATGGCTGCAACTGCCAGCGGTAACAGCAGGAATAACCAAGGGAGATTCTGTATCATGATTGATGGAATCGTGGGTTAGTCTTTCAGGGATGTAATGGCTGTGCTCTCCACCGATTTGCGGGCGCGGAACATAGCTACGATTAAGGCCAAGCCGATGGCGACTTCTGCTGCCGCTATGGCTACTACAAACAGGGCAAGCACTTGCGCATCATACACAGGCACGCCCTCCGTGCCTTGTGCACGGGAGAATGCAACCAGTGATATGTTGGCTGCGCTGAGCATCATCTCAAGGCACATGAATACCACGATGATGTTTTTGCGGATGAGTACGCCCGCCAATCCGATGGAAAAGAGGATGCCGGACAGTATCAGATAATGAGCTAAAGGTGTCATGGTGATGTGTCTTGGAATTAGTCTTTACGAATCTTGCGGCCGAGGGCTACGGCACCCACCGTGCCGGCCAGCAAGGCAAAGCTGAGTATGACAAAGGCAATGTTGTACTGCGTGAACAGCGTCTCGCCGAGGGCTTTTGTACCGGAGATCTCTTTGGTGTCGGTCTCCTTGAGTGCGGGCAGGGGCCCTCCGAACTTGTCGGTAGCGCCCGTATCGGTTGTACATGCCTCATCGCAGCAGAGAGCTGCTACCGGGCACTTGCCCTCTGTGGCTCCGGGCAGCAGAAGCGCCGCCTTGGTGACCATGCCGGCAAAGATACCGGCAATAACCACACCCACAATGGCTCGTGGCAGGCGGGAGAGAGTGCTCTCCTCGCTCTTGACGTCAAGCATCATCACCACGAACAGGAACAATACCAGAATTGCTCCGGCGTATACGATGATTTGTACAATGCCTAAGAACTGTGCTCCCATGCAGAAAAGGACGGCTGCGGTGGAGGCAAAGCTTACGGCCATGCACATGGCGGAGGTTACGGGGTTGCGCGAGGCTACCACGCCGAAGGCGCTCAGCACCGCGATGGCCGCGAACAAGTAAAACAGAATGGAGGATATTGCAGCTTCCATAATTGTGAGTTCTATTATTTGTATTGGTTCCACTTGTTGACAAGACCCTTGCGCGTACCGCCGAGTTTGTAGAGGGTCTCCTTATTGCGGATGGCATCCTTGCGATCCGTGAGGGTAATGAGGTACTCCTTGGAGAGGAAGATGGCCTGTTCCGGGCATGCTTCCTGGCACATGCCACAGTATATGCAGCGCAGCATGTCGATTTCAAACTCTGCCGGAGCCTTCTCCTGCTTTTGGCAGGAGGAGTCCGGGCTCACCTCACCGGGGGTAATGCGGATGGCCCGAGCCGGGCAGATGAACTCGCAGAGCTGGCAGGAAACGCAGCGCTCGCGTCCGTCTTCACCGCGTACCAGCGTGGGTGCGCCACGGTAGTATTCCGGCAGATGTTCATCCCAGCGTTGTTCCGGGAAGGGCATACAGGCACCTACGCCTTTGCCGTTGAAGTCTTTTTTGCTCTTACTCTTGCCCAGCAGGGAAAGCGCAAGGTGTTTGAACGTAATCGCAAGCCCCTTGGCTAACTCAACAATGTAGATTTTGTCGAGGAAGGAAAACTTGGGGCGCTTTACAGGAATGTATGACATAGCGTAAAATCCTTGTTAAGTTAGTTGACAAAGTAGATGATGGCCGCTGTCAGGAAGATGTTGGCTACGGTTACTTCCAAGAAGACGAGCCAGCCGAGCTTCATGACCTGGTCCCAACGGAAACGGGGCAGGGTCCAGCGCACCCATACAAAGAAGAAGATGAATGCCACCAGCTTGATGAGGAACATGAGGAACTGGCAGATGACGGCAAACCAATCGCACCAGGCATGCAGGGCTGCATCTGCCCCGAATCCGATGGACCATCCGCCCAAGAACAACGTTACCACCAGTGCAGAACCGATGACCATCGCGGCATATTCTCCCATGAAGAATGATGCAAACTTCATGGAGGAGTATTCTGAGTGGTAGCCACCTACCAAGTCAGTTTCACATTCCGCCATGTCGAAGGGGGTGCGGTTTGCCTCTGCAAAGACGCAGGTAACGAATACTACGAAGCTGATGAGCATGGGGACGAGCATGAACCAGCGCTCCCACGTCAGCCCCTCTCCCCACAGCGGCAGGATGGTCCAGCCGTTGTCTGCTTGGTATTGCACGATGTTTTGCAGATTAAGGGTGCCGAACATCATGAGCAGAGGGATGATGGAAAGCCCCATGGCTACTTCGTAGGAAATGAGCTGTGCCGTAGCACGCAGACCGCCCAAGAACGGATACTTGGAGTTGGAACCCCAGCCCGCCAAGGTAAGACCGTATACGGAAAGCCCGGAGATGGCAAAAATCCACAGCGGGCCGATGCCGAGGTTGGCAACGCACATGTTGACGTCTCCGTACGGGGTGCTGAACCCTGAGGCAAAGGGGATTACTGCTGCCGCTACCAAGGGCGGACCGAGCACCAACATGGGGGCGATGATGAAGTAGGCCTTGCGCACGTAGCTGGGCGTAAGCTCTTGCTTCAGGAAGAGCTTAGCACCGTCCAAGCAGGGCTGCATGAGACCGAAGGTCGGAACCTCGCGGTCAAGACGCAGCCAGCGGAAGAGTTTGGCAATCCAGCAATCCTCCGGCACGCCGAAGAAGTGCAGAAGCTTTTTGCAGGGCTGCTTTTCCTTGCTGCCGAAGCGTTGGAAGAGGTGCAGCGGAATGCCGGCGCGGTTGGGACCCGGGCGGTCCTGAATCCAACCGGCAACGCGGCGCTCAATCCACACGGAAAGTACCACGAATGCCAAGATGACGGCAAAAACAAGAACGAGCTTGAGTATGGTGACAATCAGGTAAAACCAGACACCACAGCTCTCTGTTCCGCCGCAGGTGGCAAGAATGGAAGCTAATGTGTTATGTTCCATAGTGTTTATGATTTGTTTTAAGTGTTACTTTTTGGACTTTTCGCGCTCAATCAGGGGGATTGTGACGCCGGTTTCGAGGATGACTTTTCCTTCATTGCCGATGTTGCCCCAAGTCAGTCCCTTCATGGGCTCAAACTCCTGAGCCATCTCTTCCAAGATAATCATGGGGCTGGGACAGGCGATAACACGCGGGCAATCGCAGCCAAGTTGCTCGGTAAGTTGGCGCAGGATGTCCCAATCCGGGCGGGATTCACCAATGGGTTCAATGGCTTTGTTGAGGCGTTGGATGCGCCCGGCCACGTTGATCATGGTGCCGTATTTCTCAGCAAATGTTACACCCGGCAGCACAACGTCCGCCTTCTTGGTGGTGGCGTTTTCCGTGTGGTCCATGGCCAGCAGGTAATCCAGCGTGTCCAAGTCTTCTTCCGGTATTCCGGCATCCGCCGTTACGTCCTCACCCAGCGCAATCAGGAATCTGATGCTGTGGTTCTTTACGCCGCGACGGATGGTTTGCAGGCCTGTACCGGTCTTGCCGAGGATGAGTTTGGCGCCGTTGCTGTTCGGGTTGCGGTCATCGCTGATGAGCATACCGTCATTTTCACCCTTGCGGGGCACGATGTCAAACTTGGTGACGCCGAGCTGGCGAGCCAAGGCACGCACCATGTAGAGCTCCTCATTGGTCATGCGTGCGGAGGCTATGATGGCAGTTTCCGCCGGGGCGCAAGAGTGCAACTGCTCTACTACCATGTTGATGGTGGCATCCCACGTGGAGGGGCGTTGCGGTGCTCCGGCATCCGTCTTGACCAGCGGGGTTTTAATGCGCTCTGCTGCGTTGATGTACTTGTAGTTCAAGCGGTGGCTATCAGGCATCCAGCAGCTGTTCACCTCATCATTCTGCCGAGGTGTAATGCGGTATACCTGCTGCTCACGCGTCCAAATGTTGATGTTGGTGCCGGTCCCGCAGTTGACGTCAATGGTCGGCGTGCTCTTGAGGAACCATACGCGCATCTTAAAGCGGAAGTCCTTGCTCGTCATGGCTCCTACGGGGCAGATGTCCACCACGTTCATGGAATAATTGCTATCCAAGCTGGTGCCGGGATAAAGAGCAATGGCGTTGTGTGTGCCACGCCCCACTACTCCCAGCACTTCCTCGCCTACAATTTCCTTCATGAAGCGTACGCAGCGACGGCAAAGGACGCAACGCTCCTGGTCCAGGTTGACGCGCGGGCCGATGGAAAGGTTTTTGCCTTTCTTCGTTTTCGCCTCGGTGAAACGGTGTGTGCCACTGCCGTAGTCAGTCGTGTACTCCTGCAGTTTGCATTCGCCTGCTTGGTCACAAATGGGGCAGTCCAACGGGTGGTTGGAAAGCAGGAACTCCAGCACGCCGCGGCGGGCTTCTTCACACAATTTGGCATTGGTGCGAATGCCCATGTTTTCCGCCACGGTGTTGGCGCAGGCAATAACGGCGCGCGGCATCCATTGGATTTCCTGGTAGCCCTCCTCGTTGTATGTGGGGGCTGCTCCGGGTGCCAAACGCGGGGGCATTCCCTGTTCCACCAAGCACATACGGCATGAGCCGGCGACGGAAAGTTTCGGGTGGTAGCAGAAGCAGGGTACATGTACTCCGACGGAGTTACAGGCGTCCGCTATGCGGGTTCCCTTCGGGAAGCGGTACCATTTGCCGTTAATCTGGACGTTCACCTTGCCCTCGGCAGCAGCGGCATCCTTCGGCAGTATTTCGGGGATTGTTCTCATTCGTTCAAAAGGTTTAGTCTTCACGTATCAGGAACTTACGCGCCTCTTTGCTCTCCTCGGAGTGCGCCTTGAGGGCGTTGATGGGTTTGGTCAGTGCCAAGAACTCATCGCGGAATTTGGTGGTGAATGCCTGCGTGGGCCATGAGCAGGCCTCGCCGAAGGCACATACGGTGCGCCCGCAGATGTTGTCTGCTACGGATTTGAGCAAATCTACATCCTCCGGAGAGCCTTTGCCCTCACAGATGCGGGTGGACAATTTGAGCATCCACGGGTTACCCTCGCGGCAGGGCGAACACTGCCCGCAGGATTCCCATGCAAAGAAGCGGTTGAGGTTGTTCAGGCACTTGGGCATGCTGCGAGTGTCGTCCATGACGATGACGCCACCGGAGCCACTCATTGAGCCGAACTTGGCGATGCTGTCCAAGTCCATCGGTATGTCAAATACACTCAGCTCGCGCACGGTGCCGTCCGGGTTGCGGTCTTTCAGTACTTCATCGCAACGCATCACCTTGGCGGAGGCTCCTCCGGGAATGATGGCTTTGAACTTGCGGCCAATGCGCGGACCGCCGCAAATGTCATACAGCAGCTCGCCATAGGTGATGGAGCCGGAGAGTATCTCGTACACGCCCGGGCGCTTTACGTCGCCGGATACGCCGATGATGCGCGTGCCCGGGCTGCGTTGTGCGCCCTCTGCTGCGTAGGCCTCGCCTCCCATCATCATGACTTGACGCACCTGGCAGAGAGATTCCACGTTGTTAACAATGGTGGGGCATCCGTACAAGCCGATTGCAGCCGGGAAGAAGGGGGGCTTAATGCGCGGATAGGGGCGCAGACCCTCGATGGAGTTAATAAGACCGGTTTCCTCACCGCAAATGTAGGCACCTGCGCCACGGTGGACGATAATCTGAAGGTCAAACCCGCTCTTTTGGATGTCTTTGCCTAAGTAGCCTTTTTCCTCAGCCTCACGGATGGCGTTGCTCATGATGCGTGCTGCCTCCGGGAACTCCTCACGCATGTAAATAACCGCGTAGTGTGCCTGCACGGCGTAGCAGGCAATAATCATGCCCTCAAGCAGTTGGTGCGGGTCTTGGTGTACGATGAATCTGTCTTTGAATGTGCCGGGTTCGGATTCGTCGCAGTTGCAGACTAAGTATACAGGCTTGGTGTTGCCTTTGGGAATGAAGGTCCACTTCACGCCCGTCGGGAATCCGGCGCCGCCACGGCCTCGCAAGCCGCTCTTCTTAACCTCGCTGATGACCTCCTCGGGTTTCATCTTGAGGGCTTTCTTGAGGGTCTTGTATCCGCCGTCCTTAATGAAACACTTGATGGAAGGATCATACCCCTCGCGATTAATGTTCCTGAAGATACGGCGAGTTTCCCGCGGATGCGGTTCCTTGCCGGGTAAATAGGTAATGTCGCTCATGTTTCGCTCAGGGGGTTATTTGTTTTTCTTTTCTGCTGCAACCTGCTTTTTGCAGGTGGAGACAATCTCGTCCACTTTCTTGCGCGTCACTTGTGAGTACAGGGTGTCATTTACCATGACGTTGGGTCCGAATCCGCAGTTTGCCAAGCATTCAACGGGCTCGATGCTGAATATGCCGTCCTCGCTGACTACCATGGGCTCGTCATCGCTCATTTCTGCTTGGTTGACACCGATTTTCTTGCAGATGTAGGCCATCAGCTCCTCACCGCCGGAAAGGGCGCAGGCCAAGGTGCGGCATACGCGGAAGTGGAACTTGCCCGGGCACTTGCGGTGGATGCCGGGGTAGAATGTGACTATGCCGGCCACGTGAATCGGGGTGCTCTTGCACATTTCTGCAATCCACGGAATGGCATCGGCGCAAATGTAACCGAATTCCTCCTGCACGTGGTGAATGATGGGCAGCACGGCGGACTGTTCCTTGCCCTCAGGGTAGAGGGCTACCAGCTCCTGTGCCTTTTGTACGAGCTCCGGTGTTACCTCAAATTTGGGGAAATACTGTTCACCGGGAGAGGGCTGAGCTGC
The DNA here is from genome assembly GCA_017415995.1 of Akkermansia sp. Taxonomy (GTDB): domain Bacteria; phylum Verrucomicrobiota; class Verrucomicrobiia; order Verrucomicrobiales; family Akkermansiaceae; genus Akkermansia. The sequence continues at coordinate 7,557 of JAFQDN010000016.1, read as the reverse complement.
CGTTATGGCGTCAATCGCATTTGGTGTTTCAGACATGGTTTGTTGTATTGAAATTCTGTTTTTTCGGATTAACGGTCACATTCGCCTTGCACGAAGTCGAAAGAGCCCAAGATGGCACCTACGTCACTGACCAAGTGACCCGGCAGTAGCTTAGGCAGGATGGAAAGGGTGCAGAATGAGGGACTGCGCATCTTGAGTCGGTTAGCTATGCCGCCTCCCTTGCTGTCCAGGAAGAAGCCAAGCTCACCTTTCGGGTTCTCTGCTGCAAAGTATACTTGCCCGGCAGGGGCGTTGACGCACTGGGTGCTCACCATGAACTGGCGGATGAGCTCCTCGATGTTCTGCAGGGCGTCTTTCTTGTTCGGCAAAATGCCTTTGTCTACCTGTGCGCAGATGGGGCCTCCGGGCAGTGTGGCCACTACTTGGCGGATGATGCGTACGGATTGGCGGATTTCTTCCATGCGTACTTGGAAGCGGGCGTAGCAGTCGCCTTCCTCGGCTACGGGTACGTCAAACTCGTATTTCTCGTAACCCAAATACGGATTGGTCTTGCGCAGGTCGCGCTTTACGCCGCTGGCGCGCAGGTTGTTGCCCGTCATGCCGCAATCCAATGCCATTTGCTTGGTGATAACGCCTACGCCTACCAAGCGGTCAATGAAAATCTTGTTGTGCAGTAGCAGTTTCTCCATCTCGTCTACTGTGCGCAGGGCGCTGTCGCAGAAGTCAAGTATCTGCTTCTCTATGCCCTTGGGCAGGTCGCGTGTCATGCCGCCGATGCGGGTGTAACTGGAGGTGAAGCGTGCGCCGCATATCTGCTCATACAGGTTGTGGACTCTTTCTTTCTCCTCGAATGCATACAGGAACGCCGTCATAGCGCCGGTATCCATGGCGTACACGCCTGTGCCCAAGAAGCAGCTGGAGATGCGGGATAACTCGCAGCACAGTACGCGGATGGCTTGCCCTCGCTCCGGTAACTCCCAGCCCAGCAACTTCTCTACAGCGCATGCGTATGCTATGTTGTTGCTCATCGGTGCCAAGTAGTCAAAGCGATCCGTGTACGCCACATACTGGTTGTAATGGCAGTTCTCCGCTATCTTTTCCATCCCTCGGTGCAGGTAGCCGACTATCGGATCGCATGATACTATCTCCTCACCGTCAATTACCAGCTTCAGTCGCAACACGCCGTGTGTCGCCGGGTGTGACGGACCCACGTTGAGCGTTACCAACTCGCCGTGATCCTCCGCATCGTTCTTCAGGTATTCCATCGCTGCGCTCGCAGCATCAGGCACTTGTAAAGTTTTCGTCGTGTTCATAATCTAAAGCTCTAAGGCCACCTCAGGCCACTTTGGTGCTCACACATTAAACTCTTTTTCTGTCCGAATTTCAAGCCTAAAGTGTACCTTGCTATTATATTTGTGCTCTTTTTTGAGTGTTAGTTGCGGCTAATATGTATCGGTGTTTATTCCTATAATGATGATATATTTATGGCGTATGCAGAAATCCCCGCCTGCAGAGGAGCCACAGGCGGGGAGAAACCAAAGATTCGGGAATCTGAATCAGCAAATCAATAGTGCCCGCCACGGGGACCATTGAACCACTTCCAAGCAGTCTCCACGATGTGGAGGGCATCCTGGTGCTTGGGAATCCAGCCGAGTACCTCAGCAGCCTTGCGGGCATCTGCAATGAGGCGGGGCGGGTCGCCCTCGCGGCGCGGGCCGTATTCTACCGGGGCTTTCATGCCGGTTACTTTTTCGGCGGCGTCAATAATTTCCTTCACGGAGAGTCCCTTACCGGTGCCGAGGTTGAACCAGTTGGTATCACCACCCTTCATCAGGTAATCCAATGCGCGCAAATGGGCATCTGCCAAGTCATCCACATGGATGTAGTCGCGGATGCAAGTGCCGTCCGGGGTGTCGTAATCCGTGCCGAATACGGTGATGGCGGGGCGTTCACCCTTAATGGCCTGGAGAATCACGGGAATCAGGTGCGACTCCGGCTCGTGGTCTTCACCGATGAGCCCGTCTTCAGAAGAACCGGACGCGTTGAAATAGCGGAGGAAGACGCTCTTGAGACCGTAGGCGCGCTCGCAGTCCTTGCATACCTTTTCCAGCATGAACTTGGAGGCACCGTAAGGATTGATGGGGTCCTGTTTTTCCGTCTCGGGGATGGGAACTTGAGTGGGTACACCGTAGGTGGCGCAGGTGGAAGAGAACACGAAGCGTTTGCAACCACCCAGCATCATGGCGCGCAGCAGTACCAAGGGCTTGGCGATGTTGTTTTCGTAGTATTTCAGCGGGTCCGTAACGGATTCGCCCACCTGAATGAAGGCGGCAAAGTGTACCACTGCGTCAAACTTGCCGTTGATGAGCAGCGGGTATACAATGGCGGGGTCGCCGAGGTCGCCCTTGACGAGTTTTACTTCTTTATCAACAATGGCAGCGGGGTGTCCGTATACCATGCTGTCCAGCACGGTGACGTCTGCCCCGGCTTTTACGAGTTGGCGCACGGTGTGAGAACCGATGTAGCCACAACCTCCTGTAACGAGTACTTTCATGTTAATTTTCGTCTTATTGGGTTAAAAATGGTTTAGAGCATGGCGGCCAGCATGGCTTCCAGCTTGCGGATGTCGGCAGCGAAGCGGCGGATGCCGTCGGCCGTCTTCTCGGTGGCCATGGCGTCTTCATTGAAGAGGAAACGGAAGTTCTTTTCATCCGCAGGTATGCGTTCAATGTCACTGGCCTTGGCTGCTTCTACGTTGAGGCAGGGAGCCACAGGCTCTTCACTTGCTGCGAGCTCGGCCAGCAGACCGGGGGAGATGGTCAGCAAATCGCAACCGGCCAGGGCGAGTACTTCTCCCTTATTACGGAAGGATGCACCCATAATCTGGACAGGGTAGCCGAACTTTTTGTAATAATTGTAAATGGTGCGCACGGAGACTACGCCGGGGTCCGTCTCGGCGGTGTATTCTTCCTTGGTGTTGGCCTTGAACCAGTCCAGAATGCGGCCTACAAAGGGGGAGATGAGGCGCACCCCGGCCTCCGCACAAGCCACGGCCTGTACCAAGCTGAACAGGAGCGTCAGGTTGGTGTGGATGCCCTCTTGCTCCAGCACGCGTGCTGCCTGTATGCCCTCCCAAGTGGAGGCTATTTTGATGAGAACACGCTCACGCGGAATGCCGGCAGCCTCATACATGCCCATGATGCTGCGGGCTCGGGTTACCGTGGCTTCCGTATCAAAGGAAAGGCGGGCATCTACCTCGCTGGATACGCGACCCGGTACGCGCTTGAGAATCTCCAGACCGAATGCCACAACAACCTTGTCGACGATTTCGTCCATCAGGGCAGGAGTCACCTCGCGTCCCTTGTAAGGAGCCACTGCTGCCTCAACAATGCTGCGGTACTCCGGTTTTGCTGCTGCTGCCAGGATGAGAGAGGGATTGGTGGTGGCATCCTGCGGGGTGAATTCTTCCATCTGGCGGAAGTCGCCTGTGTCTGCCACGACTGTGGTATATTGTTTCAGTTGCTCAAGTTGTGTTGCCATAAGCGTGCTAAATGGTATTACGCGCCTATATTACCACACAAACACGTGCTTTTCAAGCCGCTATTTTGCTCGGGGGGGCATTCTTGGCCGTTTTCTGTTTTTTAATGGGGCAAAAATCTCAGCGAGCCAGCAGGAAAAGGAGTTCTCTGACTCTCGGCGAGCGGTTGCGGAGGTTGCGGCAGCCCCGGAAGGTGTTGTAATCCTGTTGCATTAGGGTTACTTTACCGTAGCGGTTCAGGATATGGTGCATTTCTTCCGGGCAGATGAAGCCTTCCGAGTTATAGGAAATGAGGATGAAGGGGGCGGGAATGGCTGCAATGAGCTCCGCCAGTGCCGTTGCAGCGTTGGCGCGGGTGTTGTAGGCAGAGCGATTCCAATCTGCCGGTATGCCGGAAACCTCGGAGATGTGTTCCGGTTGTTTGTAGTTCAGCAGAAGGTTGAGCATGAAATAGTTTGAGCCATACGGGTGCTGGTTGTATGGGGGGTCGAGGTAGGCGAGGTCCAGAGCCGACAGTGAACGCGCTGCTGCGGTGGCATCCATCTGCAGCTCGTGGTGCTCACACTCAAAGCGTGAAAAAACGGGCAGGGGAAGTGCTATGGGGGCAAGTATGCGTTGTAAGGCGTTTTTGCCACGCCCCCCGAACTGCCCGATGCCGGCTGCATTTTTATGGAATCCTTTGAAAACTCCTGAGGTGTTGGTGTGGACGGAAGCCTGCGCGAGCAACGGTGCTAAAAAGTACGGTTGCAAGTGCTGCGGCTGCTGCGCAATCGCCTTGCGAGCAGTATCCAGATACACGGCATTGCGGTGTGTGTAAAAAACGCGCTCACCGGCCTGAATAGCCGTGTCATCAGCCGGAGCGTATAACTCTGTAATGATGCCCGGTGCGGGGTGTGCGCCGATGTGTGCCGTCAGCTCGCGGTGGGCTTCTTCCAGCTCCTCCTGCGGTACCTCGCTGCGGTTGCTCAGGTAACAGGCGTTGAGTATGTGGCTGTATGCCTCCAAATCATTGCTGTACAAACAAGTGGCATACTGCTTGAAAAAACGGGATACTACTCCGGAGCCGGAAAAGGCATCGAATACCCGTAACTTTTGTTTTCCGAGTAGTTGTTGTACGGCCGCTACACCACGCCCGATGAGAGGCAGCAGCGTTCGCTTGTTGCCGATGTAGGTGATGAGCTGCTCCGTCAGAAATCGCGGATCTTCTTCCGTAGGCTGCATGCCGTGGCTTTATTGTGCTTGGCGTACCAGCTCGATGAGCGCCTCATACAGGCGTGCCGACCCAAAGAAACGGTAGGTGAGGATGCGCTCGCTTTCCTTGCGGATTTCGCGGTTGAGTTGTTCGATGATGGGAAGGTACTCTCTTTCGTATTCTCCCATGACCACCTCGTCTTCCGGCGCGCGGGAATCCAGCTCGGCTCCCCATACTCGCAAGTCTGAGGCTATGCGCAGAATTTGCTTGGCGGCTGCATCTGCCGTGGTGCGGTCCGTAATGCTGCGCAGTACATCCAGCAAGCTTTTTTGCTGCACAATGCCTTTGCGTATGACGGCTATGGTCTCGGCATTTTGTACCGGGGCTGTGGGTTCTTCCGGTATGGTGGCCTCCGGCTGCGGTATGTCTCCCTCCAGGGGCGGTAGGTCTCGCAAGGGGGGGATGTCGCTTTCCTCATCTTCCGCAAATGCCGGAAGAACGGTGCAGCATAACACCATGGCCACTAGGTGCGCATGGCGGCGTATCAGTACTGTAGCATCATGCATAAAGCTCGGAACTGTTTGAAAAATGAGGGTGAAGCGTAGCATTTTGCGCGCTCTAAACGGAAGATTTGCTCATACACCTTGCCCCATTCCTGTTGCATGGTTTTGCCGTATTGTTGCAGCACTTCCTGTTGCACTTCGGGGCTGAGTCTTTCTATCTTCTGCAAATCATTGCGGGCATCGTACACGCGGGGTAGCAGGGCATTGAGTTTCTCGGCCGCTGCGTCTGCCGTTGCTTTGTCTTTTGCTTCTGCCAGTACGGGAGCAAGGTCTTTAGCCAGCTGCATGTAGGAGCTGAAAGCTCGGTCAATGTCCTCCGGTATGGCTGCTTGTGCCTGTGCTGCACAGCAAATGATGATGGCTGGGAGGGTAAATCTGTTCATCTGTTTTTTCGGGCTCACTCAAAGCCTCCGGCAGCATTGCTCACCGGAGGCTTTTGCCATATTCGGAGATTGATGATTATTCCTCGGAGCTCTCCTCTTCTTCCTCAGCCGGGGCTGTCTCTTCCTCTTCGGAGGGTGTGTCACTCTCTTCTTTTGCTGCTGCGTTTTGGTCTGCAAGCTCATCTTGCACCATGCGCTCAATGGTATCTACTTGGCGGAGTGTGGATTCCGTCAGGCGGTTGAGTGCCGTGCGCTTGGAGTCCAGGGAACGCAGGGTTGTACGGCGCGTGCTGATGCGCGTCTTAATCTCATCATAGAGTTTCCCTCGCTGCTCGCGGATGGGTTTCTTGTATTCTTCCGGCAGCAGGGTGGAGTGCAAACGCATGATTTGTTTGAAGTCTTCGTCCTCATCCAGCAGTGCCTTTGCTTCATCTATCTCGCCGTTCACCATCATGTCCTTAGCGCGGTCCATGGTGGTCCAGAAGGTGGCAATGAGATCCGCTACCTTGCCGACGTATTCGCTTTCTTTGTTGCGTTCGCTGCGGCGCAGGGCATCCTCTACCTTGTTTTTTGCCTTGCTGAGCATGAGAAGATTGCGAGCGCTCGGGGTGTACCATACCTGGGCGATGTGCTCACCATCTTTTTCCAGCTGGGCTTCCAATTTCTCGTATTCCGCCTTATCTTTCTCGTCAGCCTCGGTCTTTTTGTCGCCTTTAAGCTTTTTGCGGCGGGCTTCCTCCTTGGAAATCATCTTGTCCCACTTGCTGTTAAGCGCTTTAAGGGTTTTGAGGTACCAGGCATAGGCTTCCTTGTACTCGGGAATGCCCTGGAAGGAGTTGCGGAGTTCCTCAAACTTATCCAGACCACCGATTTTGCGGGAACTCTTCTTCTGGTTCATGTCCATCACCATGGCATCGTAGGCAGCTTTGCCTTCCACGGCATATTTGGTGCGGTCCTGCTCTGTTACGACGTCGAATGTGAAGCCCATGCCTTTCATGGAGTCGCATTCTGCTTGCAGGGCGTCTACCTCTGCACACATGGCCTCAATTTTGGCGAGGTTTTTCTCAATGGTGCTCTTGGTGGAGTTGAACCGCGAGGTGAGGGAGCGGGTGGGTGAGGCAATGCCTTCTTTAAGCTTGGTTACTTCCTCCATTCTGGCGTTTACTACGTCGTAGGTTTTCTCACGGGAGGAGTGCCCTGTTGCCGTGGGGGCTGCTGCCGGTTTTTCTTCCTCTTCAGCAGCGGGCTCTGTTGTTTCCTCCGGCTCTGCAGGGGGGGCGTCCGCTGTTTCCGGAGCGTCCGCTGTTTCCTCGGGCTCGGTGGTTTCTTCGGGCTCACTGTCTGTTTGCTCAGGCTTTTCCTCCTTGGCAGTGGGTTTTGCCGGCTTCGGAGTCTCTTTCTTGACAAGGGGCTCTACCTCTTTGCGCACGAGGATGGCAGAGGCTTTTACCTCCTTGGTTACTTCCTTGCCGGTTTTGTCCGTGCCACGGAACTTGACTAAGGTGTCTGTTTCGTATGTAATTCGGCATTGGGTGAATCGTTCCGCAGAGGTGAGGGTAATATCATAGAGCTGCGGGGCAGCCTGCAACATGGCAGTGCCCAACGCCAGAACAGCCAAGAATGAAAATGGACGCTTCATGGTGGTGTGAGGTCTTTCGTTTGGTTCACTCTACCATAATTTCATTCGCTTTGCAAACCTCAAATTCGGTTAATGCTCCATAATGACGTTTTTTTTCTTTTCACGCATTGCCTCAAAAATCCAGTCACCGAACTGACACTTCTCACGAGTTAGGCTGACACGTGAAAAGCTGGATGCCTCATAAATCAGGCACTAACATATACACATGTCACTCAAAATGAGCAAACAAGCAATAATAGAGT
>JAFQDN010000015.1 GCA_017415995.1 Akkermansia sp. | reverse complement strand
TTCATCCTGTCTGTGTTTCGCCTCCGGCTTCCTTCCCACCCCACATTACTGTGGCGCAGTTGCCTTTGGCTATTTGATTCCGCCCTGTCAGCGGCTCATTGGGGACTTCCACCCCAGTTGCGCGTCATGCCTGACGTACACACAAGAAAAGCTCCATCTGTGCGATGGAGCTTTTCCGGAAGCATCTGGAACGGGATTCGAACCCGTGTTGCCCGCGTGAAAGGCGGGTGTCCTAGGCCGACTAGACGATCCAGACACTAGGTTTCTGCCATCTCTGGCAGGGCAGAGGCAATTTATCACAATTTTGTTGCCTTGGCAAGCCCAAAAATTACTTTTTTTGTGTTTTTTTGCTTTTATTTACACAAAAAGCCCCCGTGCAGCGTAGCAGAGCACGGGGGAAAAGAGGTGAAATGAAGGAGAACGAGATTATTTTACAGGTTCTGCCACGTATTCACCTTTTTCATTTTTGTAAATACGCAGGTGGCCGGACTTGCCTGCCGGGGTGGGAACTTCCTTGCCGTTGATGATGATGCGCATGCCGACGGATTCGGGCTCTTGAGCCTGCGGTTGGGGGGCGGGAGCGGGCTTTGCCTCCGGTGCAGGTGCAGCAGTGGTGGGGCCACACTTCTGCTCCGGGGTACAGGTGCAGGGCTTGGGATCCGGGCCGCAGTTGCAGGGGGTGGCGCAATAGGGCTTGGCGGCACCGTCCTCTGCCGGGGCGGGCTGTGCCTGCGGAGCAGGGGCGGGTTTATCACAGCAGCCGGGCTTGCCGGGGGTGGGCTCACACTTGCAAACGGGGGAGCAGGTGCACTCCGGAGTTTCCGTTGCTACAGGCGCGGGTGAGGGGGGCGGTGTGGGTGCAGCTGTGGTGGGACCACACTTCTGCTCCGGGGTGCAGGTGCAGGGCTTGGGCGCCGGGCCGCAGTTGCAGGGCGTAGCGCAATAGGGCTTAGCGGTTATTTCCTGTCCGTTGATGAAGATGCGAACCTGACGCTTGATGGCGGGTGTTGCTGCCGGCGCAGGCGCAGGGGCGGGTGCAGGTTTGTCACAGCAGCCGGGTTTGCCGGGGCTGGGTTCGCACTTGCAAACGGGAGCGCATGTGCATGTGGGGGCGGTCGCCTCCGGTTTAGGTGCGGGCGCAGGGGCAGGCTTTGGCTCGGGTTTGGGGGCAGGGGTGGCTGCCGGGTCCGGAACCGTATCCAAGCCAATGGGGTCGATGGGGGCGGTAAGCTCGCTGATAGCGCCGCTGCGGATGAGCTCCGCCGCTACGTCCGGGGGCAGCTCATGGCCGTTGATGAAAACGCGTTCCCCCTTGACGACAACTCCGCTTTGCGGCACTTGCGGAGCCGGGGCCGTGGGGGCTGCTTCTTGTGCATAGCTGAATGCAGCCAAGGCTGCTACTGTTGCCGGAATGATGTATTGTTTCATATGTTTGCAATAATGATTAAAAGTTTAACTGTCTTTCAGTTTATCACTTCTTGAGTGTCGAAGCAAGGAGAAATTGCGGCTCTCAGCTTACGAAATGCACATTTCTTTTCGCAGGGTAGCCACATTCTTTTCCAGTTTGGCTCCTATGGCAAAACCGAATTCGAGAGCAGCTCCCGGGCCTTTACCGGTAATGATATTGCCATCTGTTACGGTTGGTGTGGTGGCAATGTTGGCTGCGGATTTTATGTCGTTCGTGACTGCTTCCGCCGGGTAACAGGTAATTTTTTTGTCCTTGAGGACGCCGGCTGCCTCTAATGCGATGGGGGCTGCACAGATGGCTGCCACAATTTTGCCGGCTGCATTCATTTCGCGCACCAATTTGAGCACTCCGGGGGTGTCTCTCAACACCCACGAGGCGGCGCCCCCGGGAAGGATGATGCCGGAGTAATCTTCCGCGTCTACATCTACCATCAGCATATCTGCCTGCATGTTAATGCCATGAGCCCCTTCTACCATGCGCCCTTTCACGCCTGCTGTGGTTACGGGTACCTCCAACCGCCGAAGAATGTCGACGGGGGCTGTAAACTCAATCTCTTCAAATCCCGGTGCAAGTATTACTAATAAAGGTTTCATACCTCACCAGTTTACTATATTTTACCCCCGCTTGGCAATAATTTTCATTTTTTTCAGTTAATTTATCTGCTTTTTGCTTGACGAATGCTTATTGAAACATTATCATTTAATCAAACAATAAATATTGCGTTATGAAAAACAAAATAATAATGGGGATATTGGGAGTGACCATGCTGGGAGGCGTGAGCTTTGCAGCATCGTATTACGATGATGATGGTCGTTATCAAGGAAAAACAGAGCGGGATGATGACGGAACGGTGCGCTTTTACGATGATGATGGTCGCTACAAGGGCCGTGCGGAAACAGACGACGATGGCACCGTACGCTATTACGATGATGACGGGCGCTACAAAGGCCGTACGGAGACGGATGGCGACGGCACTACTCGGTATTATGATGACGACGGGTACTACAAGGGCCGGAGTGAGAGCTGCGACGGAACTACCTCCTATTACGATGACGACGGTTATTACAGAGGGCGGTCCGAGCGCGACGACGACACCACCTCCTATTACGATGATGACGGTTATTACCGAGGTAAACGCACAGAAGAGTAGAAACAGCTTTACACCGGTACTGAAAAATGCTATAGGAAAAGAAGTAACCCCTGATAGAACGATGATGAAGAGCAAACTCACCTACTGTATGCTGCTGCTGTGCGCTGCCTTGACCATGCAGCCCCTGATGGCAGACTCTCATTATGATTCCTCCGGGCGCAATCGCGGGCGCTCCCAGAAGGATTCTTCCGGCAACACCAGCTACTATGACGGCAGTGGCCGTTACCAAGGCCGTGCGGATAATGACGGCCGTGGCGGCTCTCGCTATTATGACTCCTCCGGGCGTTACAGCGGGCGCTCGGAATCCGATGGCCGTGGCGGCTCCCGCTATTATGACTCCTCCGGGCGTTACACAGGCCGTGCCGAGTCCGATGGCCGTGGGGGGGCCCGCTATTACGATTCCTCCGGGCGTTACCAAGGGCGTGCTGAGTCCGATGGCCGTGGCGGTATGCGTTATTACGATGCTTCCGGGCGTTATCAGGGCAACAAACGCCCCTGAGGCCCTCATCCACACAGAATCCGCAGCATGTCATCTATGTTTGTGCAGCGGCGCAGGGTGTATTCCTGCTCCGCTGTAAAGTCTGCGTAGCAGTAGGCTAAGTATTTTTTCATGCGGTTGCAGTGGCCTGCCGGGGTGCGTTTTGTGTGCAGAATGCGGTCTGTTTCCTCAGCCAGTATGCGGTAGTAGAGCTTCATTTCCTCTGCCGTGGGCGCGGCTCCACCCCGAATTTGGCGGAAAATGTAGGGATTGCGTACCGCGCCACGCCCTATCATGACACCTGCGGGGGAAATGGTGCTGAGCCAATGGTTCGCATCCTCGACCGTGCAGATATCTCCATTACCCATCACGGGGCAAGGAAGGCGCCGGACGGCCAGTTGTACGGTCTCCGTGCAAACGGTATTCGGTTTATACAGGTCATTGCGGGTGCGTCCGTGAACCATGGCATAATCCGGGGTGGCGGCTGCCAAAAGCTCCAGTAAAGCCGGGAATTCAGCGGCATCTTGCCAGCCTGTGCGGCATTTTATGCTGAATTTTCCGGGTGGGACAACGCTGCGCAGTCCTTGCAGTACGGATTGCAGTGCCTTGGGGTCCCGTAGCAGTCCGGCTCCTGCTCCGTGGCGGTTTACCAAGGGGGCAGGGCATCCGGCATTCAGGTTGATTCCGTCGATTGGAAGTTGCAACAGGCGTTCTGCATCCCTCATGAGAGGTGCTGCCTCACTCCCTGCCAATTGTGCCAGGATGGGTACGCCGGTTTCATTTTCTTCAATGCAACGCAGGTTTGCCTCGGCAATGGCGCAGGTGGTGGAGGTGCTGCGGAAGTAGGCGGTTACAAATAAATCCGGCAGGGAGCCGATGCGCGCCAACACCCGCATGAAGGCAAGATCCGTTACATCCTGCATAGGCGCCAGCGCCGTTATTGCCGTGTTGCCGAATATCATGAAGAAAAGAGCGGTCGGCTCCGTAGAGGGGGCCGACCGCCAAGTGTATGGGTTTATCAGTCTTTTTTGCCTGCAATGCCCATGGTGTAGCCATTGTACTCACGCATGTTGTACAGGGGCTGTCCCTCAGGTACGGCATAGCCGATGTTCTTGCGGATTTGGAGGAAGTCCGCAATGCCGGCCTCGTCTACTTGGTTCAGGCCACCGCCATGCAAGTCCGCAAAGAGTACCATCTTGCAGTATGCATCCGCGTTTTCCATGAACCACTCTGCTTCTTCAATGTGGCGTGCACCCGTGATGACTCCATGGTTTTCCATGAATACCACCGTGCTTTGGTGGCATGCCTTGGCCACGGCCTCAGCCGTTTCCGGGGAGCCTGGGGTGCCGTAGGGTGCCAACGGTATGTGCCCCAGGAAGATGTCTGCCTCCGGGTTGATGCCGTTGGGCGGTACTTTGCCGGCAAAAAGGAAAGCATTGCAGCACGGCGGATGCGCATGGATGCAGGCGTTGACGCCTACTTCCTTCATCATGGCAATGTGGGTCTTCACCTCACTGGTGGCAGGACGGTAGCCACACAGCTGCCCGGCATTCATGTCCACCAAGCAAATGTCCTCCACCGTCATGAAGCCCTTGGAGCAAAGGGTCGGTGAGCAAAGCACCAAATCCTTGGCTACACGGACGGAAAGATTGCCACCGTTGCCATCCACGTATTCGCGTGCCCAAAGGCGGCGTCCCATATCCACCATGCGCTCCTTGATTACGCGAATCTCAGGGCTGTTGAAAAATGCGTCGATTTCTTCACGAGTCTGAGGGTCGTATTTCTCCCACGGAAAAATACGATCCGGCAGCTCCGGTTTAATGTAAAGTTCAGGATTAGCCATAAGTTACCCCCTTTCTAGCAGATGGAGCCCTTTAAGTCAAGAAAAAGCTGACAGTATAGCCGTCTAAACGCCTTTTTTATCATTCCAGAGGGCAATGTGCAGGCGGTCGCCGAAGCGGACTCGGTGGCGGATGCAAAGTTCCGCTACAAGGGGGCGTGCGGCCATGAGCTGCTGTGCCGTTGTAGCGCAGGGCATGAGGATGATGCGCTCTTGTGGTAGCCCGAGTCGGGCAATGTCTGCCCAATCTTGCTCAGCTTGTACCACAAATTTGAACCACGCACGCTGCGTATTGCAGAACGCTTGCAGAACTTGTGTGCGCAGTGCGGTGTTCGTTTTGTTGCCTGAGTGTGCTAATTTGGGCGAGATGTTCCACTGGTTTACGCGTCGCGCCAGCTTATCCGTGGGGGGGATGGTGCCGTTGGTTTCTACCTCCACGAAGATGTGCTCCGGCAGTAGCTCCAGCAGGCATTCCAGTTCTGCTGCCTGCAACATCGGCTCACCGCCCGTAATCACTAGCCCCGCGCATGCGTAGGCTGTGATGCGCTCGGCTACCTCTTCCACACTCAGTTCAATTCCGGTGCCTCGGCTGTACGGTGTATCGCACCACGAGCAGTGCAGGTTGCAGCCTGCCAAACGCACAAAAACAGCCGGGGTGCCACTGCGGGCTCCTTCCCCTTGCAGTGAATAAAATATTTCCGCTTCCGAATTCAGACGTGCAATTTTCATGACTGTGTGGTATGATGTGTGGCGTCACAGGGTTTCATACCAGATGTCGGCGCTTGCGTCAACCGCTTTTTATCATCTTTTTACATCCGTAACTCATGAGTTCCTCCTCTCCGTATCGTGTTTTGTTTGTTTGCTTGGGTAATATCTGCCGCAGTCCTGCTGCGGAAATCATCTTCAATGCAGCCGCCAAAAAGGCCGGGTTGTCCGGGTGCGTATGTGCGGATTCCTGCGGTACGGCATCGTACCACACCGGCTCGCGCCCGGATTCCCGCATGCTTGCTGCGCTGGAGCGTGCCGGTTATTCCTATGGCGGACACCGCGCCAGAACGTTCCGACGTGCGGATTTCTCGGATTTTGACCTCATCATCCCGCAGGATCATGCAAATGAGGAGGACATCCTGTATTTGTCCCGGAGTGCGGAGGATGCAGCCAAGGTGCGTGGCATGTGGAACTGGTTTTCCCCCTCGGAAAGTGAGCACGAGGTGCCGGATCCGTACTATGGTGGCCCTGCCGGGTTTGATGCCGTGGTGGCTTTGTTGGCTCGCTCTATGGAGAATCTTTTGCGCGATGCCCGGTTGCCGTTCAATCGCGATCGTCAGTAGGGTTTTTCCACGGCTCCGGCATCAATGAGTAATTGGCGGGATGCTGAGTTAAATGTGGTGGCAAGTACGGACATGCCGCTCTTGTCCACGGCATTGACATTGGCTCCACTCTGTATCAGCAGTGCAACCAGCTCCGGGTTGCTGCGCTGCCCTGCAAAGTGTAATGCCGTAACCCCGCGATTGTTTGCTGCATTGACATTGGCTCCGTTGGCTATCAGAATACGCGCGCACTTGACGGCTTCTTCCTTGTTGGCACAGTTCAGGATGAGGAGCATCAGCGGGGTGAGTCCGTTGCCCAAGGCACCGCGCCCGCTCATTCCTGCATCCATGAACAATTGCAGAGTCTCCGCATCACAGTTGCGCATCAGAAACTCCATGTAACTCTTCGGGGTACACTCTATGCCTTTTTCCTGCAATTTATTGCGAGCAGCCTCAGCCTCGGGTGATAATCCCACCACTACCTGTTGAGGCGCATTGCCTCCGTCCCCGCAGCTGTTCAAGCCTGCGGTAGCTATTAACGCCGCCGTTGCGGCTCTGAGTGCGTGCGGTGTTCTTTTCATGATGGCTTCAGTTATTTCTGCCCCTTGCTCTATGGGTTATTTTACTCTCTTTCCCGTTCTTCGTCAAATTTTTATTCTATTATCGGGGGAACATGACGCCAAAAGAGTTGCTCCCTTATGGCAGCAACTCTTCTGAAAATGATGTGCGGGCGGATTAGGCGATGGCCGCAAAGGCTTGGCGGAGGTCGTCTATGATGTCCTCCGCTGCTTCAATACCGACGGAGAAGCGGATGAGGTCCGGTTTTACTCCGGCCTCCAAGAGCTGCTCATCGGAGAGCTGGCGGTGGGTATGGCTGGCGGGGTGGAGCACGCAGGTGCGGGCATCTGCCACATGGGTGACAATAGACGTGAGTTTAAGGCTATCCATGAACTTGATGGCGCGCTCACGGCCTCCTTTAATGCCAAACGTGACTACACCGCAGGTGCGGCCGGCATCGAACTGGCGCTGAGCGAGCTCATAGTATTTGTTGGAGGGAAGTCCGGCATAGTTTATCCACGCAACATCATCCTGCGTTTCCAGGAACTCGGCAACCTTTTGCGCGTTTTCGCAGTGGCGGGGCACTCGCAGGTGCAGGGTTTCCAGACCGAGGTTGAGCAGGAATGCGTTCATCGGCGAGGGGATGGAACCCAAGTCCCGCATGAGCTGTACAGTGCATTTGGTGATGTAGGCGCCCTTGCCGAAGGCCTCCGTGTAGACCAATCCGTGGTAGGAGTCGTCCGGTTGTGTCAGGCCGGGGAACTTATCGGCGTGCGCTGCCCAGTCAAAGTTGCCGCTGTCCACAACAACACCGCCGACTTGGGTGGCGTGGCCATCCATGTACTTGGTGGTGGAGTGCATGACGATATCTGCGCCGTGCTCAAACGGACGGCAGTTGATGGGTGTAGCAAAGGTGTTGTCCACGATGAGCGGAACGCCGTTTTTGTGGGCAATGTCAGCCATTTTGCGGATGTCGAGCACCTGCAGGGAAGGGTTGGAGATGGTCTCCGCAAACACGCACTTGGTGTTGGGGCGGAATGCCTTTTGGATTTCCTCCTCGGGTGCGTCTTGGTCCACGAATGTGACCTCAATACCCAATTTCTTGAAGGTAACGGCAAAAAGGTTGAAGGTGCCACCATAAATAGCACTGCATGATATGAAGTGGTCTCCCGCCTCACAGATGTTGAAAATGGAATAGAATGAGGCAGCTTGCCCGGATGCCGTGAGGATTGCGGCCACTCCGCCTTCCAGCTCTGCTATCTTTTTAGCTACGCATTCGTTGGTGGGGTTTTGCAGACGTGTGTAAAAGAATCCGGCTTCTTCCAAGTCGAACAGGCGCGCCATCTGGTCGCTTGTTTCGTACTTGAAGGTGGTCGATTGATAGATAGGCAGCACGCGGGCTTCTCCCTTTTTGGGCTGCCATCCGCTCTGTACGCAAATGGTGTCTCTGTTCATCTCGCACGCAAGTCTAGCATGTTCTTACCCCGCACGCAAGTAGGAAATCGCGTTTTTGTCCTATTTTCTCGGTGCGTGTAGTTATACGTATACGCAAAAGCCCCATTACCGAGCGGCTTGCGTCTCAGTAATGGGGCGTGTTAAGGGGGCGCTTAATCAGAAATCGCGTTCAAACTCATCCATGGCTTTTTTCAGTTTTTCTGAACCATAGAATTTGTTTCGGATAAGCTTATCTATATCATTGCTCATAGCGCGGAGGTTCTCTGCCATCTGTTCTGCACTTTTGCGTCTTTCCTCCGGGCTGAGCATGTTGGTGGCTGCAATATGCTTGGGCGTGATTTTCTTCTTGATTTCCAGCAAGGAGGCTGCTGCTGCATCCGCTGAATCTTTATCTTTCACAGTAACCAGCAATTTCATAGCCTCGAGGATGAAATTGAGGCTTTCTGTGTTGTATTTTTGAAGCTCCTCCTCCGTGCTGAAAAGAGAGTACGGGGTGATGTCCAGCCATTGCTCTAAAAGATAGCGGTCACCATCTGTATCCGGCAGCAAATCCACCTTCAGGTAGCAATATACCTTGCCGTTTGTATACACTGCTTTACAATCATAGCTTCCGGTGTCAAGGTTGCATTCAAAGATTTCATCCATGTTGATTTTGCTGACGATAACATCCGCATAGGTTGACAACGCTTTGCCTTTCAGCTCCTGATTTGTGGTGTTTCGGAATACCCATGCCGTCTGTTGGGTGAATCCGGGGCCTCCCGTTAACTCTATTCCGTTTTCCTCTTCCTCCTCCTTATCATCATCTTGCTCCGGTTGAAGTTTCACTGCTCCGTCTTCAACAACCACTATCGGCTCAGGAGCAGGGAATTTGTAAGTGCCTTCCTTAATGATGAAGCGTTCTTTGAGCTCATCGGGCAAGGGTTGAACAGGCTTTGCCATGGCGCTGCTGCCGGTCAGCATTGCGGCCAAGTCGGTGGAACCGTAAAAATTCTGTTCGATAAGACGGCCGATTTCTTCCCCCATGTCTTCGCGGGACTTGTAAATGATGCTCATCACTTCCTCTTGGTCCAATTGGCGGAGGATGGGGGTGATTTCTCTGATAATTTTGTTGCTTTCATCAATCACCGGGGAGGCTGCGTCTGCGGTTTCCTTGCTGCTTACGCCTCGCACTGCCTCCAATGATGCTGCAGCTCGGGCTTTAAGTTTTTCCAAGGCCTCCGCTTTCTGCTCATCCGTGTAGACGATGTCTTCTTCCTCCTCGTAATCTCCCTCATAATCGCCCTCTTCGTCCTCATTGAGGGTAATCTCGACATCTTCTTCCTCTGTGGTGCCGGTTTCCTCATCGCTCGATTCAACAACGGGAACTACTGTGGCTCTCGGTTCTTCCGCCATGCTCATAGGAATTCCGAAGCTCAGGATAGCTAAAAAAAGAGTTTTTTTCATAACGGACACGATTTTAGCTTATTCTTCTCTCTTTAGCAAGAGTAAATATCAAATCGGCATGAGGATGTCGATTGTTAAAAGTGGCACGCGTTGCGTGAAAAATGGGATGCAGGCACATTTTGGGCTTGCAAGGAGCAAAAAGAAAGACTAAACTCAAGCCGTGCATCAGATTGTATTTAATGAAATCAGTGCGAGCGAAGTCTCGGCCATCCCGACCTTAGAACAGCTGGAACTCATCTCCGGATTTAAGGTGGATGAGGCGTTTTTGTCCGGCGAAAAGGAAGACCCGAGTTTCGGCGTGGTGGAGCGAGATGGTCGCAAGATATTCCGCTATCGTTCCAAGGATTACCGTATCTACTTCACCATGGAAGATGGTGCTGTGGTCGTGCAACGTGTGCTGCATGCTGACTCCTTAAAGGACTTTTTATTCCGCTCCGGTATGGGGGCTGCCAGTGAGGACGTGCATTTGGGAAATTCACGCTCGTTCTGGAAGCTGATAGACGCGGGTGAAAAAGCACCGCGTAGGTAAGTGCAAGGAGCTATGGGGGAAGGGTTACGCAGCTTGGTGCACATGCCGGGGCGCGTGATGGCGCTAGCGGGCGTAACCTTTGTACAGTTGGTGCGCATGCGCCTGTTTATGGTGTTGGCGGCGTTCGGCATAGCCTTCATGGCATTGCAATTTTTGCCTTACCACGGGCATTTGGGGGTGGAGAGCAGGGGGCTGCACCAATTGCAGCTGATTAAAGATGTGGCGATGGGCTGCATGCAGATGTTCGGGCTCATTTTTTGTGTGGGAGCCACGGCTTTGTTGATACCGAGGGATGCAGAGGACCGCATTCTGTACACGATATTGTGTAAGCCCGTACCACGGTTTGAGTATTTACTCGGCAAGTTGTTGGGCGTCTGGGGGCTGTTGTTGCTCATGTTGGTGCTGATGGATGTGATGATGGTGTGCATATTGAAAATGCGGGTGGATTCCCTCATCAGCGAGCTTGTGCCATTGTTGCAGAAGCAGGGGGCAAGTCCGGAGCAGATGCAGCCCTACATTGAGCAGGTGCAGGCTGCCGGGAACAGCTGGAACATGCAACGCAGTATCATAGCGATGTTCTTGGGCTTTGGGGTGCTGACGGGAATGACGCTGCTGTTTTCCTGCTTTACGAGTGGTACGATTGTGAGCATGATTTTCGGACTCGGAGCATATTTTGTCGGTATGTTTCAAGGGCAGCTTTTTGCCGGAGTTATGGCCGGAACGGGAACCGTGGGGACGGATTCCGGAATGCAAATGTTGCAAATGGTTGTAGCTGTGTTGCTGCCGGATTTCAGTATTTTTAACGTTGTGGATACCGCCTCATCGGGGGTGGAGTTCAGCACAAGCATGCTGGGGGGCCTGGCGCTTATTGCCTTGGGCTACATGCTGCTGCATTTGCTGGTGTCTACACTTATTTTTTCACGTAAGGAGTTCTGATAAACCGCCATGAATTGGGAATACATCATCGCCTCCGCCAGTGCATTGTTTTTGGTAATGGATCCCCCCGGGAATGCACCTTTGGTGCAGGGGTTGTTGCAGAAAGTAGAGCCGAAGCGCCGCATCAGCATTTTGGTACGTGAGATGCTCATTGTGCTGGGTCTGCTGTTTTTGTTCTACTTTTTGGGGGATGAGATATTGGGATGGCTTGGGTTGAGCTCCGGCTCGCTGAATTTGACGGGGGGAATCATGCTCTTCCTGATAGCGGTGGGCATGGTGTTCCCGCAAGTAGGTGGTGGTGAGCACCACTCACAAGAGCACGAGGAAGAGCCGTTCATCGTGCCGGTGGCCATGCCGCTTATCGTAGGACCTGCTGCTATATCACTGGTGATGATGCAGGCCGCCATGGCTGCATCGGAAGGCATGGTGGCGGAGGGCATTTTGGCCATGTTTTTGGCTTGGCTCGGGGCTGCTCTGTTGTTGTTTTTCTCCGGAAAACTGTTGGGGTATTTGGGAGAAAAAGGAACCGTGGCACTAACTCGTTTGATGGGTACGGTGCTGGTGATGATTGCTGTGCAAATGGTGCTCAACGGCATTACGGAGTATCTGAAAACTTTGCCTCAGGCCATGCAGCCATGATGGAGGACCTGCACGCTCGAGCTGCTGCCGGGGATCCCGATGCCTGTATGCACTTGGCCAAACGCTTGATGCGTGGGCGTGGTGAACCCCGGAACTATGAACGAGCCGTGCAGTTATTTGATGTTGCAGCGCGCGCCGGTGATGCCGATGCCCTTTACCAGCTGGGTAAATGTTACCTCAAGGGTATTGGCTGTTTACGGGATCCCTCCGGCGGGGTCAGTTGTTTTGAACAGGCTGCCAAGCTCGGCCATTCCGGCGCTACACTGCGCCTTGGCGAGTGTTTTGAAAACGGCAACGGAGCCCCTAAAAGCCCCGAGCTTGCTGCTTGGTGGTACCGTAAAGCCGCAGCTCTCGGTGTCCCCAAGGCTTATGATGCTTTGTTGCGCTTAGCGCGCCGCCATTGATGGCATTTCCTTCCCTGTGCGTTAATTTTTTGCGGTAATCGTTTGCTCGCGGAGGTAGTGGAGCATTTCAATACGCCCGTTGCCGATGATGGCATCACGGTTGATGTGCAGCCCGCAGGCTGCAGCTACGGCCATATCCTCGGGCGTGGCTGCGGTATCGCGCACGTGGACTCCATCCGTAGCGAGGGAGGGCATGCGCCCCAAGTAGTCCGTACGGCTTTCCACGGTGATTTTGATGCCGAGTGTATCCATCCACGGGCGCATGGTTGCCGTGCTCAGCTGTACTGTGGCTCCGGCCTTGAGGGCGGCCATGAGGGCGATGGAAAGGTCGATGTCGGATGTCTCTTTCTCGACTCGAATACAGGTGGGGATGGGAAGGTAGCGCAGTACTGTTTCCTCCCCCGGCTTGGGACAAAGTGTGTGCGTGGTGCCGAACTCCGTTTCCCACCAGTATGAGATGGAATCCGCGGCTGTCGTGAGGCGCATGGCGTCATCCGGGTTGGGTTTGGGGAAGAGTACTTCCCACGGAGTAAAGGCGATGTTGCGCTGTTTGCCTCGGCGTTGCGGGCGTGCGGTTTCCTCCCACTTGCTGAGGGGGAGGAGGAAATTGCGCCCTCCCGGCAGGGCGTGTGAGCCGTAGAGTGCCGGACTCCAAGAGCCGAAGGGTAAGAGGCCGGGGCGTGCCGAGGGACAGCAGTTGATGCACAGGTGGGCGCAGTTTGCCAGTTCTTTCTTCCAGGTTTCAATCTCCGCGTTGTCATGCGAATAAATGACGGCGGCCTGCCCGGCAGAAAGCTCACGCTGCAATGAGATGGCGCGTGTGGTGCTTTCCACCCGCATGAGTGCCAAAATGGGCAGGGTGTTGATGTGTTGCAGCAAGGGGCTGCCGGCGCGCACCCCGGTACGTACCCCGGGGGACCAGATGACTGAGCCCATCTCTGCCGTACGCGGCTGCACCAGCCAAGCTTCCTCACCCTCCGTGTGGGTGAGCTGGTGGAGTTGCTCCGGACTGAGCGCGGCTGACAAGGGGCCGATATCCGCCTCTTCGCGCCAGCCCGGTTCGGCTTTGATCATTCCTACGGCGTCTTTCAGCGCGTTAATGAAGTGCTGGTTATCGTACATGGCGGCGTGTACCAAAAGTACGTGCGGGCATGTGGGGCTTTGCCCGGAGCGGCGGAAAACATGCTGCGGGAGCTCGCGTACAACGCGTTCCCAATTTCCGGCGGGGGAAAGGTAGGCCGAGGTGGTGCCGGAGGGCTGGCAGCACAGGTGCCGGGCGGGGGCTTTTTCCGCCACTTCCTGAGCACGTGCTCGCGAGTTGGCGATGATGACGCCGTCCACCTTGGGCGAGGTGAGCAATTTGGTTGCAATCTGGTTGTCCAGACTCGGTACGAACTGCAAGCGGGGGTCGGCGAGGCCGGCTTGGCGCAGGATAGCCGTGAGGCGGTATCCGAGCAAGGTGTTGTTACATGCGGGCTTGTAAATGATGGTGTTGCCGGTTACCCATGCCGCCGCAATACCTGCTACGGCATCTGCCAGCGGGTGCTCCCTACCCGGTGCTACGACTACAACGCCGAGGGGGGTGGGGGTTGTGCCGTCTCTCAGCCCATCGCGGTCGGCGCTCAGTTGGTAGTAACGGCAGGCATCAATGGCACTCAGTAGCTCGTGCTCGGCGTCTCGGTAGTTGAATCCGCCGTCTCTCACCAGCAGGGCTCCGAGCTCCGCGCGGTGTTCCTCCAGCCCGTGTGCTATGCGCAATAAATCGGTTCGCAGGTCTGCATCGCAGGATTTGTTGCAGGCTGCTGCTGCTCCTCGGGCATGCCGTATGGCTGTGTCCATGGCACGGAAATCTGCAGAGGTAAAGCGGTAATCTTCGAATCCCGGAGCCGTTAATGAACGGTGAATGCAGGTAAGTGGACTGGGCTCTTCCTTGCCGTTGAGGATGAGTTTGATGGGGCTCGGTTTTTCCTCTCGCCCATTATCGGCTGCGGCAAAGAAAGCATGGGTGTATGCCTGTTCCGTTACATGCCCGTAGGTGCCGGGTACAAAGTCATCCACTCCTTTATCCTCCGTGTCCGGGGTTTCCTCACGCCCGCTGAGTGATGCCAGGAATTGCTGGCGCATGCGGGTCCACCCCATGGAATCCGGCTCTGTTGTGTAGCCGTAGGTCAGGAATCCATCCGGGCGGGTGAGCTCACTTACCAAGCTTTGCAAGTAGTTTTCAAAACCGGCATTGTCGGAATCTTCACCGGCAACGCCGGCAGTCAGGGTAACGGTGGCGCCGTTACGGGTAAGGATGCGCCCTATGTGGTTGCCGAGGCCGCCACGGAATACAAAGTGCGGTAGCCCTTCGCGCCCACAGCGCCCCCAATCCAGCAGGGTGTAGGTAATATCGAAGGGGTTATGGGTGCCGACAACGGGACATATGGATTTTGCCTTGGCGCTGATGGCGGTGTGTACCAGTTGTTTGAATCTGGTGTCCGTTTGGGCTTTGGTGGCGGCAGCTGCGTTTTCCGAGCCGTAGGTAAAGGCTCGTTCTCGCTCGGCATCCAAATGAGAACCTTTGACGATGAGTATCTTTGTGGGGGCTGCTCCCTTGGCTGCCCGCGCGGTTGCCCATTCCGTCAGCTCCCGGAGTATGGCGGGGGCTTTGTTCAGGTAGGCCGGCAGTTCTATGATGACGTTTGCTTTGTGGAACTCTGAGCCGTGCATGGCCTGTTTGAATCCCTCCACTACGACGGGCAACAGGTCGGAGGTTCCGGTCTCGACGATGATGGGGGTGGAAAGTCCCCCGCTCATGGACAAGCGAATGAGCTCTCGCAGTTTGGTTGCCAATTCCTTCGCCCCGGCATTCGGAGCGTACAGGTTTAGTCCGGGGCACAGTCTCCACGGTTGTATGCAAAGGCCTACCCCGGTTTGCCGGGATTGTATAGCCTCCAGATTGCGCCGGTAGCGTTCCGCGCTCTTGTGCCCGAATACGGTGGGTGACAGCGGGGAAAGCGCCAAGGTGAGTTTGTCTTTACCGAAGTCGCGTACCCGTTTGTCCACTTTGTCCATTTGTGTGGGCAGGGTGAGCTCTCCGAATGTGGTGCGGAAGATGCGGCGTACCTCATTGAGCGCTGCTCCCTGCATGCCGCGAGAGGCAATGGAAGCAGCTTTGAAGCGCAATCTGGCCATGGTGCCGAAGAAAGTGGGCACGCCACCGAACTCTGATAAGAGTTTGCGTAAATTGTTGCACTGGTGTTCCTCACTGCTGCCGTGCAAGACGCTGTCGCAGAGTTTGCTGAGGAAATCGCGGTTCTTTTCCTCTGCTACAAGTCGGCTGAGGGCTGAGAGGAGGGTGCGCTCATCGGAAGTGAGTTTGCGGATGGACTCTGCATGGAGATTTTGCGCCAAGTCGGCCGCCCTTTGCGCTAGGGTGCGATCATCCCACTTCCTGTCTTTTGCTTCCTTGAGTAACGCGCTTATATTAAAATCTCCCATAACGTGTGTTCATTCTATCCCTTAGTGCTCCATCTTGCAAGATTAAATATGCACGGAGTGTGTACAATCTTGTCAGTTTTGCAGTTGTTGCCAGTCGATTTGCCGTTGTGCGAGTTCGGAAACGATTTCACGCAGGGCTTGCTCGGCCTCTTGTTCTGTGATGCCGGTGTTGCCCCCCCATTCCGCTCCTATTTGGAAGTAGGCCCAGCGTTGCACGTAGCCTCGGAATACGCGGTCCCACATGTCGCGGAAGGTGCGCCCCAAGTGGGTGTGGGTGATGGATGCATGCCCTACGAATACGTAGTAGTGGATGTGCTCGGTGCGGACCTCACCCGGGCGCTGCGGTAATGTGTAGGAGCTCAAACGCCGGAATGTGATATCTTTGCCGTTGCTCAGGCTGAGGCCGACATCCGTCCCGGTGAGTTCTTGGTGCCCTTGCGAGGGTAGGCATCGCTCCGGGCGGTGGATGGAGGAGTTCATATCACTGCCGGAATAAACGATGGAAACGCTGATGCGCGGACCGTAAGTTATGTACTCCCCGATGTTGTTGCTCGGGGCTGACAGGAAGATGGCGTCCTCATCATACCGACTTTTGCAGCGGCGGTACAGGGCTTTGCTGAACCGCGTGTCGGCCGCCAGTGCCTCTCGCTCTTCTTTGCTCTCTTGGGCTCGTTCCCCGTACCACCCATTCAGTACTGTCCCGCACGGAAGATCCGGGCGAATGGCAGATTCTTGAAGTACGGGGTTATGCGGTATGAGGTAAATGAGGCTCAGGATGAGTCCCAATAACACGGGGGGGGCAAAGATGCTCAGTCTGCGCAGCAGTGTCATGTTTCTTCTCCTTTCTTTTCCTCGGTGTTTTGATTGCGGCGGGTGATAATGACTTTTCGCTTTTTCAGGAATGGCACCTCCCCGGCTAAAATGCTGTGCAGAAATACCAGCCCGATGAGCGTAGCCGGAAAAAAGAACAGTAAGCCGGACCAGTCATGCCATGTTTTACCTGCAAAGGCCGGGTTAATGTACTCCGCACAGACGAATATGCTGGCCACGCGGAATGCATTGCCGAGGATGGCCAGGGGTATGGCGCTTAGCGCTAAACATATGCGCTTCCAGAGTGCCAGTTTGTCCGCCAAGTATCCCCATGCAATGGAAATCATGAACAGTGCCATCAGGGAACGTATGCCGGAGCATCCGCCCGCTATGTTGTAGGCATCCCAACTGCCATCGGCGGAGGCTATGTTGGTGCCTTGCATGATGGTCTCCACTCCGCAAATACCGGCCCCCCAGTGTGCAGCCTCGGCGGAAATAAGTTGTAGACTTACCGTGGCCTGTTGGAATCCCGGTAGCGGTACGGCCAGCCAGAGGAAGAATATCGGAAACGCACACTTGAAAGCTGCTTTCCGCCCCCAGTGATACCACACCATGCCATCCAGCAGAAAGGGGAGGGCTCCGACGGCGATGCGGGGCTGTTGTGTGCGCACTGCCAGTAAGCATAACATACCCCCGAGGAGGATGAACCACAATCCGTGTGCGCTCCCTTGCAGCTTTTCATCTTTCAGCTCGCTTGCCGCATGCCATACCATGTAGCCACTCAGCAGCGGTATCATCCAACCATGCTCATAATCCGTCTCGGAATTCCACGCGCTGTCCAGCCAACTTGCCGCTGTATGCCTCCCTTCTACAAAGCCCTCGTAAAAAAATATAAAAAGTACCGTTAATATCAAATATAACGCAATGCTTCCCCAATGCGCTGATGATAAATGTAATAGTGTGAATTTTTGTGTTTTTTTCATGCGTCTTTCTAAAAAAAAGTGTGCCTGTGTGCACTTTTAGTATTGATATTTTTGCGAAAATGTCAAGAATAGACGTGCACACACATCATTTCTCATACATGAAAATCATCAGCGGAACCGCACACCCCAAGTTAGCTCAGGACATCGCTCAGGAGATGGGCCTGCCCCTTTGTGATGCTACTGTCAACGCTTTCCCGGACGGTGAGAGCTTTGTCCAGATTAATGAGTCTATTCGCGGAGAGGACGTATTCATTGTACAACCGACCTGCCCTCCCACCAACCACAATTTGATGGAACTGCTTGTTATGGTAGATGCCGTACGCCGAGCCAGTGCCAGTCGCATTACGGCTGTGATGCCCTTCTATGGCTATGCCCGCCAGGACCGCAAGGACAAGCCCAGAGTGCCCATTACTTCCAAACTTGTGGCAAACTTGCTGACGGCTGCCGGTGTCAACCGCGTGTTGACGATGGATTTGCACGCTGCGCAGATTCAGGGCTTCTTTGAGATTCCGGTGGATCATCTGTACTCTCTTCCTGTGCTCATCAAGCACCTCAAGGAACACTACGTGCAGGACATCAATAACTTGGTTGTTGTTTCTCCGGATATCGGCGGTGTGAAGACTGCTAAGAGTTATGCCAACATCCTCGGCACTCAACTTGCCATTGTTGCAAAACAGCGCATCTCTGCTACGGAGGTGGATGCCCACGCCCTTATCGGTGATGTTGCCGGTAAGGATGTCCTCTTAGTGGACGATATGACGGAGTCCGGTGGTACGCTTTGTGCTGCTGCCGGTATCCTTAAACGGCATGGTGCTAACCGCATTTTTGCCGGTGTTTCTCACGCCGTGCTCAATGAAAAAGCATGCTCTCGTTTGGCTGACAGCCCGATTGAGCGCCTGCTTACCTCGGACTCTGTGCCGATGGCCGGCGGTTCCGAACGTGTGGATACCGTGAGCATCGCCCCGCTTTTTGCTCAGGCTATCATGAATATTCATAACAACGCATCCGTTACCCATCTCTTCGAGGTCGGTAACTGATATGTTGTGTTTTATCTCTTTCTTTCATCCCCCGGTTCTGCGTTTTATGGCAGGGCCGGGGTGTTTTATTTGCAGTGCTGTCCCCGGACTGTAGGATGTTATAAAATCTTGTGTACAAGCCGTAGAATATTTGCTAGAATGGGCACATGCAAAACTCTCAACACTCGCGTATCAGATTGGTGGAAAGTAAGGCCGGCGCGCTGATGGCGCTTCTGTTGGCCATGTTGTGGGTGGGCTCTATGTCGGCTGTGGATGGCCACGCATCATCGTTTATGCCTGTAGGGTGGGGGGTATTTGCATTGTTGCTGGTGGCGTGGTGTGTGATTGCGATCGGGCAAAAGGTGGTGCGGATGTCGGTAACGGGGTGGTTGTGTTTGGGGGTAGGTGCATATTTTTTGGTACGCAGTATGCTCAGCCCTTCGTTGGTAGAGGGCTGGGTGGATACCGGGTTGTTGTTGGGTGGTTTTGTTTGTTTTTTTGCAGGGGTGTATTATGGGCAGGTAAAAAGCAGTAAAGGAATGGGTGTGTTGTTGGCCGTTGCAATTGCCGCAAACTTGCTTGCTATGTGGTTGATGCAATGTACGGACCTGAGCCTCAGCTGGCTGGGTAGGCCGGATTATAGTTTATGCGGTGAAAATACACGCAATACTACCCTGTTTATATACAAGAATTTTTCCGGGTTGTTTCTGATGTTGGCGGGGGCGTTGTCGGTATGGAGGGTGTTGTGGAGCCGTTGCTACAGCGTTGGTAATGTAGTGTGCCTTGTTATGGGTGTGCTGGGAATGGTAGCCTCATTTTTTTGCGGGACGCGTGTTGTGTGGCTGTTGCTGCCGGTGCTGGCAGGCTGTGGTATTTTGTTGTGGATTATGCTGCGAGTTATTGCCAAGCAAGCTGTGGGTGGGTGGTTGGCTGTGGCCGGTTTTGTGCCTGCCCTGTGTCTGCTGGTGTTTGTGGCGGATCTTTTTATGGGGCATGGCATGCTGGATGGCGTGTTGGGGGTGGATTCTCATTTGCGTTTTATGATATGGGCGGATTCCCTGAGAGCAGCCGCGGATGCTCCGCTGTGTGGTTACGGAGCAGCTGCTACACAGTGGGTTATAGCTCCTTATTACGGTGAGTGGCAGTTGCCCAATTATGCTCACAATGAGTACTTGCAGTCGTGGGTGGATTATGGCTTAATCGGTGTTTTGCTGATGTTTGCTGTGCTGTTGCTTTTGGTGGTGCAGGGGCTGCGTGCCGTGTGGTCAGAGCATGCCGACCATTCATGCCGCTGTAAGGCTGCGCTTGCGTTGCTGTGCGTGCTGGCTTTGGCTGTTGCTGCTTTTACGGATTTTGTATGGCACAGTTTTGCTTTGGTGGGGATGATGGCTTTTGCTTGTGGTGTGCTGGCCTCGCCGTATCCTCGAACGCCGATGCGTTGGTTCGATTCGCGAAACTGGGCTCCGGGGTCGCGTCCTCACCCGCGCCCCTTGCGGGCTCAGTCCGGCTTCGGCAAGTTAATGCTGTTGACGGTGCTGGGCGCTTTGGCTTATGTTGCTGCCTCGCTGGCTTCATCGTTGCACAAGGGGTGGCTTGCCCAATGGAAGTACAGTGAAATGGTGGAGCTGCATGCCTCTGTTGAAACCCGCCGTGATTTTTTGTTGCAAACCGTTTATGACTACCCGGATACTCGCTTGGCTGACCACTACGTTTTTGTAGGCCCCGGTGAGCCGGATTGGGTGCGCTTTGAGCAGGCTCTCCGTTTCTCATTGCAGCATAACCCTCGCCAAATCTTTACGGCTACCATGCTGGCCGATGTGTTGCAGCGGCGCGGCGCTTTTGAAGAGGCTGAGTATGTGTACCGTAATTATTACCCGGCAGACGGCCCTATGAATTGTTTGCAGAATTGTTGGGCTACGTTCTATGCAACTAATCTCCTGCGGCGTGCCCAGCTTGCGCTTTCTTCCGGTAATGCTCCGCTTGCTCATTCTTTGTTTGACCACGCAGAAGCCATGTTCCGTGCGGGGGTCGCGCGCCATCCGTCATTGCCCTACCGCAGTGGCCCTCACACTTGGGTGGATGGCGGTACTCCCGAGCGAAAAGATTTTTTCTCGAACTGCTCTAACGATTTTGCAACGCTGCGCGCTATTGGGGTACCCATGGACCACTCTTGGAAATCGCCCTGTGCCGCATCTCCTAAATCTGCGCTCTATTTGCGCTGCCTTTCACTCAAAAACTAGCCTTTTTTCCCTCGGAAATGCATTTATTCATGAAAAAATGCTCCTTCCGTGCGTTTTCTGCTTGCATTAGTGAAAAAAAAGTGCAATATAAAAGAAATCCGCTTTGGCGGCATAGACTTTACTGACTGTTATGAGTACACCTCCTCCGCCCCCTTCGCCAGTTCGCCCGGGAGCCCCTGCGGCCCCCGTGATTCCGATGCCTCAGCGCCCGGCTCCGAGCGCTGCGCCCGTGGCTCCTCTGCCTAAGCCCGTAGCCCCGTCTGCGCCTGTGGCTCCCTTGCCCAAGCCGGTGGCTCCGTCCGCTCCCGTGGCTCCTATGCCCAAGCCTGTGGCTCCGTCTGCTCCCGTGGCTCCTATGCCTCCCAAGGCGCCTGCTCCTGTGCCGGTTACTATGCCTAAGCCTGTGGCTCCGTCTGCACCTGTGGCTCCTATGCCCCCGGCATCATCCGGTTCTCCCGCTGCGCCTACGCGTCCTATGCCTCCGCGTCCCGCAGCAGCTCCGGCTGCTCCCGTAGCTCCGTCGCGCCCGGCTGCCACTACTGTACCTTTGGCTGCTCCTAAACCCCCGGTAGCTCCCGGTGCTCCTAAGCCCTCTGCTCCGGTTGCTCCCAAGCCTTCCGCTCCGGCTGCTCCCGGTGCCCCCAAGACCTCTCCCACCATTCCGCTCGGTGTTCCTGCGCGTCCTGCAACGCCCGGAGCTCCCAAGCCTGCACCTTCTACCGGTGCTCCGGTGCCTGCCACCAAGCCTGCTCAGCCCACTCCGGCCGCCAAGCCGGCAGGTGCGCCTACCATGGCTATGCCCACGGCTACGGCTCCGGTTGGTAAGCCCTCCGGCTTCACGAAACCTGCCGGTTTCACTAAGCCTGCCGGCTTCGGTAAGGCTGCTCCGGTTGAGGATGAGGAACCCGCAAAACCCAGTCCGGTACTTTTGGTGGTCAGCATTCTCTCCGTGCTGGTTGCTCTCGGTGCGATAGTTGTGCTTTACTTGACGGATCAGGTTCCCAACCGTACCTCGGAGTATATGTTCGGTGAGCCCAAGGCTGCTGCCGCCTCTGCCGGCGCTTCCTCCTCTGCTGATTCTGATAGTGCAGATTCCGAGGACGCTGAGGATGAGACCGACTCTGAGGAAGAGGAGCCTGCCTCTGAAGATGCCGGGGATTCCGAAGAAACTGAAGATTCTGAAGAAACCGAGGATTCCGAGTCTGAAGAGTAAGTTTTTTTCAACAAAATCGCTCTAACCCCAATCTAAGAAGTTACTATGGCATTACAGATTACAGACAGCAATTACGAGGAGGAGGTTCTCAAGTCTCCTGTTCCCGTTCTACTCGACTTCTGGGCAACTTGGTGCGGTCCGTGTAAGATGATTTCCCCCATCATCGACCAAGTCGCCACGGAAATGGCTTCCGTTGCAAAGGTTGCTAAGGTAGATGTGGATCAGGCTGCAGAGCTTGCTCGCCGTTTCAATGTGCGCAATGTGCCCACGCTTGTCTTCATCAAAAACGGTGAAGAGGTGGATCGCGTTGTAGGTGCTACTTCTAAGGATAACATCCTTAACAAGCTGCGCAACGCCTGCGCCTGATTCTTCTACAGTCAGTATATTTACATAAACACCCCGCAGTTTACTCTGCGGGGTGTTTGCGCTACAGGTGTAAAGTAGGTTCGAGCCGTCATCTCTGCATCAGGTATTGACAGTGCCCGTGATGAAGAGTAAAATGCCCGCGTGAGATACGATACTATCATCCGACTGAAAAATGCCGCAACTGAGGAAAAAGTGCAGGGTAGTGTGGCCGTGCAATTTACCGGAAAGGTTGAGAAAACTACCAAAACCGGCGCTCCGTATTTGGAGCTGACGTTTGCGGATGCCGTGGATACGCTGGTGGTTAAGGTTTGGGATAATGCGTATTGGAATCCTCAATGCCGAGCCCTGCAGGAAGGTGCAACTTTGGAAATAACGGCAGATTGGGTTGCAAATCAGTACGGGGTAGAGATGGTGAATCCGGAGTTCAGAGCACTTACGCCGGAGGAAGAAGAGGCTTTGCTGAGTGGTGGCGCAGAGTTGGCGGCGCGCCATGCTGAGGATTGGCAGTACATACATTCCATGGTTGAGAGTATGGCAGACCCTCGCCTTAAAGCCCTCGGTGAGGCGTTGTTGGATGCTCATGCCGAGCGTTTTTGCCGCGCAGCTGCCGCTCGTGGTATGCACCATGCCCGCCGTGGGGGCTTGGTGGAGCACACGGCGGGTGTGATGCGCGCTGCAGCTGCCATTTGTACTGCTTATCAGCATATTAACAGAGATTTGGTGCTGGCCGGTGCGCTTTTTCATGATTGCGGTAAAATGTGGGAAACCGGTTGCCCGGAGCAGGGCTTCGGGGTTGAATACTCGGATATGGGTGAGCTCATGGGGCACATTTCTATCGGTATTGAAATCGTTAATAAACTGTGGCAATCCGTTTGTACTCCCGAAAAACGCGCTGAGTGGAAAGCTCTCCATCCTTCAACGGAGCAAGTGCGCCTACACTTGTTGCACCTGATTGCCGCTCACCACGGTGTGTTGGAGTACGGCTCTCCCGTGGTCCCGAAAACTCCGGAAGCGATGGTGCTGCACCACGCGGATAATATTGACGCTAAAATGGAAATGTTCCGCAGTACGTATGAAACTTCCGCTTCTCTTTCTCCGACGATTCGGCAAAGAAAATTCGGCCTGCTCGGTAATGCTGTTCTGCCTTTAACTCCATATTCCTCACAGGATGATGCCTGATGCCGCCTATAGTATAGCTCTTATATGCGGGTTGCTGGTTTTCTCTCAGCTTAGCCCGGGACCGGATGTGTTTTTGGTATTCCGGACAGCTTTGGCCCGCGGTGCCCGTGGCGGTATTGCCGTGGGCTGCGGGATAAGTTTGGGCTTTCTGATTCAGGCTGCCGTGGCCTGCTATGCCGGGGCCTGGGTTATGCAGCAAAGCTGGAGTCTTTATATGCTCTGGGCTGCGGCTGTCTGGTTGCTTTACCTCGCGTGGAAAATTTTTCCGAAAAAATGGCAGGGCGATGAGCCGAATTTTGTTCAGCAACAGACCTTGCTCCCGTACCTCTCTCTCTTGCTGCAGGGCTTTCTCTGCAATATTCTCAATCCGAAGTGTATGCTCTTCATCCTGACTCTCAGTGCCGGCTCATTGCAACAATATGCGGGCTGTGTTTGGTATGCTCCGGTGTTGATGGTTGCTCTTACTCTGTCCGGCATGCTCGGCTGGTGCATGTGGTCGGCTTTGTTGCAGTTGCCTCCCCTTCGGGATTGCTATGTCAAGAACACCAAGACGATAGATGCGCTCTTTGCGCTCCTCTTGGCTCTTTTTGCTATACTGCTTTTGCTGCCTTAAAGCATTTTTTAGCACTCAAAATCGTATTGGTGCTTGATTTTTGCTGTGGAATGGGGTAGAGTATTGGGCGCAAAGAGACGTTATTGCACTTATGAACGATATTATCACGACAGCATGCAAATTCGTCACGTCCTCCATCGGGCGCAAAATCATTGTAGCTCTGACAGGATCGTGTCTCCTCCTCTTCCTGGTGGGACACCTTGCCGGCAATCTTACCATTTTCGGTGGTGATGTTGCGGAGGGTGGTACCTCCTGGATTAATCATTACGCAACAGGTTTGCACTCAATGCCTGCCTGGCTTCTCTGGTCCATTCGTTTGGGCTTGCTGGCCGTGGCTCTTGTTCACATTGTGCTTACTCTGGTGCTCAAGTATGAGAACTACAATGCCCGCACTCACTACCGCAAGGAGAATACCCTCAAGGCGACTCTCTCTTCCCGTACTATGGTGATTACCGGTATTATGATTCTCTGCTTTGCCGTATTCCACCTCTGGCAGCTTACTTTCAATGGCGACCCGCATGATTGCTACAATCACATCATTGCTGCATTCCAGGATCCCATGTGCTCTCTGTTCTACATTGTAGCCATTTGCTGCCTTTTCATGCACGTGCGCCATGGTTTGCAGTCCGTATTGCAGACTTTTGGTCTTGCCACGCGTAAGGTTCGCCCCCTTTACAACATTGTTGCCTACCTTTTCGGTATTGCCGTGTGCGGTGGCTTTATTGCCATTCCCGTGTGCGTAATGCTGGGTATCCTTAAATAATCCCTTACAAATACACCTTTGATTATGAACGAAATCAAGTTTCCCGTAAGCGACTACATGCCGGATTCCTGCATTCCGGATGGCCCCATCGCAGAGAAGTGGACCAAATACAAGCGCGAGGCTAAGCTCATTAACCCCAATAACCGCCGTAAGTATACCGTTCTCATCGTGGGTTCCGGCCTTGCCGGTGGCTCCGCCGCTGCTACTCTTGCAGAGCTCGGCTACAATGTAAAGTGCTTCTGCTACCAGGATAGCCCCCGTCGTGCTCACTCCATTGCTGCACAAGGTGGCGTGAATGCTGCTCATAACTATCAGAATGACGGTGACTCCGTGTACCGCTTGTTCTATGATACCGTGAAGGGTGGCGACTTCCGTGCCCGTGAGGCCAACGTGTACCGTTTGGCTGAGGTGTCCTGCAACATTATCAACCAGTGTGTGGCTCAGGGCGTTCCCTTCGGTCGCGAATACGGTGGCCTGCTTGATAACCGCTCCTTCGGTGGTTCTCAGCTCAAGCGTACTTTCTATAGCCGTGGTCAGACCGGTCAGCAGCTGCTGCTCGGTTGCTACCAAGCCATGGAGAAAGAAATCGGCAAAGGGCACATCGAGATGCACCCGCGCACGGAAATGATGGACCTTGTTGTGGTTGATGGCCACGCTAAGGGTATTGTGGTGCGTGATATGGTGACCGGTGAGATTAAGAGCTATGCCGGTGATACCGTTCTTCTTGCAACCGGCGGCTACGGCCGTGTGTTCTTCCTTTCCACCAACGCTATGGGTTGTAACGTGGGTGCTGCCTGCGCTTGTTGGAAGCGCGGTGCATACTTCGCTAATCCCTGCTTCACCCAGATTCACCCCACCTGCATCCCGGTTAAGGGTGATTACCAGAGCAAGCTGACTCTTATGTCCGAGTCTCTGCGTAACGATGGCCGTATTTGGGTGCCCAAGAGCCGTGAGGTCGCTGCCAAGATTCGTAAGGGTGAGATGAAGCCCTCCGATGTTGCGGAGAATGACCGCGACTACTACTTGGAGCGCAAGTATCCCTCTTTCGGTAACTTGGCTCCGCGCGATATCTCTTCCCGTGCCGCTAAGGAGGCTTGTGACGACGAGCGCGGTGTTGCCAATACCGGCCGCGGCGTGTTCTTGGACTTCAAGGATGCCATTAACCGCATGGGTAAGGAGTGGATTGACGGTCAGTATGGCAACCTCTTCGAGATGTATGAGGAAATTACCGACGTGGATCCCCACGAGCAGCCGATGATGATTTACCCCGCCTCCCACTACACCATGGGTGGTCTGTGGGTGGACTACAACCTCATGTCCTCTATCCCCGGTTTGCATGTGCTCGGTGAGGCTAACTTCTCTGACCACGGCGCTAACCGCCTTGGTGCTTCCGCTCTCATGCAGGGCCTTTCCGACGGTTATTTCGTCATCCCCGCTACGCTCCCCACGTACCTTACCACTCAGAAACCCGGCAGCATCACTACGGCTGCTCCCGAGTTCAAGGCTACTGAGGATGAGGTGAAGGCTCGTATCCAAAAGATGATGGATGTTAAGGGTACCAAGACCCCCGATGAAATTCACCGCGAGCTCGGTAAGCTTGTGTGGGAGGATGTCGGCATGGGCCGTACCAAGGAGTCCCTCATGGACGCTATCGAGAAGATTCCGGCCATCCGCGAGGAGTTCTGGACCAATGTTAAGGTGGTCGGCAGCGCAGAAGGTATGAATCAGGAGCTCGAGAAGGCTTGGCGCGTAGCTGCTTTCCTCGATTTTGCTGAGGTGCTTTGCTATGATGCGCTCAACCGTGAGGAGTCCTGCGGTGCACACTTCCGTCTGGAGCACCAACTGGCAGACGGTGAAGCTAAGCGCGATGATGCTAACTTTGCCTACGTGGCATGTTGGGAGTACAAAGGCACGGGCGAGTTGCCGGTTCTGCACAAGGAGCCGCTCACGTTCGATACCGTACACCTGGCCATCCGTTCCTACAAGTAAAGACACGTTCCAAACTCTAAATTTCATACACTATTATGGCTAATCTTAATCTTACGCTCAAGGTTTGGCGTCAGGAGTCTGCTGAGGCTCAGGGCCGCATCGAGACCTACAAGGCGAAGAACATCCCGGATGAAGCTTCCTTCCTCGAGATGCTCGACATCGTGAATGAGGAGCTTGTTCACGAGGGCAAAGAGCCCATCCACTTTGACCACGACTGCCGCGAGGGTATTTGCGGTATGTGCTCTCTTACCATTAACGGCGTTCCCCACGGTGGTAAGAAAGTCACGACCTGCCAGCTGCACATGCGCCAGTTCAAGGATGGTGATACCATCTGGATTGAGCCCTTCCGTGCTGCTGCTTTCCCGCTGCTGCGTGACCTCGTGGTAGACCGTACCGCGTTGGATAGCATCATTGCTGCCGGCGGTTTCGTGGATGTGCGCACAGGTGCTGCTCCGAATGCCAATAACATGCCCGTACGCAAGAAGACGGCTGATGCCGCGTTTGACGCTGCGGCATGCATCGGTTGCGGTGCTTGTGTGGCCAGCTGCAAAAACAGCGCTGCCATGCTCTTCACCTCTGCCAAGGCTGCTCACCTTAATCTGCTGCCCCAGGGTCACCCGGAGAAGAACAAGCGCGTTCTTGCCATGGTGCGCCAGATGGATGCCCTTGGCTTCGGTAACTGCACCAACCTCTACGAGTGCGAGGCTGCTTGCCCCAAGGGTATCAGCGTGGACAATATCGCCAAGCTCAACCGCGACTACATGCTCGCCTGCGCTTCCGAAGCATTCGGCGTATTCTCCTGATAGCTCGCCTGAGTCACATCTTCACCATCGGAGCGCCTCGGCTCTCCGATGGTTTTTTCTTGCCATTCCTTCTGCGGATGGTATAATAACCCCCGTACCATGAAGTTTTACATTGTTACCCCCACATTCAATGCCCTCGGCTGGCTGCAGCGGTGCGTTCGCTCCGTTGCGGATCAAGCCTCGGAGGGGGTGCAGGTACACCATCATGTGCAGGATGGCGCATCTAAGGATGGCTCTGCTGATTGGCTGCGTGAGTGGCAAGCTGCTCATGCCAATACTCCGGGCTATGTGTTTACCTTTGAGAGCTCCAAAGATGCAGGTATGTATGATGCTATTAACTTGGCGTGGTCAAAAATGCCCTCAGATGCGGATGTAACCGCTCATCTCAACAGTGATGAACAATACCTACCCGGAGCACTCAAAGGCGTGGCAGAGGCCTTCCTGAGCCATCCTGAGGCT
The DNA here is from genome assembly GCA_017415995.1 of Akkermansia sp. GTDB lineage: Bacteria > Verrucomicrobiota > Verrucomicrobiia > Verrucomicrobiales > Akkermansiaceae > Akkermansia. The sequence continues at coordinate 26,356 of JAFQDN010000015.1, read as the reverse complement.
GATGTCGCATTGGGGACGTACATTATCGTTGATGCGGAAAGCCGTTATATATGCCACCGCAGGCCGATTATGCCACACAAGTGGACCAGCTGCACTGTGTGTGAAATTATCACCTGCTCCTGTTTTCACCGTGCTGAGCCCTTTGTGCGCCATAACATACGTTTTGATACACGCTGGCGTGCTATTGCGGACGTGGCGTTTTACCGCGACTTGGTGAATTATAGCCCCCGTTTTTTAGTGTTGCCGGAGCTGATTACCGGTACTTTTACCGTAACCGGTTCAAATTTGGCGTGGACGGAGACCTCGCGGCGTGAGTGGGCGGAGCTTTGTTCTGTTTTACCTTGGTATGTTTCCAAACGGCATGGTTTCGCCTACCGTTGGTGCAACCTCAAACGCCGTCTGCGTGATTTTTTCTGTACCTCCCCGCGTTCATATGCCCTCTTCATGCCGGGCGAGGAGCAGCGCACCTCCATCTCCATCAAACACCCCACACCCCATTGGGGCTGCCGCGTGCAGGGGGAAAGCTAACCTGCATTATTCAACGGCTCTTGAGCCGTACAGCAGCAGACTGAAAATCCGTATTTTGCAAGTCGCTTTGTAGAAGAAGTACGCCCCGATAAAGATGATGAGGGATAATGCTATCATCATGGCCGTGTTCGTGAGCTCGTCCGGTATTCGTAGTTTTGCTGCCACACTGAAAAATCCCGATTGCAGCACATAAATACCCAATGTTGCCGTTCCTATTTTTGCGGGCATTTTAAGCGGGAGGTATTTCATGACTGCCAAAAATACGGCCCCGCTGCATACAGCAGCTGCTATTCGGAATAACCATATACCGACGGAGTTGAGATTCATGCTGAGAGGACTCAGGTACATGTACCAATTACTGCGGTATGCAAAAAAAATTGCTATTGCAGCCGGTAGGGCGATAAGCCATTTTAGGTTAATGTGCTCGGAGGTGAGCTTTTTGTGTCTGCAATACATGCCGAGTATGAAAAACGGCCATACAAAACTCAGGTAGGACCCATAGGGTATGTAGGTTGGAGTGTAGACGGAAAGTATGATGGGAAGTATTGCCGTGGTGAGTTTCCATACAGGGTGACGCAATGTTTGCATGAGTGTTGCAAACACAAAACACTCAAACAAACTCCACAAGAACCACATGCAGTGGTATGAGAAAAGTATATGCGTCAGGTCGCTGCGCCCCTGGCATACGGACATAATTGCCTGTAGCGTTCCCAGCGTAAATATAGGCAATAAAAATTGTGTTCCTCGCCTTGAAATAATTTTTAGACCGGATTTTTTGATGCTGTTCAGGGCAAAATATCCGCTTATCCACATGAATAAGGGTACATGGAACATGTAAATCACCTTAAATACGGGGTGCTCAAAAAAATGGGCAGGATTCAGTAATTGTATACTGTGCCCCAGCACCACCAACCACATAAGAACTGCGCGGTTGCAATCCCAATATGCGTCTCGAGTTTGCGTACTCATTTTTCCGCAACGGCCTTAGCGTATATATCATTCAAAACCTCCATTTTGGCATCCCATGTGAACTTTTCGCAGCGGGCGAGGGCACCGGAGGAAAGACGGCGACGCTCTTCTTCATGAGACGCAAGAAAATCCAAATGGCGAGCATAGTCTGCAATAACTTGCTTGCGGGATTGGATGGGAATCTTGATGCCGGAGCTGTCATCAATCACAGTAGAGAACCCGCAGTGGTCGAGCGCAATGATGGGTAAACCATATCGGAAAGCCTCAAACACAACGGTTGAGGTGTCTTCCCGTACGCTGGTAATGCAGAACACGTGGCTGGTTGCCATAATGCGGAATGCCTCTTCGCGCGGCACGAATCCGTGGAAGGTAACCACCTCATCCAGCTCCAGCTTGTGTGCAAGTGTTTTCCATGCTGCCATGCGCGGGCCTCGGCTCAGTACGTGCAGCTCAACCTTCTCCTTGCAGCGTGGGAGTGCATGTAGCAGCAAATCCAAAGCCTTACGCGGAATGTGCTCTCCGGCCCAGCAAATGCGCAAAGGCGTGCCGGGTTCATGTACGGAAGGCTCATATTTGGTGTGGTTGGTTTCCAGCCCTACCTCATTCATCAGCACAGCTTCACGCTGCCAGAAGGCACTTATCTCCTCCACTGCTTTGGTAGTACTGGTCAGTATTGTATGGCTGTGAGCAGCAGCTGCTTTGGCTGCTCGTCCCCACCGTTTCTGAATGAAGTTAAGTATGTTACGTGCAGCAAAATGCAGGCATCCGCTGAGCCCCAAGCTTCCCATCAGGCACCACGGAGTGTCGGTAAAGCCTCCTAATGGACCCCATATAAAGGGCTTGCCGAGTTTCCATAAGTAACCCGGTTCGCGGAATCCGGAGATGGTGACTTGGTGTACAATGTCAAAGTTTTCCTGTTTGTCGAGCTCGCGAGCATACTCATAGGCTCTCTTATGCCATGCTCGGTAAAACCAATAGTAGCTCGGGGGCCATATCTTGCGTAAGGTGTCGTGATGGTGGCGACGGATGAAATGGAAAGTTATGTTTTTGACCGCTTCCGGGTTTTTGAGGGAAAACTCGGTAAGCGTTTCTTTGAATTCGCCTTCTTCTACCAGTACATGCACATCATGAAAACGCGCGATGTTTGAGGCAAAATTCCACCCCATTCCCGGTTCTGAACCATAGCCGGGATCACAGGCGTAACAGCCGAGCAATATTTTTAGCCTCCTCGGGGCGGATTCCGTCATCTCGTGTTTTATTTTAGCGAGTTCACCTCGGGCTGTCAAGCTCATATCTCAGCGTGCAACATCGTATTGATGATTGACTTGCTCAGGGATATGGACTAAAGTTATAGCAGCGATGGGATTGCTAAGCAAAGAGGACTGCGCTGCAGTGGTATCCTCGCGTTGCGCATGGGTTGCCTTTGTGTTTGTATTGGTGGGGCTATTCGGTATATGCGGATTGCAGCGCTTGTATGTTGGACGAGTGTGTACCGGAATATTACAGTTGCTGACCTTGGGCTTATTCGGGGTATGGCAAGTGTCGGATATGGTGCAAATCCTGCTCGGAGTATTTTGTGATGCTCAGGGAGGACGATTGGAATGGGGGCGTCGGTAGCTCCTGTGAGTAGTGTGACCGGGGCGGTAATCTTACTTCGGGCGATGCGGTTGCAGAGTCTGCCTGCTGGCAAGTTCTTGCGAACGAGCGGACTCCATGGCGAGTTCATGGAGGTGTTGCTGCATGGAGAAGGGCTTTGTTCGCGGCGCCGGGGTGAGGGGTACGGAGGTACCATCCGGTTTGATAACGTATGCCTGCGTGTTGTCGTTGAAGCATGCGTCCAGTATTCCCAGTATGCGCGCGGAAAGCTCACGGTTTTCAATGGGAACCATCAGTTCAACGCGCCTATCCAAGTTGCGACTCATCCAATCTGCGCTGGCTATGTACACCAAGGGGCTGCCGCCGTTGCTGAAACTGAAGATGCGTGCGTGCTCTAAGTAGCGGTCTACTATGCTGATGATGCGGGTTCTGACCTGTCCTACAGGGGTATCCGGTGTCCAACAGCATATGCCGCGTATGTTCAGGCTGATTCGTACCCCGGCTTGTGACGCTTTTTCCAGTGCTTGCATAATCTCGCGGTCATTCAGCGAGTTCATTTTTGCCCGTATTTCAGCCGGTTCCCCTCGGCGTGCGCGTGCGGCCTCAATTCTGATGAGCTCCAATAAGCGCTCTTTCATCATAGTGGGGCTGGTAAAAATGCTTCGGAAACGCATTAAACGCGTTAAGCCTGTCACCGAATTGAAAAATTGAGAGGCATCTGCCCCCAAATTTTCATTGCAGGTAAGTAAGTTAAGGTCGCTGTATATTTTGGCGGTGTTTTCGTTGTAGTTGCCGGTACCGAAGTGGCAATAACGGCGTAGAGTCCCGTTTTCTCGGCGTACAACCAAGGTGATTTTTGCGTGCGTTTTGAATCCCTTTACGCCGTATACCACCTGTACCCCGGCTCGTTGCAATTTTTCAGCTTGCCCGAGGTTGTGGCTTTCGTCAAAGCGTGCTTTCAGCTCTACCAATACGGTTACTTGCTTGCCGGCTTCGGCGGCGCGACACAGCGCGCGGATAAAACGAGAGTTTGGCGCCGTTCGGTATAATACCTGCTTGATAGCCAATACATCCGGGTCTTCCGCGGCTTCTTCCACAAAGCGCACGACAGGCTCATAACTTTCAAAGGGATTGTGTATGAGGATTTCCCCCTGTGCAATGTTGTCAAACATGCTTACGGACGGGTCTACTGAGTCGGACGGAGCCGGTGTCCACGCTTCTACTTTCAGGTGTTCATTACCGGGACCGAATGCCAGTTTGCCGAAGTCTACCAGTCTCAGTGGTCCGGGTACGCGGTAAGTAGAAAACTCATCTGCTCCGACTTGCTGAGCAATACGAGATGCAAATTCCGGGGTGATTTCTGAGGGTAATTCCAGGCGCACGCAGTCCGAGAACTTTCGAGCCACGAGAACGGCTTCCATTTCTTGCGCAAAGTTACCGCCTTCTTCTTCTTCCACCGCAATGTCACCGTTGCGGGTTACGCGCAGGGGACTGCTGTTCACAATAACCTCCCCCGGGAATAAGTGCCCGATGAATTCCTGAACAAGAGCCTCCTGCAGCACGTAGGCATCTTTGCCGAGCGCCGCTGAGTGTACCAAACGCGGGAGACTGTCCGGGAGTACCACAGCTGCAAATCGCGTGGAGTCTGAGTTTTCCTCACGTAGCTCCACGCCGAGTATAATGCTCAGGTTAGGTAGCACGGGCGGTTGCTCTACTTCCATGGCCAAGGGCGTAAGCACCGGGGCTATGTTGTTGAGGAAGTGGTCCTCTAATGCCGCATATTGAGTTTCTGAGAGTTCGCTGATGCAAATAGGACTCAGCCCGGCTTGTTGCATTTGTGGCATCAGCTCGTGGTTCATCAGCATATATTGGTCCGCCACCATGCGTGCGGCTCGCATCCGTATCATTTCCAATTGCTCACTGGCGGAAAGTCCGGTGTGGTCCGGGGTGTTTTTACCGCTTTGTCTCAGCAGTGTGAGCCCTCCTACGCGGACTTGGAAAAACTCATCGAGATTACTTGCCGTAATGGACAAAAACTTAACTCGTTCCAAAAGCGGCAGCTCGCGACGGTATGCTTGGTCTAGCACCCGTTGATTGAACTCCAGCCATGAGATTTCGCGGTTAATGTACATATTGCAAGCTTTTATGTGTGTATGGGGATAACTCCCGCGCAATGTTTATTTTACCAAATGCGCCGTGGTACTTCAAGCCGTATCTTATGTAACCGCGTCATTTGGTACAAAAAACGCTTGGCGTTTTCACCAAGCGTTCTGAAAACTAGCCTTCGTAGGAATAACTGATGGGGTTGCCGTTGCGTTCCTCCAAGCCTTTGCGGATGTTTTCTCGCATGCGTTGTGCTTGGGTGGTACTGCTGCCTTTAGGCGTGTAACTGGGTTCATGTTTGTTCCAGTGTTCATCAGTGCGTACGGTAGCCCAGTGTTCAATGGGGTAGCGGTGTCCTTCCGGGTATACGAGTTCAAGCCACTCAGTGGATGCCGGGCGGTCCTGCCAGTCATCGTAATCCAATTCCTTACCATCCATTACAATAAGGCGACCTGCGTTTTTCCAGGCGTCCAGCACCCACACATGTGGCCAAGTGTCGGTCTTGGAGCAAATGTATACACAGTTGTGCTCGCTGCCGGTTTTTTCATCGCGTACGCAGCAACCGATGTTAAAGTAGAGGAGTGGGCGGCGACGCAGCTCGCGGTACATATCGTGCTGGTAGTGCCAGCATAAGCCTCGTTCCAAGCGGTTGGATGATGAATTGACGAGTGTGTTGTTGCGCCATGCAGGCCAGCGCTCCGGTTTATTAATGCGGCCGATTGCAGCTGCCCCTTTGTAGGCGGTATCAGCCAACCATTGGGCTTCCTCAATGGCTTGTGGCAACTTGCGTTGCTCTTCGGGTAAGAGTTTGATGAGGTTGTCCCGCAGCTCTGCTCGCTTCTGCACAATATGTGCCTGCTCCGCGTATCCGGCGGGCGGGGCTGTTTGGCATGCGGAAAAAATCAGGCAGCTGCCTGCCAGTATCAGTGTTAAAAGATGTCGCTTCATCAGTAATTTATGAGTGAACCGGGATGTGTTTTTTTTCCTTTTTTCACATTTTTCATCATGCTTTCCAGTTGCGGTGCATCCTGTGCTTCCGGTGTCCATGATTCGATGTATTTTGCCGGCATGCCGAAGATGGACAGCTCATACCATTTTCGCTTGTCCCGTATTTTCAGCCAGTGCTCAACCGGGTACGTATGCCCTTCTGTGTAAAAGTCATTCAGCATGGTTGCGTAGGCCGGGGTATCCTCCCAATCGTCCAAATCCAGCTCTCGGGCATCGTGCACCTGTAAGCGCCCGTTCCATATCCAGGCATCCAGTACCCAAGCAGCGGGCCACCCGGTGTTTTGGCCTGTTATATACAGGCAATTGTGCTCACTGCCTTTGCCCTGGTCTCGCACACAGCAGCCCAACTTGAAGTATTTGAGCGGGCGCCGCCGCAACTCACGGTACATATCGTGCTGGTAGTGCCAGCACAACCCGCGGTCTTGTAAGCGTGAGTTTACCAAGTAATTACCGGCCCATCCCGGGAAGTTTGAATCATTCACGCGCGCTATACCCGCAGCTGCTTTGTATGAGGTGTCCGCCAACCACCGCGCTTCCTCTTGCGCTGCGCTGAGTTTTTGTTGCTCCGGCGGTAACAGCTTGAGCAGATTTTCACACAGCTTGTTGCGGCGTTCTGTCACAAGTTGTGAGTTCGGGTACTCTATGGAAGGTGGGCTACAAGAGCTCAGTCCTATTGCTGCCATCAGTACCGCCAGTGTTCTCTGTGCGTATCGTTTCATCGTGCGAGCTCGCATTCTATCATTTTACCCGTTGATTTGCAAGCATAACATAACAGTTCTTCCCTGTGCTGACGCGTATATACACTCAACCGCCACTTACCTCTCGGTAAATGGCGGTATGTCGGTTGAATGTTTTCCGTAGAGGCATTAGGCCTCCGGTGCAACGTTGACGCGGCGTCCCTCGCGATCGAAGAACACGCGGCCGTCAACCAAAGAGAAGATGGTGTAGTCGCGACCCATGCCCACGCCCTTGCCGGGGTGGAACTTGGTGCCACGCTGACGTACGATGATGTTGCCGGCGATGACGGACTGACCACCGAACTTCTTCACGCCGAGGCGCTTGCTGCGGGAATCGCGACCGTTACGAACGGAACCTTGACCTTTCTTATGTGCCATGACTAGTAAAAATCTATAGTGTTAGGGGTTAATAATCAGGCGTTGATGGCGGTGATCTCTACCTTGGTAAGAGCGGCGCGGAAGCCCTTCTTCTTGTGGAAACCCTTACGGCGCTTGAACTTGAAGGCGATGCCCTTGGCACCACGTGCCTCTGCGTCAAGAACCTTGGCCGTTACTGTTGCACCGGCGATGGTGGGGGTACCTACTTTCGTGGACTCGCCATCCTCAACCAAGAGAACTTGGTCAAAAGTGGTCTCGCCGTCATTCTCCAGACCGGAGATACGGTCTACGGTGAGCACGTCACCTACCGTGACCCGGTACTGCTTGCTGCCGGATGTGAAAACTGCGTATGCCATAATTTTTTGAATTTTAGGATTGCACCCGCCTGTGCGGGCTGGCACATTATATACAAGCCGTGCCTTTTGGCAAGTCTAAAATTAAAAATTTATAAAAAAATTGCAAAAAATGCATAAAATTTTCAGTAATGGGGCAATTTTTGTCACGTCGGAAGCGGATATGGTGGCCTTAGGTCAGCGTATTGCTGCAACATTGCAAGGTGGTGAGGTGTTGGGGCTGGTTGGGGATCTCGGTGCCGGCAAAACTCACTTGGTGCAAGGGATATTGGAGGGCCTCGGTGCAGGGGAGCCCGCCGCCAGTCCCACGTTTTCATTAGTGCATGAGCATACGGATGGCCGTTTACCGGTTGCTCATTTTGATTTTTACCGCATGAAGAGTGCGGATGAAGCTCTCGGCATGGGGTGGGATGAGTATTTGGGCAGTGATAGCATTTTATTGGTGGAGTGGGCAGACCGTTTTGATGGAGCCTTGATGCCACAGGACACCCGTTGGCTGGTGCTGCGCCATGTGGATGCTACTACCCGCTCCGTTGCACTGGCCGGATGCTGAGCCTCTTTTTCTTCGTTTGCTGCGTAAAACAAACAGGCAAATCCGTGAGGATTTGCCTGTTTGCATATGAAAACTTTCCCGAACGGGGTGTATAATTAGGCCTCAACAGCGGGGGTTACGGCAGCAGCCGGGATTTCCTCCTTGTTGGTGAAGCGCCATTTTACCTTGTTGCGCTTGCTGGCGGAACGAGCCTTGCGGCGCTTCTCATCCATGGGGCTTTCGAATGCGCGACGACGGCGCATCTCCTCGAGGATACCCTCGGTGTCGAGCTTGGTCTTGAGGCGCTTGAGAGCGCGATCGATCGGTTCTCCTTTTCGTACGATGACGGAACGCATGATATCTAGTGATTTTGTTAATAATGTCCGGGAACGGGCAGGCAGAATACAACATCTGCCCCTATCTGTCAAGAATTTTCACGCGAATTCTTCATTTTTTTCAAAATTAGCCGAATTTTGTACAGAAAAAGCCTGTATTTTCAATTGTACACGGAATATGGTAAACTTTTAGCTTGCTAGGAGGTGTGCGGTGTGCTAGGCTTCATTCCAGATATGGAACCTGATTCACCTCACCTAAGGGGAAGCCTGATCGTCTTTGAAGGAATTGACGGTACGGGCAAGTCTACCCAAATTCAACTGTTGGCGCAATACCTGCGTGCGCGCGGGTTGGAAGTAGTAACGGATTTTGAGCCTACCCGCGGGAAGTGGGGCATGAAGGTGCGCAATGCAGCACTTTCCGGTGAGCGTTTGAATATAGAGGAGGAAATTGATTGTTTGTTGCAGGACCGCCGTGAGCACGTGCGCGAGTTTATTGAACCCTCATTGGCACGTGGGGCTTGGGTGTTGTTGGATCGCTACTACCTCTCCATGATGGCTTACCAAGGTGCCACCGGTGCCAATGTTGAGGAGATTCGCCTCATGAATGAGGAGTTTGCCACCATTCCCGATGCCGCTTTTTGGTTGGATATCCCGTTGGAGATGGCTATGGAGCGCATGAATGCTCGTGGTAATGCCCATGATGCCTTTGAGAATGAGCCTTTCTTGCAGGCTTGCCACGAGATATACTCCGGCATGGAAATGCCTTGGCTGCACCGTATTGAGGCTGATGGCTCCGTGCAGGAAACCCAAGCCCGCATCCGCGAGGTTATCCGCGAGGAGTTGGGGGTGTGAAGCGAGGCTTCAGAATTTGAGGGTAAAGTGAAGCACTGCAGCCGGCAGTGCTTCTCCCTGAAAGTCGGAGATATCACCCCGGCATTCAAACCCGCATTTAAGCAAGACCCGTTGGCTTGCCAAGTTGTCCGAGTGGGTGAAAGCGTGAGCTGTAACAAGTTTGGGGTATTGCTCTTTCAGCTGCGATAGAAAACGCTGTAAGACGGCGCTTGCCAAGCCTTTTCCGTGGTAGTTCACTCCGTACCAATAGGCAATCATTACCTCGCGGGCGTTCTTATTCGGGGTGAGGTTGGCTTTAATGCCCCCCGCAAGTTCGCCATCTACCATGACCGCCGGATGGGGGAGTGGGCGTGTCATGCATTTGTTTACAATCTCTGCCGCATGTTTTGGTAGGAACGGCGTAGGCAAGGTGAGGTATCGGCGAACTTCCGGGGGGCTGAGCAGCTCGAAAACTCGCTCGGTATCATCTGCGCGGAAATGGCGCCAGCTGAAATGCAGTGGTTGGCTCATACATTCGCGCTGCCGTATTCAAAATGGTACACCTTCGCAGGTGTGGCGGCGCCGGTATCGTACTCCACCTCCCCGGTGCAGGTAAAACCGCATTTTTGCAGCACACCGGCGCTGGGCGTGTTGTGTTTCAGAACTCGTGCGTAAATGGTGTTATGCTCCGGCATCAGCACGGGGATGAGTTGCAGCAGCAGTTTTACGGCAGCCGTGGCATACCCTTGCCCGCGGTAGTCCGTGCCCAGCCAATAGCCGATTTTGATGTTTTGCCCGCCGGCTTCGTCAGGGGTGTATTCTGCCCCCAGACCGCCGACAATGCGACCGCCGGCGCAGATGGCGTAACGGCAGCTCGGATTGGAGGTACAGTCTTGGATAAATGCTTGAGCATGGTGCAGCTGATAGGGCGTGGGTATCAGCAGATTGCTTGTAATCTGCTCCGGGGATATCAGATTGTACAGCGTAGTGGTGTCCGACTTTTGCCAAAGCTTGAGGGTGAAAGTGCGGTCAATTACTTCACTCAAGCTGAGAGTGTAGAGGAAGGCATCGCCGAACGGAAGTTGTTTGCCCTGGTACTCCGTTATCATGCCGGCGCAGGTAAAACCGCCTTTTTCGAGCACGCGCCGGCTGGCTACATTGTCCACATGGGTGAAGGCGACAAAGCGCCGGCAGTGTGGGGCCAAGGCGGGGAGAAGCGGCAGAAATTGCAGCAAGGCGCGCGTGGCAATGCCTCGTCCATGGTAATCCGCCCCGAGCCAATAGCCCACCATCTGCTCGCTTGGGTCACCACCGGGGGAATTCCCCAAGCCGATGCAGCCTGCGGGCTCACCATCAACCCATATGCAGAAATGGGGCAAGTGTTGTGTTATGCAGCGGTTGATAAAATCCTGTGCGTGGCAAAGGAGGTAGGGGGTGGGCAGGGTAAGGTACTGCTGCACACCGGGAGAATTGATGAGTTCCGTGACGCGGTGGGCGTCATCTTGCCGGAAGGGATGTAGGGAGATGTGTTCCATACTCATGAATATGGGGATTACACTTTTCTGCGAGCCCATTTGAGCCCACAAAGCATGCGGTTGAGAATGAAGTATTCTGCCGCCATGTCCACGGTGAAGAGTAGCCAAATGCCCACGAGGGAGAGGGTGTCCGGCCAACAGATGCTCCATACCCAGAGACAGAATAGACGGAAAAATCCCATGCAGCCGTAGGAAACATACATCACGCGGCGGGTGTCGCCCGCACCGCGCAGGCACATCTTAATCATGAGCATGGCGGCGTAAAAAGGCTCTATAAGCAGGAATACCTGAACCACGGGGATGGTGGCGTCCGTAAGTCCCGGGGAGTTTGAGGCAAAAATCTCCACAAATATGTGCGGGAAGAAGAAGAATACCACGCCCATAAGCCCCATGAATACTACGCTGTAGCGTACGCATTTGCGTACGGTTTCCAATGCCAAACGCACGCTGCCGGTGCCTAGGTATTGCCCCACAAGCGTGGCTCCTGCCATGCCGATGGCAAAACCGGGCAGGAAGCTGAGGGACTCTATTCGAATGGCTATGTTGTGTGCGCCCACATATGCATCTCCCAGTTGGGAGATGGTGCGCAGCACAAATATCTGGATAAGCCATATGCCGCCTATCTCCAGCGCCTGGGGAAGCCCGATGGAGAGTATACGGAACATGCTCCTGCCGTTCGGTAGTAAATCCCGCATGCGCAGGTGAATGGGCGGTATATAATTGCCCCCGCGTTCTTCCGCGTAGGCATCAATGGTTTTGCCGGCCATTTTCTTGCGCATGCGCAGGGTGCGCCACCACAGTATGCCCAGCAGTATTGCAGCCGCTACGGCCATGCCCAGTATCATGCCCAGTGCCAAGCCTTCAATGAACATGCCGCAGCATTTCACGAGAATCAGGCTGAAGATGATATTGAGGCCATCCACCGCCAACATGATGAAAAACGGTGTACGCGTGTCACCCGCTCCGCGTAGTGCTGCGTTTACGGCAAAGATGATTCCGGAGAATACCGCTACCCAGCATCCCACGTGCATGTATGTTAGTGCTACCTCTTGTGCGTATGCGCTCAGGTTCAGTACGGTGGATACCAAAAAATCCGCCGTAACATACATGAGAACCGCCGACAATATTCCGGCAATCAAACCCAACACAGCTGCTTGGTTGGCTGCGTAGTTAGCATCCCCGAACTTGCGGGCTCCGGTCATGCGGCTTACTATGGCTGTTGCTCCCATGCCCACAGCTCCCTGCATCAGGAATCCCAGCCACATGACGTAGCCCGTAACTCCTATGCCGGAGGCTATTTTCTCCGTTACGTCGCCCTCCGTTCCCATGTGCGTGGCTAAGTATAGGGAGGTGGAGGCACAGATGAAACTCAGTATTTGCTCCAGCAGTGGCCAAAGGGCTATGGCTATTATCTGGCGCGGCAAACTAAGCCCTGCCAATCTGCCACCGAGCTGCCCTTTACTTTGCAGCGCGGCGCTCATGGCGGGGCCTTTGCCCTGCAGTGCGGCGCGCACGGCGCCTTCTCTTCCATTTCCGGCTCCCATGCAACAAATAATTTACCACACTCTCAGCTTCCTGAACAGAAAAAAAAGCCGGGTCTGTGAAAAATCAGCGTGCCGGATGCGGAATTCCCGTATTTCAGAGCACCGTATAGCCTTGTTCTTGTATGGCTGCGTGCAGAGCGGACAAGGGCACATCAGCGGTGCAGGTGACGCTAACGGATTTGTCCTTGTGGCTGGCGGTGCATGCAGATACTCCGGGAATGGCAAGGATGGCTTTGGTGACGTGCGCTTCACAGTGCGGGCACATCATGCCGTCTACGTTAATGGTAATAGTGTTCATCGTTTTTGTGGGGATGGGGTTGAATTTTCGAAGGCGCAGGGCATTGCCGACAACGCACAGACTGCTCATGCCCATGGCTGCAGCAGCAATGGCAGGGTGCAGCTGCCAACCGCATAACGGGTACAGCGCGCCTGCTGCAAGCGGTATTGCCAAGGTGTTGTACAACAGCGCCCAAAAGAAATTTTGCCTGATGTTGCGTACCATGGCGCGGCTGAGCCGTATGGCGCCTACGGCATCACAGAGTTCATTGCGTACCAGAATGGTGCCGGCGCTTTCCATAGCTATATCGGTACCGGCACCGATGGCTATGCCGGCATTGGCACGCATAAGGGCAGGGGCATCGTTAATGCCGTCTCCTACCATGATGACGTTGTGCCCTCGGTGCTGTAAATCGCGGATGAATTGCTCTTTGTCCTGTGGCAGCATTTCCGCATGAAACTCCGGTATTCCTGCTTGTTTTGCAATGGCTTGAGCTGTGCGAGGATTGTCGCCTGTGAGCATGCAGATATTCAGCCCGAGTTCCCGGAATCCTTGTACGGCGTGGCTACTATCAGCCTTGATTTGGTCTGCCACCGTAATCATCCCGATGTACTCCTTGCCACATGCTATGAAAATGGGCGTTTTGCCGGAGTTGTACACGGCATCGTCGGCTGCGTCTCCGGTATTTACGCCCAGTTCCCGCATCAGCTGCAAATTTCCGGCAGCGCAGCGAGTCCCGTTTATTGTGGCAGTTACGCCACGGCCGGGCAGGTATTCATACTGTTGTGTGGGCTGTGGGGGGTAGTCTTTGGCTGCTGCTGCAATGGCTCCGGCCAAGGGATGATTGCCGACGGATTCCAACGTGGAGGCCGTTTGCAAGAGATGCTGCCGTGTGTAGCCCTTTGCCGGGCAAATATCCGTAACGCGCGGTTTTCCCTCGGTGAGCGTGCCCGTTTTATCCAGTACAATGTAATCTGCTTGGCTTAATGCCTCCGCCGCCTCGCCGTTGCGGAAGAGGATGCCTTTTTCTGCTCCTCTCCCTGTGCCTACCATGATGGCTACCGGAGTGGCCAGCCCCAGTGCGCATGGGCATGATATAACCAACACCGCTATGCCGCATGATACGGCAAATGCCGCGCCGGCTCCCAGCAGCATCCAGACTGTGCATGCCAACGCTGCTATGCCGATGACTACCGGCACGAATACGGCGGATATGCGATCCGCTATACGCGCAATGGGAGCTTTAGTTGCCGAGGCTTGCTCTACCAAGGTGATGATGTCAGAAAGGGCGGATTGTGCCCGTGTCTTGTCTGCCCGCACGTGCAGGACGCCGTGGCGGTTCAGGCTCCCGGCGTACACTTTGCATCCCTCATATTTTTCTGCCGGCAGGCTTTCTCCCGTCAGGGCGGATTCATCCACCGCCGAGCTGCCGTTCGTCACCGTGCCATCCACGGCAATGCGGTCACCGGCTCGTACCAACAACATATCTCCTTGTTTTACGGCATCGGCGGGTATGGTTTTCAATTCTCCTTCCACCTCAATGGTTGCTGTGCGCGGCAGTAATTCCAGCAGCTGTTCCAAGGCTTGTCCGGTGCGTGCCGTGGCTTTGCTTTCCAGCCATTTCCCGAGGGTTATGAGCGTCAGTATCATCCCCGCGCTTTCAAAATAGTATGCTCCGCGGTGCCCGATGAACATGTTGATGATGCCGTCTGCCAGTGCAGCCGTGGCTCCCAGCATGACCAAGGTGTCCATGTTGGCTCCTCCTTTGAGTACGCTTTTAGTCCCGCTGATGTAAAACTTGCGGTTTATCAGGATAATGGCTACGGTGAGTAGCAGTTGTACCAAGGCGGAATATATGCCTTGCCATATGTGGTGTATGGCCATTAGGGGGAGCAGCAGTAGTACGGACCTCACAAGTCGTTGCCTCGTGGCGCTGTTGCTCGGTGTTGTCGTGCGTTCTTCGTTGCTGCTTTCCGTTGTTGCTCCGTATCCTGCTGCTTCCACGGCTGCTATAATGCTGCCTTCCGTTTGTTCTGCTCCGTATACCACTTGCATGTTCCCCGTCAGCAGGTTTACCTGCACGCTACGTACGCCCGCCAGTTTTCCCACTGCGCGCTCCACCCGCGCAGAACATGCTGAGCAGCTCATGCCACTCACGCGGAATCTCTGTTCCCTGTCCTTCACGCACGTCAGTATACTCTTTTTATGTGAGTTAGTAAAGGCTAATAATTTGCGCCCTGCTTGTTAATGGTTTCAAAGAGCTTGACAGTAAACACGCACGGATATAAAATCGGTTCGCACGCATGGATAAGGAAGTACAGAGTGGGAGAATGTGGCAGATTGTGTCGGCTTGCATACTGGTATTGGTAAGTGTGTTTTGCATGGTTCGATTTTCGCCGGAAAAAATCCCTGTAGACGGGCTGCGCGAGCTTTCCGTCAATCATTGGTATGTGGATGCAAAACACACGTATGCTCCTCAGATAGAGGGAAAAGAGGTGGAAGACTGGCACAGTGCATTGCTGATGTATGAGGGGCGCGCCGTCCGCCATGTTGCAGCGTTTGTGACGGGTGAACCATGCAGCGGACAAACCGTACTGCTGCTGATTTGGGGTGCCTGTGGCATGGTTATATGCTACGGTGCCATTTATTTGCAAAATCGCTTACTGCGCAACGGCAGGTGTTATGCGTGGATGCTCGTACCGCTATCCGCCACACTATATCTGATAAATTGCACCGGGGTGTGCTTGGATTACTACTTCATCGGGGCAACGGTAGCCGGGATGTTGGTGTTGTCCGCATTGTTCAGCACGGATAAACTATGGCAAAAATGGTTGTATGTTGCATTACTGTGCGTGGTGCTGTTGCATATGGCGGAGTATCGCAAGAACTCTGCTTTTGCATTGGTGGTCATGGTGTATGCGGCCATGATGGCACTCCGTTTGTTGCAGAGACGCCGTTGGTGGCGGCTCTTGGTCGCTATCATATTGGCTTTCGTGCTTTATTGCGTTGCTACTCAGGCTGTATCTTGGGTGTTGCCTGTGCAAAAAACACTGCCGACACTGCCCATGATGGAGTCCGATATGCGCAGCGCTGCCGTGTTGGAAAATCGCGTGGCGGAGGAACAAGCTGAGTGGGAAAAACTGGGCTGGCGGTACGGCGATTGTTGGCAACGCGTGCCGAAGGTGAAGGACGATTACACGGCGGACCGCATCGGTGCTTTCTTCCGTGCTGCCGGGGGGCTGGACGCGGAGGATTATGGCGCTTTCCGTGCTTATTACCTGCATTCCTGGACATCGCGTTTCCAAGAGATGTTCATCGCCAGAATGTTGACTGTATTGCATTTTTATTGGGGATCTCCCGTAGAATGGTTGCGCCCTCATGTGGAAAATATCTATCCGCATTTGAAGAGTAATCCTTGCTGGATGGATGGCTACACTCGTGTTGGTCTGCATCCGGTGGTGCGGATGGTACGTGTGCCTTTATTGCTTCTCTCCGCATGCTCCCTGTCGGTGTATTTGTTCCGGCGTTGGCGGCGGTATTCTATTCTTTCCCCTTCTGCTCATATTGTTGCTTTGCTGAATGCCATCGGCGTTTCCTATGCTGTGAGCTACCTGGTGGTGACTCCGTCTACGGATTTGCGCTACCTGCAAATGTCCATGGCTTTTGCATTCTTGTCATCTGCGTTGATTGCCATGGATTGCATATATGCTCGCTTCATTTGTCCCGGCGTGGCTGGCAAGGCTCGGAACTCCTCCCGACAATGAAAAAGGCTGCCCGTTGTGGGCAGCCTTTGCGCTATAATATCTGTCTCTCTTCCGCGTAAATCAGAAGCTGTAGGATGCACCGGCTCCGAACGAGTGCTCGTTCTGGTCATCGGCTACCTCGTAGCTGTAATTGGCGCGGATTTTCCAATCATCGTTGAGGCGGTGCTCCACTCCGGCGGAAATGCTGCCGCCAAAGCGTCCCGGGTTGGCTCCGGTACCGTAGTCGAAGCCGTCCAGCATCACGTGCGGATTATCGCGTACTACGTCGTGGCGCAGGGCTGCCTCGCCGAATACCGTGGTGCGGTCCGTTACCGAGCGGTGAATGCCGGTGCCGAGCATGACTCGCAGGTTGGTGATGCCATCCACATCTGCACGGGCGTTGGAGGCATCTTCCTGCGTGAAGTATTGCGCCCCGACGAATGCGCTGACTGCCGTGCGGGAGTTGATGCTGCGGGAGTAGGTGGCGCGGGCATCAATCTGGAAGCTGTTCTGCGTCCAATCTCCGGGAATGGCATCATGCTCGGAGGTGGTGCGGCCGTATGCCACGGACCAATCCAGCGCTATGTTGCTCTGGTTGCCTAAGCACCATACTGCTGCGCGCCCGTATGCTGCCACGTGTACGGTGGTTTGGTCCACATCCGTGGTGGTGCCGGGGCTTACCTTGCCGATGTCGTAACCGAAGGCTGCACCCACAATGCGGTGCTTGCTCAGCGGGGCTTCCACACCCATGGATGCGCCGTATATGGAGTAGTCCGCTCCGTTGAACTTGCTATCTCCACTCTGGCTGATGAAGCTGCTGTATGCACTGCCCCATGCTGTGAGCAGGGTGCCCTCGTCCACAATGATGCAGGTGGCTGCCGGTCTCTGTGCCCACAGCGTGCCGGTGAACGCCTGTGAGGAGTGGAAGACGCCCCAGTTGGCTGCCTGCAAGGCATCGGATAACGGATCACGCCATATCATCAGCTGATTCTCCAACGTCAGGTACAGGTCACCCCCCTCCCACGTGGTGGTCATGCCGTCTACACCTATCATGGTGTACTGGATGGGGTTGCTTACTGTGGTGCTCTCTCCCTCGCCGGATGCTCCTTCTCCGCTCGTGGATGTCACGGCCGGCGGCTGTTCCTCCCCTCCTTCACTCTCCGGTGTTTCTCCTACACTCAGAATGTAGTATTTACCCGCTTTCAGGTTCTCCGTGGCCACCAACTCAATGGCCGGTGCCTCACCCGTCTGCAATGCTGCTGCACTCACGTAGGCTCTCTTCAGGTTAGCGGAGCTGACGGTAAGGGACAACTTGCCCCCATTGAGAGTGAGGGTATCGCTCAGTTTAATCTCTCCTGTGCTGGTTACTGTGCCGGAGTTGATGGTAAGGTTTGCGGTTGTCAGTGTAGAGGTATTGACAAGGTTTCCTCCTTCCATGGTGATTCCGGCTACTACTGTTTCCGTTGTTGCTGCGTATCCGCCACTGAGCCCCATGCTGGAGTCATCTCGCCATGAGAGAACTTTTTCCGTCTTGCCTTCATTGATGGCACCGTTGTTGATGATTTCGCCTCCCGCGTACACCTTAACAGCTCCGGCATTCAGGGTGGAATCCTCTCCTATCGTTACCGTGGACGTTGCCTTGCCGTCTTCGGTGCCTACGGTCAAATCTGTAATGTTGGCAACGGCTTTGTCCGTGACTGTCAGGTTTGTGGTGGTGGTCAGTCCGGCATACCCGAGCTTGGTGTTGCGTTCACTGTTAAACGTGGAGCCCTCGCCTGTTACGGTAATGTTGGTGGTTGCGCCTTCCGCTGCACTGGTTGTCAAATCGTTACGGCTTGTCCAAGTGCCTCCGTTTTGGATGGTTACATTGGTCACGACATCTGTGCTGCCGGAGCCGTCTGCATCCCCAAGCCAGCCCCCATAGTTTGAAATGTTGCGCACGCCGTCCTCAAAAACAGAGCCTTGTCCGTCCACCGTGATGTCGATGTCTGCAAAGTAGAAGGTTATGCCGGCTTGGGCTTTGGAGCCTCCGCTGATAATCAGGGATGACTGGCCTTTTATTCCTCCGGTGTAGAGTGCCTCACCCTCCGTGCCGGCATAGGTTCCTTGCACGTGGCCTTGGCAGTTCACTGTGTAGGCGAAGAATGACTGAGATGTGTAGAGAACGGAGTTGTTCTTGAGCTCCAATGAACCGGCACCGTCGCTATTGCCGATAGCAATAGCACTTACATATGATTTCTTGGCGGAGTTGTCATGAACATTGTACTTAAATGTAGCGTTGTCCAACACCATGGATGCATTGTTACCGCCGATGCTGATGGTAGGGGAGTCACTGAGATGCGGTTGTGCAAGTAGGGTAATGTGCTCTCCTTCAGTACCGTTGCCGATGTAGAGCTCGCCCTCGCGCACATTGAGGGAGCAGTTCAGGTTGTAACCTTGAGAAACCGTCAACGTGCCCTGTCCGTCCTTGGTGATGACGCCGATGAGTTCGTATGTGTTTTTCGAACTGTATTGACTCTGTACGTGAGTCATGAAGTCTGCGGATGCTTCCCGGGTCTCTCCGGAGACAACGGTCTCCACTACTTCCGGGCGCATAGTTGCATGCGCTGCTGAAGCTGCTATTATGGTGAGTAATGCAATAGGTAAGTGTAATTTCATGTGTGTTGATGAGTTAGGTTAAAATGATCGCGTGAGAGCAAACGGATTGTCCTCTATTAGTTATTCAGTATACCTGTTTTCTCGGGGGTGTCGAGTCAATTTTGCGGATTTGACTGAAAAAATGCACATAATATGTTGAAAATTGCGCCAAATATCGTTATTTTTGTTGGGTAAGGTGTTTTAGGGCGCAAGAAAGCGGGAGCAAGACTCTGATTTACGCTTTGCGAGAGGGGATGAGGTCGCGGAGCAATTTGCGCTCTTCCGCCGTAGCATAGAGGTAATACACCGCGGGTATGTAAAGGAGCAGCGCCAGCAGAATACCTATAGCCAGCATGGCCGGGCTGTTTGCGGGGAGTAGATGCCGCAGGCACATGCCCATGCCTCCCATGGTGATGATGCAGGGCAGGCTGCGCCGGAAGGTTTCTCGGTAAAAACGCCATATTTGCAGGCCTAATCCGCGGTAGTGGATGAGGTTGAGCATACCCAACTGAATGAGGATGGAGGCTGCTGCCCAAACGGCTTGCGCCCGTATGCCTGCATGGAGGCATACAAAATAGCTCACGATGATGAAAAGCAAACTGTTGAAGCCGGTGATGAGCACGCGCTGTCGCAGGGCATCCCTCGCTTGCGATATTTGCCAGCCCAAGGCTTGCACCAAGGCAAATGTCTGCGGTATGATGAGGCAGAGGCAAATGTGGTAGCTAGTATCCGCATCCGCTCCGGGGATGTGCCCTATCCAAAGCCGGAAAAACTCGCGCCCGTAGCACAGCAGTACCAACAAGGCGCCTCCCAGAATCATGAGCTGCGCGCGCCCCAACCGTACCATGGCATCCGTTTGTTGTTCTGCGCTTGCTCCCCTCACTACCATGCGTACAACGCGCGGTAAAAACAGGGCGGAAAGCACCCCGGCCAGCAAAAAATAGTGTCCGTATATCATCAGCCCGTTTGTGTAGACCCCGGCGGCGGTGGGGCCCTGAGTCATGGCCACAATGTAGTTGCCCGTTCCGGCATTGAGCATGTTGATGAGCTGGTTGAGGAACATCCAAAAAGAGAAGATGAATATCCCTTTGCAGATGGTGCTGCTCCACCCCCGCAGGCATATCCGCGCCCGCAACCCGATAAAGCAGTATGCCATATTGCACAGCAGTGCCATTATTCCCGTGCCGATGCTCAGCAGAATCAACCCGGTGGAGCGCAGCCCCAGCCACAGTAATAGGACTGTGCCCAGCCCGTTTGTTGCGGCGCTTGCCACCGCTATAATCCCCGGTACCGTAAATCTTTGCCGTGCGTCCGCCACGCCTGCCAAACTTCGTGCCGGAAACATGATGGCTGCGTTGACCAAGGTCAGCAGGTACAGCACGCGGTATGTGCGCAGCTCTTCCTCGCTGAAGCTGCTGAAAATATCCCCCAACCACGGGTAGATACCCAGCCCGAGCATCAGTATCCCGGCGCCGATGATGCCGTACAACACCGTGATGTTGCCTAAAAACCGCGCTGCGCCTTCCTTATCTCCTTTGCCCAGGTATTCACTCAGAAACTTCGTTGTAGTTGTTCTTCCCAAGTCGCTCATGTACAGCCTCACCATAATGGTGCTTGCCAACATGTACACGCCGTATTCTGCCGCTCCCAGGCTCTCCATGATGTAGGGCGTCAGAGCCAGCGGTATCCCTATCTGCAGTGCCAGCAGAATGTAGTTCAGTATCGCCCCTCGTTTTATCTCGCCCATTTAGCGCCACGTATTCTGCCTTTTCCCCGCGCATTTGTCAAGCTTATCCGCTCTGCTTCTCTTGCAGTTTATTCCGCCGGTTCCACATCATCCTCAGGTGCTATGTAATTGTTTATCCCATTGAGGGTGTTGCGCTCGCGGAGGATATCCGCGAGGTCGGCGGAGCCAAAGAATCCGGCGTTGGTGACGCGTTTGAGGTGGCGGCGGATAGGCAGTGTGTCCACTTGTTTGCAAATGTCCTCACGTTGCAGTAGGCTGATGTGGGAGCAAATGTTCATATCGCAGGCGGAGAGCTTGCGGGCTGCTGCCATGGCGGTGGCTTGGTCCCTGATGCTCGGGAGCAACTGCTCCAGCAGGCGCACGTAGTCCGTCCTTTCACGGCGTTTCATGTCCTGCCGTGCTTGGAAATCTTCCTTGCTCAGCCTGTGACGACCGGAGGCAATGCCTTTAATCGGCTGTTGGTAGAGCAGAATTGTGAGAGCGGAAGAACCGTAAAAGTGCTTGCTGCCCAGTTCCTGCCGGAGCTCATAAATTCGCATTTTTAAGGCGTTGACGGTTTGTACGCACCCCGGAACGGCACCATTAACCGTCATGGGGTGGTACTTCGGCTGCCATAGTTTTACCTGAGTGCTCAGCCATGCTGCGGCTTCATCGGCGGAGTCCTTATCATGTACGTTGCTGAGCCGTTCCACCGTTTCTTGCAGTTGCCGGGTGCATGCCGCGTAGGCGGCCCGGTATTCCTCCGACGTGGGTACGTCATGTCCCTCTGTCAGGTCAAACCATATCTCAAAGTGGTACAGTTTTCCTTGCAGCAGTGCCTGCATGGGATGCCTCTCGTATAATTTGCCGTCCACAATGCCGAGTCGGGAATCTGTAATCGGGCAGTAGAGCCGTTCATCTGCTCGGTTAAGATCGATGACGAGCTCCTCATACGGGGTAAGTCTGCAATCACTATCGGTTTCTTGATTCAGCTGTGTGCAGAACTCCGCCGGTATGCGCCACGCTGTTTCTCGGGAGAACCCCGGCCCGCCCGGCAGCTTGCCGATGACTGCGCGGAGAATCTGCTCTACCTCCGCCGCAGCCTCAGGGGTAAGCTCTTGGGGTACGTAGGCTGTGGTTACATTCCCCCTATTTGCTGCCAGCTTGGTGGAGCCGTAGTAATGCACCGCTTCTAAACGCGCTTCTTCTTCTTCTATTTTTTTGTTTGAGGCTACTACCAAGTCAACCTCCGTGATGCCGGGATGTTGGTGGAGGTCGTTAATCAAATCCAGCAGCTTATCCGCCGCTGCATCGGCGCTTTCTTTGTCGTGTACGCCCTGCAAAATCTTCTCAATCTCCTGTTGAATGATGTCCGATGCCGTGTGGTTGGCCGGCTCGGCAGAGTTCTCCTCCGGTACCGCCGGCTCCGATTGAGCCACGGCTGCTGTGCAGATAAAGAGCAGGGGAATTAAGCGTAGTTTCATGATGCGTCTGAATGCTGTTGCTGTGGTGGTTATCATATGCTTTCAGTTGTTCGCGTTGTTTGTTGGACTGAGATGCTAAGGGGTGTTACACTAAAGTCGGCTTTGTTCATATTTTACAGAAAGAGGTTTACACCACCTAACTGCGACGACTCAGAATCTTGCGCAATAGGATGTGCAGATTGCAGCCTCTTTCCAAGGAATGCAGCTCTCCCTGTTTGGAAATGTAGTTCCATGAGTCAACGTATTCGTTGACAGGAACGGCCGGAGGAACAGCTGAAATGAAGTTGAGAAAATCTGTTGGGGTGTCCCTATACTGCTCATCGAATTGGTCGGAGAGTTTCAGCTTTTCTCTTGTTGTGCAATCTTTCTCAATATCATACAAAACGTGTTCCAAGTTGCGCGAGCAATAGTATGCCTCGTAGGGGATGCTCTTGTATGTAGTTCCCATGGTGGCTAGGAGGAGCATATTTCTACTCTTGGTTGCATTACGTTTTCTAACACTGTCCTTTGTCGGAGCTGTAATAGATGTGGTCGTGTATTGAAATCCACCTGCTGTGTCATCTTCCAGAATGGCAGATTCCGGGACAAACGCACCATCCGTATCCATTAGATGAACCACTTGCAACAAGTCTTTAGGTTGCAGGCGATAGGATGTCACAAATTTTCTAACCAAATCATTGAGCATTGTCTTTACGCTGGTTGTTCCTCGTCTCTCCAGAGTTGTCACATCAGCACCGACTACATGGAACCGGATTTTCTCATTGCTAAGCAACTTGGCAAGTACTCCCTCCAGTGCAGCGGCATCCGACTGCCCTTCCACTATGAACAATAAAACCTTTCTTGCAGCCATAGCTCTTAATCTCTGGGAATTGTCTTGCGAATAGCGCGAGCAATTTCCGTTTTATTGGTTTCTTCATACAGTTCCAGCTCCTGCCCCCCAATAAAGATAGAGCGCAGATATACATCTCGTAAGTTATTGCTTGCCTTGATATTCTTCATGCGGATAAATCGCTGATTCGGATCTACCGTGGTAAACACCACGCTGCGCTTATCGAGCATTTCCAGAGGATGCAAGTTGTGTGCAGTGAAGATAAGCTGTCCTTGAGCATTTTCCTCCCATACAGAGAGCAGCTCACCCAGAAGATATTCAAAAATGCTGGCATCTAGCTCATCCACAATCAAGCAGGAACCCGGCGTATTGGAGACGATAATCCAATACAGCAAAATAGAGATGATTTTTTTAATACCATCAGACTCGAACTTCAGCGGTATTTCTACCCCCTGACGCGAAGCCTGAAGCTCCATGCGCATCAGTTCTTCATTAAGGGCACTCAGTTCAAGCCCTAGTTCCCGAACCTGCAATTCGAAGCCGGGAATAATCTTGCACATCACTTGATTCATGTGCGCAAGGGATTGTTTGAACTCCTGATATATGGGAAGCGGCAACGTTGACGGTGCGTTCAGATTAATCAGGCAGGTTCCCACAGCGGAACAATCGCAGTTTGAATCTGTGTGGGAAATAGGTATGGGCTGCAAGTTGACGTTAACCAAGCCGGATTTACTGTGGCCGATGACGAAAAGATTCCGTTCCGCATAGCAACGTACTGCACGAAGAGCCTCGCTACCTTCCGTCCCCAGCTTCATCAACAAGGGATACAGCCTTTGGTTGAAAATATACGAGGTGCGCTCCTGATATGCCAATACCTTATTGATGACCAAATCTTGTCTGGAGCTGTTGCCTAAGACTTTACTGAAAGATGCATTAGGTACAAACTCTGCAACTGTCGGTAATTCCGGTTCTGTAAACTCTGCAATGGTGTTAGTCCGTGCTTTGGGGGCATTTGCCTTGATGGTAAAGCTCTCTTTCTTGACTCTAGCCCCGTCAGCATCATTGCCAATAGTAACCGAATATTGTGCAAAGATGTTGGAATTGTCGCGTTCTATGCTGAATAGAATGGCAACCGAAGCTTCCCTTTCCCCACAAGTAATCAATGAAGCAGTGTCTGACTCCAATGGTAAGCCGCAAATAAGTCGTTGCAGCAAAATGAAAGCATTGACTACGGATGTCTTGCCCGAACCATTCTGGCCATAAATGCCCAGCAGCTCTCCTTTTTCTGGCGCATAGCCCGGAAGCCGATTGGGCATGTCTATTTTCCCATGCCTGACATTTTTTATATTGGTAATCTCAAACGAGCATATACGCACCACGGTTTTCATAACGCGATTATTATACCGGAAAATGTCGTCTTGTCAATAATAGCAGGGCAAAAAGGCATAAAAAATACCTTTATTTGTTTTATTTACGCTTAGTGGGGCTATTTGGTTCTTCGTTATAAAGTGCGGGTATGTCACGATTCTGCTGTAGAAAACGTAGGTATCTTTGGCATATGAGAGGGCAAAAAATACGTAATAGCCCCCATAAAAGAATTGGGCATGGAAGACGAAAGTCCTGCCATGCCCTATATTCAAGAGACTACAGCTACGTCGGACACGCCCTACAAGTTTCACCTGTATAGAATGTATATGAAATATGGTGCATGAGAGAAAAACAACATCCTCTCTAATGATGCTATTGTCATCCGCTATGGGATGACAATGAATGCTCTTTTGTTTTGGATTCCTCATTCATCGGGTTGCTTTGTGAGTAGAGGACTCGGATTACCTTGTCGTTCTCGAATTGCAAAATGAGGTAGGATGAAGTACATGGCGGGTTCAATCTCAATACTGCCTCTCTTGTATCGCCGTAGGTGTTTTTTAATTCTCCGAGGAAGGCGGGGTGATTTTCGGCCGCTTGAAAATCCCAACAGCGCAGTTCGCGAATGGTTAAACTACTTAATCGAGGCGCCGTCCGCCGTTTCGGGGTGGACAAACTACATCTATTCTTGGCATATGCTTGCCACGGTCTCCCTCCGCAGAAATAGGTTGGTAGCGTGTTCTGATGCAGGGGAATGTAGAACTCACTTTCCTTTTTTGTAAGGCGTTCCATTAAATAGATATCCACATAATCGTAAATGCGTGTCTCGTAGTCGAATTGTGCGACATACGAGTGTAGAGCCATGCTGTGAAACGGGATGAATATCGCCCACACGGGATGCCGTCCCTTAAATCGTTCTCGCAAATATAGATTGCTGAGAGTTAAGTCTGATTGCATTCCGGCATAACGTAGCTTTGCACTTGGTAGATACATCGCAAGGTCGGTCTCTTTCTCTTGCCTGTGTAAATAGCTGTAGATTAAATGCTTCAATTCATAGCAATTATAATAATTCCGGGCTGCCAAGCGTGTGAGTTCCTCGCGGAGTTCTTTTATGGTGTCGGAGTGTCTGTTTGCTGTCTCGTGCTCTATGTCTAACAGCGTGTCAACATGTGTTCCCCATTCTTGGAGGCTAAAATCGCTTTCGTGTGGCGTTAAATGCCTAGCCTTATCTTCCAAGCTCGCGCATTGTTCGTAGATTTGCGGCAAGATGGCTTCGGCGTCGCGCTGTGTTTGTACAGAGCCCAATAGCTCTACCAATTGCGGGAAAATTTGTTGATAAGTGGCGTCCAAGTAATGCTCGCATGCCTCGGCGCTCGGTTCGTTCGGTATATATACGTAACAAACTTCTTGCACCATTGTTCCCATGGTGAGTACGAAAGCGTATAGGTGAAATAATATGTTCATTAGTAATAATAATTCATGAGTTTATCTATGGTTATGGCCGGATTGTTTTCATGATCATTGATAAAGTGCTGATTAGCGATAGGACTTGTTTTCGTCGTTCCATCAGGGTAGACTGTTATCCATTTACCCGTGGCATTGGTTACCTGTATGGTTTTCTCATCATCCAATGTTTCAAAATATGCCGTTGCAACTTCTCGAGTGCTATTCAGGAACATGGTGTTGAGGCGCTCTTGCTCATTCACCGTGTTATTTTCCTGTGGTGGCGTCCCTATTATATAAATGATGACACCGAATGGTACGGCTGCCAAAGCGTAGAGCATGATTCTTTCTGCTGCTTTGTAAGCGTCCGCATGTGGGTTCGGAAATCTTTTGCGGGATAGGC
>JAFQDN010000014.1 GCA_017415995.1 Akkermansia sp. | reverse complement strand
CGGAGGAAAGCACCTCATTCCACTCTGTTGCAGATTGCCAGCGTTCCTCCACATCCATGGAAAGCGCTTTATCAATACTTGCCAACAGCTTGAGAGAAAAGCGCTCCGACAACTCCGGCCGTGTGCAGAGGGGAATGTAGGAATCACGGAACACGCGGTCGGTAGCAGAAGGCGGGCAGTTACCGGTGATAAGAGTGTAACAGGTAGCTGCAAGGGCGTACAAGTCCGACCACGGGCCACGGTTGCCATCCGCCGAGATTTGCTCCAACGGCGTATAACCCTCACTGTGCAGCATGATGGCGGAGTGAATGGCAGCAATATAACGCGCGTTACCAAAGTCAATCAGCACGGGAGTACCGTCCTCCTTCAACAAAATGTTAGCAGGATTAATATCACGGTGCAGCAGGTCTTTAGAATGCAGATAATCCAGCGCGCTGAGCAGGGTCTGCAAGAGCGTTTTGAGCCATTCCTCCGTTATGCTCTCCGGTATCGGCGGTCTGATGTACAAATCCGAGCCTCCCACGTAATCCATGGTGTAGTAGGCGGTACCGTTCATGCAAAAAGCATCCCGTACGTGGACAATATTGGGATGGTGCAGTTGCCGGAGCACATCGGCCTCTTCCACAAAACGGCGCTGAAAGTGCAGATATTCATGCTCCTCGCGCGCGCGGATCAATACCTCAAAGCTGTCATATTTGCGGTAGGCGCAAAACATGGGCATATATTCCTTGAGCACCAGCTTTTCACCGTTCCGCAAATCAACCACCAAGTAGGTGATACCGAAGCCACCCTGCCCCAACTTGCGCAAAATACGGTAATTCCCCAGCTCCGCGCCCGGTGGCAATGCCACACCGTCCCCGGTTCCGTTATTCTGTTTCGTGTCGGTGGATTCCATACGCGCAATTCCCTCTGCTACCTGTACCTACAATATCAGATACCCCCCGCAGCGTCAAGCAAGTTCTCCACACCGTTGCGCTCCGGGGGATGAAAAAGCGGAATCAGAATCCCCCGTACGCATGGCTCTTTTTTTTGGGGGGGAGCACTCTTCATGCTCTCCCCTGATAGGTGGCAGCACGGCACCGCCTCAGTCTGTTGCGTTGATGGCCTCGAATGCCTCGGCATGCCCCTGCTCAGCAGCTGCGCGGTACCACTTCACGGCTTCCGCTGCATTTTTTTCCACGCCCTTGCCATTTTCATAGCACCAACCCAAATTATACTGAGCCTCGGCATCACCTTGTTCGGCGGCAGCACGTATATACTCAACGGCTTTTGCGGCATCCTGCGGCACACCAATACCGTTCAGGTAATTGACACCTAAATTATTCTGAGCCGAGGCATAGCCCTGCTCAGCGGCAGCACGGTACAACTTGATGGCTTGCGCCAAATCGACCTCCACACCGTCACCCGTTTCATAACAACAGGCAAGATTAAACTGAGCCTCGGCATACCCCTGTTCCGCTGCCTTGTGGTACCACTCCACCGCCTTCGCCATATCCACCCCGGTTTCAACACCTTCACCACTCTCGTAACAAACACCTAAGCAGCATTGTGCCCCGGCATTCCCCTGCTCAGCAGCTCGGCGGAACAACCTCACGGCTTCCTCCATATCCTTTTCTACACCCCAACCATCTTTATAACAACGCCCCAAGTTATACTGAGCCCGGGCATGGCCGGCTCTCGCAGCCTTGCGGTACCAATCCAGAGCAGTGGCAAGATCACTCTCTACACCCCAGCCATATTCATAGCTCGCGCCCATAGCATACTGTGCCTCCGGCACAGCAGCCTCCGCAGCCATACGGAAGTACTTAACGGCAGAGGCTACGTTTTTTTCCACACCCAGACCAAACTGATAGCACCTGCCCAAACGATACTGCGCCGGGCCGAACTCTTGCTGAGCAGCTATGCGGTACCATTTCACGGCTTGCGCTACATCTTTTTCCACGCCGATGCCGTTTTCATAGCACCTTCCCAAATGGTCCTGCGCCCGGGCATTCCCCTGCTCGGCAACCAAGCGGTACCTCTTCACGGCTTCTGCTTCATCCTTTTCCACACCGATGCCGTTTTCATAGCACCCGCCCAGATTGCACTGCGCCCGGGCATGCCCCTGCTCGGCAGCCAAGCGGTACCACTTCACGGCTTCCGCTGCATCCTTTTCCACACCTCGGCCGGTTTCATAGCACCCGCCCAGATTGCACTGCGCCCGGGCATTCCCCTGCTCAGCTGCCTTGCGGAACCACTTCACGGCTTCCGCTGCATCCTTTTCCACACCTAGGCCGGTTGCATAGCACGTTCCCAAATTGCACTGCGCTTCAGCATACCCCTGCTCGGCAGCCAAGCGGTACCACTTCACGGCTTCCGCTGCATCCTTTTCCACACCTAGGCCGGTTGCATAGAACCAGCCCAAATTGAACTGCGCTACAGCATGCCCCTGCTCGGCTGCTGCGCGGTACCACTTCACGGCTTGCGCTTCATCCTTTTCCACGCCCGTACCCTGTGCATAGCACCCTCCAAGATTATACTGCGCCCGTACATCCCCCTGCTCGGCGGCCAAGCGGTACCACTTCACGGCTTGCGCTTCATCCTTTTCCACACCTCGGCCGTTTTCATAGCGCCAGCCCAAATTACACTGCGCCGAGGAATTACCCTGCTCGGCTGCTGCGCGGTACCACTTCACGGCTTGCGCTTCATCCTTTTCCACACCTAGGCCGGTTACATAGCACGTTCCCAAATTGCACTGCGCCCGGGCATTCCCCTGCTCGGCAGCCAAGCGGTACCACTTCACGGCTTCCGCTGCATCCTTTTCCACACCTAGGCCGCTTTCATAGCACCAGCCCAAATTGCACTGCGCTTCAGCATCCCCCTGCTCAGCAGCCAAGCGGTACCACTTCACGGCTTCCGCTGCATCCTTTTCCACACCTAGGCCGCTTTCATAGCGCCTTCCCAAATTGCACTGCGCCGAGGAATTACCCTGCTCGGCTGCTGCACGGTACCACTTCACGGCTTCCACTTCATCCTTTTCCACACCTAGGCCGTTTGCATAGCACGTTCCCAAATTGCACTGCGCTACAGCATGCCCCTGCTCGGCGGCCTTGTGATACCACTTCGCCGCCTCCGTAGCATCTTTGGGCACGCCATCACCATTGTAATAGCACCAGCCCAAATTACACTGCGCCTGTGCTTCCCCCTGCTCGGCGGACAAGCGGTACCACTTCACGGCTTGCGCTTCATCCTTTTCCACGCCCATACCCTGTGCATGGCACCAGCCCAAATTGCACTGCGCCCGGGCATGCCCCTGCTCGGCTGCTGCGCGGTACCACTTCGCAGCTTGCGCTTCATCCTTTTCCACGCCCGTACCCTGTGCATAGCACAAGCCCAAATTGAACTGCGCCGAGGAATTACCCTGCTCGGCTGCTGCGCGGTACCACTTCACGGCTTGCGCTTCATCCTTTTCCACGCCCGTACCCTGTGCATAGCACACTCCAAGATTATGCTGCGCTTCAGCATCCCCCTGCTCAGCAGCTGCGCGGTACCACTTCACGGCTTCCGCTTCATCCTTTTCCACACCTAGGCCGGTTTCATAGCAGCAGCCCAAAATGCACTGCGCTTCAGCATCCCCCTGCTCAGCAGCTGCGCGGTACCACTTCACGGCTTCCACTTCATCCTTTTCCACACCTAGGCCGTTTGCATAGCACGTTCCCAAATTGCACTGCGCCCGGACATGCCCCTGCTCGGCGGCCAAGCGGTACCACTTCACGGCTTCTGCCATATTCTTTTCCACTCCTTCACCTAATGTATACATTACCCCCATAGCACACAGGGCACGGGGATGACCTTTCTGTGCGGCGGCATGTAAATATTTGAACGCCTCGGAAAAATTCTTTTCATCGTATAACCTTTTACCCTCGGCTAACAAATCCTCCGCAGAGGATGCCGCCACGGCGGATAACATAGACTCGGCGGAGCTTTCCGCCGCCTGCAAAGCAGCACTCAGCGCAACGCCGCACGCTGCCATGGTAATCAGACGTTTTATTTTCATGATATGCGTATAAGTTAAAAGAGGAGTATCCGCGTGTTCGGTACTATCATTCATCATGAATGACGCCCAATGACTGCATTTTGTTTGCCGAATTTGTAAAATAGCAATCAACCGAACACAAAATAACACATATAATATGCCACATCGCAGCGATATTTCAAGTAATATTTACACGCAAAGCTCACAATCCGACAGCCGAAGGCTTCGCGCCTTCGCTGCTGTGCAGCTACGCCGTGGCCGACTGTATAGAGTTCGGTCATTAGGCAGACCTGTAAATTTGAACATAGCCCGCCTTGCGGACTCTGAAATTCGGCTCACTTATGGACGCAAACAGCACGGTTATTTGTCGAACGTTATACCAAGGCGAAGACGGGTCAATCGTAACTCGTGCCCCGTCAATCCAAATAACTCGTCATTTCCATATCAAGCTTTACGACGGCGCCGAGCAACCAGCGCTGTCAGAGCAAGCAGGGAAAGAGTGGCCGTGGTCGGCTCCGGAACACTCAATAATGTCGGCCCCATAAAGGCTTGCGCCTCTGACAGCATAATCCCTTGGAAGGTTTGTTCAACGCCGTTGAAGTATGCCGTCTGAGTCTCGGTATAAACAGCGGTATCACCCTCACATGCGGTTAAATATGCCCATTTGTTATCTGAAAAAATTACCTTTTGCTTGAAAAGAGCGTGTTGGTAATCGTCTGAATCCGTCAGGTAGACAAAAAACTCATCATTGCTCATTTCATACCCCCACATAGTGATGGCATGGCCACCGGCAGAGCTAACCACGCTCAAGGTAGTACCATAGTCACTATCAATGTACCCCGTCAACGTATCAATAATTACGTCTCGCGTAAAACTATCATTAAACGTGTATGTTGTAAACAAGGGAGAGGTGTAGCCGTCAGGATTCATCACCAGGCCTAAGTCCTTGAAATACCCACCGGAGTCGGAGTTTATTAAAGTACCGCCATAGGCATCTAATTTTCCGCCATTAAAGTACCAGTTATACGCCTGTACGGACTTACCGCCGGTATTAGCCCAGTTTTTACCAATTGCCTTAAAAATGGCAAGTTGTTGCACATACAGGGGGTCATCAACAAGCTTCTGACCAATCCAGCTGCCTGATGCTAAATAGGGCTCAGCAGTATTGGAAGCACCGTTAGGGGCTACAGCGGGCAGAGCAGAAGCCTGACCATCCTGCCACCACTGCAAAATATTGGATGCAGCATGAGCCCAGCACATTGCACTATCATCAAGTATCCAATCGCCACTGGAGTAATACCCTGTAGGTTTCGATGCCTGCCAAGTCCATTTAGTAGTTTTATTACAATCATACCACCCACCATCCAGCGACACACCTTCCACAAACACAGGCTGGGCATGAGCAGCTAAGGTGAGTGCGCACATGCTGAACAAAAATGCAGATTGTAACTTCATGGGAGCATAATAAATATTTTCCGCTGCCATGTCAAACATAATTTTTCAAGAAAACCAACACCGGAAATAAAAAAGTGGCTCGCCCGGGGTAAAGATGGGGGCGAGCCACTGAAAGAGGAAATGAAAGATGGGGAACAGAGGGCTTATTTACCCTGTTTTTCGAGCTCCGGGAGGACGTATTTCTCAAAATTTTCCACATTGCCACGAATACGTCTGGCAGCGCGGCTGTTGGGAGCGATCTCCAGTGCCTCCTTATAGCAGGCGTACATCTTGCGGTACTCATGGAGCAAGGCGTAGCTATCCCCCTTGGCACTGAGGGCAGCTTGGCGGATTTCCGGGTCCAGGTTTTCGCGAGCGAGGAAGGCATCGAGCTTCACAATACTGTCGTGCAGGTCGGCAGGAGTCAATTTATTGCTGAAAGAGGCCATCAGCGCGCGGAGCTCAGCCTGCTGCTGCACGCGGCGAGCGGCCTCACTTCCCAGCTCAGCAAAGCCGAGGGTATTATCGGGATCCAGCTGTTTAATTTCATTGATAATACCCACATACTTATCACGGCAGGGCTCCGGCAGAACCTTGAGAGCCTCGGCCAGGGCTTTGGCGCGCTCTGTACCGGTGAGAGAAGCAGCCTTTTGCAACGCGGCATCGCGTGCAGCCTTCTTGGCTTGGCCTGCTTTCACCAAGGCAATGTACTCCGCCGGAGTGGGGCGAGCACCGGCAATAATATCATACGGATTACCGTCGGCATCCATCAGCACCACGCCCGGCAGCCCTTCAATGCGGTATGAGGCGAGCAGATTTTCACGGCGCTCCTTCTCCTCATCCGGAATTTTGGCAACCAAATCAGGACTGCGCGGAAAATCCACACTCACCAACACAAAATCCTTGCCCAGAGCCTCCTCAAACTCGGCGCTTTCCACAATCTTAGTGCGCAGGTAAATGCAAGCCGTGCACCAGTCCGTACCCGTAAAGTCCACGAATACGTCTCTCTTCTCAGCCTTGGCCTGCACCAACGCCGCTTCCATCGTCTCCGCCTCCGGCAATGCCACGGCAGAACAGCTCAGAGCCATGAGGGCTCCCAGTATCATTGTTTTGATTTTCATAATGGTCAAATTTATGTGTTAGGTTACAAGGCCTCGTCATCAGCGTTCAGTCAGCGCAGAGCGAAAATCCAGGCTATTGAGGATTTCCTTACCGCGGTAGGGTGGCACTACTCGCCCCCGGCGCCCATTCACCGTCTGAACAAACACCCGGATGGCCTCCGCTATAATGCGTGAGCGCGGTACTCCCAACTCCTTTGCAGCAGCATCCACACGCGACAACAACTCCTGCGGACACCTGAAAGCTACCAACTTCGAGTTCATGCCTACTATTTAACATATTGCTCCCCCCTCTGCAATAAAAAAATCATACAAAAAAGGCAGACTATTAATTTTTGATGTGACAATCCGGATTCCTAACTTAAAATCAGGTATTCAGCAGCCCACATCCGCATACCAAAGCGGCAGATAACAGATACTCAGCTCATAAATTTTAAACGCTGCCACAATGCGAGCTTGACGTCAAGCTAAAAGCTGACAAAATAGGGGAGTTAAACATTTAAGCACACAGAATCATGCTTCAAATACTCACAAACATCACGAACTCACCGTTTTTCTACTTCGGTGCAGGCATTCTGCTAATCATCTTGTTCTTCTGGTATTTGGCCACGGATCAAGACAGCACCAAGAGAAAAGCCGGCGCGTTCTTCATCGTGGGTCTTGCCGCATTCTGCCTACTCTCCCTGTTTATCAACGGTGTGAGATACGGCATTGACATTAAAGGCGGTGAGGAGCTCACGCTGCGCGTACAGGCCAAGTTGGACGACGATGGGAACCCGACAGTTACCCCCACGGAGGAAGACATGGCGAAAGCCTGCAACATCTTGGAAGAACGCTTGAATGCCACGGGCACCAGCGAAGTGCAGATACTGCACTCCGGCGACAAAGTGCTCATCCAGATTCCGCTGCTGGACATGAACAACGCAGAGGAAAACAAGCGCAAGATGGATGAGATGGTAGCCAAGATTACCCAGATGGCCAAGCTGGAGCTACTGGCCGTGCACCCGCGCTCCGATGAGTTTATGGGCAATGATGAAGTACAGGTTAAGTGTGCAGCCTATGCTCATGCCCTGCACGGCTACGCCGCCGCGCAACTTACCGGAGACCGCACGGTAAAAGACCCCACCAAGGTACGCAGCTACCGATTGCTGCCGCACTCCTTAGGCTTACCGGACTACCAAATTGCCCCGCAGCAGCTTGTTAATGAGGACTTGGGCGAGCCCCTGACCACGGAAGACGGCCGCGCCGTATACAACTTTGAGATACTGCAAACTCCCCGCGCCGCATCGGACAAGCAAGTGTACATCACCGGTGCACAGGTATCCGCCGCTAATCCGGACGCCTCCCGCAGCGGCCACGTAAATGTTACCCTGAACAACGACGGCGCCGCCGCCATGCAAAAGCTGACGAGCGGCATGAGCCTTGGGCGAGACCAGCTGGCCGTTGTGCTTAACGGCCAGGTTAAATGCGCCCCTGTGGTACAATCCGTGCTGCACAAGGATTTCAGCATCTCCGGTTTGGATGGCAAAAATGAGCCGCAAAACATCTCGGAGGCATTGGCAAACCCGCTTTCCAGTGAGTTGGTAGTGGATGGCCGCAACAGCGTGACGGCACAGCTGGGCCAGAGCGCGCTGGACCAAGGCGTCTTTGCCGGCATCATCGGCATGATTGGTGTGTTCGTATTCTGCTATTGGTACTACCGCACAGCCGGTATCGTAGCCATGGTGGGTCTGGCCTTCAACGCACTGGCGCTGGTGGGTCTGATGAGCTTGTTCGGCTTTGTGCTGACGCTGCCGGGTATAGCCGGTATCGTGCTTACCATGGGTATGGCGGTGGACGCCAACGTGCTCATCTACGAACGCTTGCGCGAGGAACGAGCCTTGGGCAAGCCTTTCATTGACTGCCTGCGTGCAGCGTATGAAAAAGCATTCTCCGCCATTTGGGACTCCAACATCACCTCCCTTATCACCGCCGTCATCCTCTTCTGGCTGGCCAGTGGCTCCATCAAGGGCTTTGCCGTGACAACGAGTGTGGGTATCATCACCTCCCTGCTCGGTGCCATCGTGGTTACCCGCGTTCTCTTCTTCTTTGCAGAGCGCTTCAAGCTCATTAAGGACATCAAGTTTGCCAAAGCTCCGCTGGAGGGCAAGATTATTGACTTCATGAAGTACCGCAAGGTTGCCGCTTGGTGCTCCGTCATCATCATCGCTGCTATGTGCCTCTACGGCTTCTTCGGCCGTGGTGAAAAAGCCCTCGGCGTGGACTTCACCGGTGGTTCCAACATTGAGTACGCCATCCCGGCTGACAGCAAGGTGGACTTCGATTTGGTGGAAAAAACCGTGTCGGGCATGAAGCTTTCCAAAGCCCCCACCGTGCAGCAATTCACGGGCAAAGACACCCGCAACATCAAAATCCGCGTAGCTGAGGGCGATGCCGACAAGGTGATTGCCAAGCTGAGTGCCGATGTTCCCGGCATGAAGGAGCTGGAGGCAGACGCCGCCGTCTCAACGGTGAGTTCCTCACTGGGTTCCAGCTTCCTCAAGACGGCATGTTGGTCACTGCTGGCCGGTATGTTAGGCATCACCCTCTACTTGGCCATCCGATTCGAGTGGAGCTTTGCCATGGGCGCGCTCATCTCCACCGTGCACGACGTACTGGGCATCATTGCCCTGGTGGTGCTGTTGGGCACGGAGCTGAGCATCATCCACATCGGTGCATTCCTGACGGTAGCGGGTTATTCCATTAACGATACCATCGTGATTTATGACCGCATCCGTGAGCGCCTGCGCACGGCAGAACCGCATGAGGACCTCAAGGACATCATGAATGAGGCCATCAACGCCACGCTGTCCCGAACCCTCCTTACCTCCGGTTCCACCATCGCGGTGCTTATATCCCTCATCTTCCTGGGCGGTCCGTCCATGTTCGACTTCTCGGTAGCTATGCTGCTGGGTATCTTCATCGGCACCTACTCCTCCATCTACATTGCCTCCCCCTGCGTACTGGCATTCGACAAGAAGCACAGCTTGCGCAAAGAGCTGCAGGAGAATGAGGAAAATGCCACGGCCTGATTGCCTGCCTGACATGCAATTCAACACTCAGCACATGCGCTTGCGCCTCTGCGCTCAGTAGAGAAAAATGACCACCTCCGGCATCTCACCCATGCCGGAGGTGCTTTTTATAAGGATATGAAAATAACACTCACCAAAGCCATTCTGCTAATCTGCGGGCTCTTGTTCATTACCGCCATCTGGGGCTCAGTAAGCTGCGGCATCAGCCTGAGTAATCCGGATTTGAGCGCGGCGGAAGCCACGGTACTGCGCCGCCTCATTTACCTGCACTTCGGGTTATCGCAAATTGCCTTGGTGGGTGCAGCACTCACCCTGTACCTGCGGCACCGCCGCTGGCGCAAGTATTACCTACTGGTCAGCTACAATGAAAAAGGGCTGCAAGTAGACCCACCCGGCATCCGCATGCCCGCCGGCCGCGTGTTCCGCTGCCACCTCGGCAACATCTGCCGCGCCACCCTACCGCCGCCCGATGCTCCCATCCTGGTATACCCCATGTTCATGCTCAGCGGACACTCCAGCGGCACAAAACTTGCGGCGGAACTCACCGCAGCCTACGCAACCGACGCAACAAAACCGCGCCTCTTCTACCAACCCGTACTGGGCGCCTCACCCTGGCTGGCAACAGCCACGGCAGAGTATATCAAACCCATGCTCACGGCCGGTACCGGTGTACTTGTGGTAGCCCACGGCTCCTGCATTGCCGAGCCCCCGCCTGAGCCCGCCCTCTTTTGCCGCCGCCTCCGTGAACTACTGCCCGGCACCGAGGTAGCACTGGGCTACTTCAGCCAGCAACCGGCTGCAGATACCGTGCTGCACAATATGCACGCCGAGCACGTCTTACTGCTCCCGTTCCTGCTCACGGAGGGACTGCACACCACGCGCGACCTCCCCACCGCACAAACAGCCGCAGCCTGTGGCAAATCCCTGACACGCCTGCCCGTTGTGGCGGCGCTCCTCTCTTCATCCGCTGAATCACACGCCTGAGCCACCACACACAATGAAACTCGCCCTCAAAGTTACCCCCGGTGCACGCAAAAATGAAATCCTCGGTTGGGAGGATGATTATCCCCAAGTAGGCCGCGTGCTTAAACTCAAAATAGCCGCACCCCCCATTGACGGCAAAGCCAATAAGGAGATTGAGGCTTTCTTGGCTAAAACGCTCGGCCTCCCCAAATCAGCCGTCTCCATTGCGCACGGTGCCTCCGGGCGCATCAAACTGGCTGAGCTCCCGGACCAAGCAGACCTCTCCCGCCTTCATTGATCGCGGCACAAGCCAACGCTCCCTGAAAACTCGGGGATTTTCAATTAGGCTGTCAACAAATTCCGGAGCTCGGCTTCCTTGTAAAAGAATCATTCGGCATAGCCGATAGTCTGGTGCAGCATGGCTTTGCGGCCATCCGTCAGCCCCAGTTCACGGGTAAGAGCATCGCGGTCAATCATTCCGCGAATCACCGTCTGCATTCCCCTGGAAGTAGCATAAAGGTACACATTTTGATAGGCAGAGCCCACATGCGCTGCGCCCCAGCCTTCTTCCTTAGCTACATAAAGCAAATGCACGGGAGCTTTTTCCACAAAATCCTGCTGAACACAAAGAGGAATCAGGTTTTTATCATTCACCTTTACCAACTTGTTATCCGCGCCCTCATAACGCCAAGTACCCTCCGGAGTCAGCACGTAAAGCTCCATATTCTGCTTATTGCGTGCCGTAGGAATAGTGCGCGTACCATGGTTATTCACGCCCCATGCCACCCACAGAATTTCGCTGAGGGTTTGGTCATCCACCTTGTGCTCCGGATTGTAGCTGCGCCCGGTTTTGCGCGCATCTATCGCTTCCATCAGCGGCATTCCGCCCGTCTTATTCGGCACAGGCAGCTCTTTTACCTCTGCCCCCATTCCCGTCCACGCCATCGCGCACACGCCTATTGTCATCAAAATTCCGTGTCTCATAACTCTCTCACCTATAACAAATCTTGCCCGGATTGTCAAGTTTATTTCAATGGGAACGCGTTGTGTTAGTTTGCAGTTGATTTCAAACTACTCAACAAATCAAAGGTTGTAAGGGAAATTGCGAGCCGTAAGTGAGCCTCATGTTGAACCCGCATCAGCGGGTGATATACCTTAGCCCGGGGCGCAAGCCCCGGGAAATGGGATAAATAACCGCCCCCCAAAAATGCACGGCGCACCGGGCTCAGCAGCGTTTGCCGAAGATAGCGGAGCCGACGCGTACAATCGTGGCACCTTCCTCCACAGCTACGGCATAATCATGGCTCATACCCATGGAAAGCTCCGGCAAGGGCAAGGGACCGCGCTCACGCAAGCATTCAGCCAAACGGCGCAGGGTAGCAAAGGCGGGGCGAGCATCCTCCGGGTTTTCCGTGGGGGCAGGTATGCACATGAGCCCACGGATTTCCAAATGAGGAAGTGCCACCAAAGCCTCCCACTCCTCCTGCAAGCCCTGCGGGGTAAAGCCATGCTTGCTTTGCTCAGCATCCACATTTACCTCCAGCAGAACGCGCGCCGTTACCCCCAACTCCCCGGCAATGCGGGATATAGCCTCCGCAAGTTTACGGGAATCCACCGCCTCAATCAGAGCAAACCCGTGTTCCAAAGCCTTGCGCACCTTATTGCGCTGCAAGGGGCCTATCAAATGCCACTCACAATCCGCCGGCATCTGCGGCATCTTTTCCATGGCCTCCTGCAAGCGGTTTTCACCGAACAAGCGCTGGCCGTCATCATAAGCGTGCATCATATCGCTCACCGGGAAAGTTTTGCTCACCGCCAAGAGAGCCACACCGGATTCCGCTCTTCCGGACCGGCGAGCAGCCTCAGCTATCTTATTACGGATTTCATTTAATTGCTCCTCAATGTACATGCCACCAACATACCCCCGATGAGCTCCGCTTGCAAGCAAAAACTTGACAAAATGAGGAGAATAGGGCATGATTGCGCACATGAATGAGCGCAAATACTTTTACTTGGGAGAAGACCGTAAAAAACCGCTGGGGCCGGTGAGCATGCAAGAGCTGTCCGCCATGCTGCAATACGGACAACTCACCCCGGAAACGGAGGTAGCCGTGCGAGGGGGCGAGAAGTGGATATCCTTGCGCGATTTGCTTGCCACACAAACACAAACAACCCTTCCACCCGTGCCGGCAGCCCCCTGCAACTTGCCCCCTGTACCACAGTTTTACCCGCAATATGCGCCGTATTATCCCGGCATGCAACCCTACATGAACATACCGGAAACCGCCGGTCCGTGCCCGAACTGCAACCGCGAGATTGCCCTCAACGGCAAGCCTGAACTGCCGGAACGCTGCCCGAACTGCGACTACCTCTTACGCCCGGCAGATCCCACAAGCCTGTGGCAGTCATTCCTAGTAGCCATGAAGAAAAGCTTCACCTTCAAAGGGCGCGCCACGCGCATGGAATACTGGAGCTTGTACTTGTTCGGCTCCCTCATTTCCATGGCTATGTCACTCCCCCTTTCCGTTGCGGAGGTAGTCAGCCTGAGTCCGGAGCAATTGCTTGCCGATGATGAAAGCTACATGTTCACGGAGGAATACTGGAGCAGCATGGCCGGGGTATGCCAGATTTTGCAATTAGCAGTCAGCCTCATCTTCACTATTCCGCAAATATCGGCAGGGGTACGCCGCCTGCACGACATCGGCAAATCCGGCTGGTGGTTGGGCTCATTGTGGTTGGGTATCATGGCCATCATCGGATTCCTGATTTTAACACTCGCCCAAGTGGAGAATCCTCACGGCGCAATGCTCAAGATCTCCATCATCGGCATACTCGGCAGCTCCTTGGGCACGTTGGTACTCAGCATTATCATACTGGTATTCCTGTGCCGCGACAGCGAGCTTGGGCGCAACCGCTACGGGACTTCCCCCAAATACCCCTACCTGTAATCCCCCCCTCCATCAGCGGTGAGCACTCCCATCTTCATCCTCGGGCCAACGGGCTGCGGCAAAAGTGCCGTAGCCGTTGCCCTTGCTCAGCGCTTAGGCAAGGCAGAAATCGTCAGCGCGGACGCCTACCAAGTATACCGCGCCTTGCCCATCCTGACGGCGGCTCCCGGCGCCGAGGACATGGGCGGAGTACCCCACCACCTCATCGGTAATCTGGAGGTAACGGAAAATAATGACGCCGCCACTCACGCCCGTAGGGCACAAGCCTGCATCCGCGACATTGCGGCACGCGGTGCCATCCCCATCATCACCGGCGGCAGCGGCCTGTACGTCAAGTTTATCTCCCACGGCATTTCCCCTGCCCCGCCCTCCGACCCCGCCCTGCGTGATGAGCTGAGCGCCCTCCCGCTTGCGGAGGCCGTACGCCGCCTGCAAGAGGCGGACCCCGAGGGAGCCGCTGCAACCGACCTGCAAAACCCGCGTTACGTGGTACGCAACCTCGAGATTGTACTCCTGGGCGGCAAGCCACTCTCCTATTGGCGCAACAACTGGCAACCGCAAGCCATCGGCCCGGGATTCACCATCACCCGCGATGTTGCCGAGCTCGATGCCCGCATTGCCGCCCGCGCACACAGCATGCTGCGCAGCGGCGCCATTGATGAGGTGGCCGCCCTACCGGATGCTCTCTCCCCTACTGCGGAAAAAACATTAGGCCTCAGCCTCATACGTGAGCACTTAGCCGGCACCCTCAGCCGGCCTGAGTTGGAGACCGCCCTTGCACTTACCACCCGCCAATATGCCAAACGCCAGCGCACCTGGCTGCGCCGCGAGCCTTGGGCTACCCCCATCCCCGCCACTGCCGACACCGCAGACGCCATTCTGCACCACCTCACACACGGAGTTTAACAATGCAAGTTATTTTTTGCTTTTCAGGCCGGAGGAAATATGGTAGAGTTGCACCATGAATTCACGATTTGCAGCAACTGTGGCAATGGTGGCCGTGAGCATGCTGGCGGCATGCCAATCTGCACGGCATGAACCTTACAAAGGATACAAAAAAGCACCGTACACGGTAAAGGGGCATCGTTTTGTCCCCATGGATGTGCACCCTGCCCTCAGTTACAGGGCCGAGGGCATAGCCTCATTTTATGAGGCAAACGGCGCCAAAGGTGCCATCGGCGAGCGCTTGTACAAAGGTGAGTATTACGCAGCCCACCGCACCTTGCCCCTGCCCTGCATGGTCCGCATTACCAGCCTTACCACGGGCAAAAGCGTGGAGGCTCGCGTGGCTGACCGCGGCCCCTTCGTCCACAACCGCCTCATCGACGTCAGCTCCGCCGTCGCCCGTGACCTCGGCTTCACTCACAAGGGGCTCGACCGCGTCCGCGTAGAAGTGCTCTCCGTTGGCGATGGTCAGTACCGCGTGAAAAAATAATCCACCACCCATGTTTTTTTGACAAGAGGGAATCTCTGATAAATCTTCCGAGTTCAAAAAAGCCCCGCCAGGCGGTATAGGGTAGTCCGACCTTGGGAGGCGCCCCCCGGTACGCATGGGAATAAAATTAAAGCCCCGCCTAGTCAATTATGAAAATGAAAAAGGTGAAATTTTATGCCACGCTACGTGGGGAAGGGCTCATTACCGCCCTTCCCCACACCCCTTCCTGCTAGGGTGTTGGGCACCTTCGGAGACTTTTGGATTCTTATTATTGTACGTAACCTTTTTCTTCAAGCCACTTTTTGGTTTCGCCATTAATCCAGATCAATAATTTGCGCATACACGCAACCATTGCTACTATTGTTTTTTTGCCGTTTTCCTTTAATCTTTTATACATTTTTGTGATAGGGTGCTTTTCTAGACGAAGTAACGAGGTAACTGATAGATATAGCAGACTTTTAATGCCTTTTCTGCCCATTCTGGTCATCCTCTTACCTGTCATCTTTCCGCTATCCCAATTAAATGGGGCCAGACCTACTAGCGATGCAACCTGTCTACGATTCATTTGGCCTAATTCCGGCAATTGACTTATTAAGGCCAGAGCTGTATTAGGCCCAATACCCTGTAAACTAAGGTAATAATCATAGCGTTCCTGCATTTCCTGATTAGTTTTTATGAGCTTATGCATTTCTTTCTCTATCCGTGCGATTTGCTTTTCATCATGTGTGATAGCTCGTTGAATTTCACGGATAAGAAACTTGTCGCTTTGCGCCGATAAACTGCTTTTTGCATGTGCCATTCTACGCTTGAAGAAGTTTAATGAGCTCTGTAATTCTTTAAGTCTCATAAGTACTGGGCTTTCTGTGACGTTTGCCTGAGCATGAGTTTGTTCTGCAAAGCGCGCTATCATCTCGCAATCCTTCTTATCAGTCTTTGCTTGCACGCCTATAGCCCGAGCATAATTTCGGACTCGG
>JAFQDN010000013.1 GCA_017415995.1 Akkermansia sp. | reverse complement strand
ATATAAGCATTGCACGCAATACTAATATATTACATTAAAATACCTTGTTTATATACAGCGTTTTAAGAAATTTACAATCAGCAAATAAGATACATTTGATAAATTTTGTATGACACAATCCCCAATGCGTTTGCCCTGTCATGTATGGTTATTCGTTTGCGTCACCCCTAAATTTGTTGTAAAATACAGTGACGAGATGCAATATGTGTACTGAACGTTTAAAAATGATTGACCTGTTTTCAGGTGCAGGTGGTCTTTCAGAGGGGCTATCTGAGGCGGGTTTTCATAGTCTTTTCGCCTCTGAAATTGTACCTGAATACGCTGCAACATATCAGCTGAATCATCCGACCAGCTTCGTTTTAACACAAGATATAAGAGAGGTAGACGCAGAAAGAGTTCGTGAAAATTTTGGGATTAAGCGTGGAGAATTGGATTTAATCGCGGGTGGTCCTCCGTGCCAAGGTTTTTCCATTAATGCACCCATAAGAAGTGCGAATGATCAGAGAAACCATCTTTTCAGAGAATTTTTGAGATTCGTTGATGTATTTGCTCCTCGCGCTATTTTGATTGAAAATGTCCCAGGGCTTGTTTCGTTTGAGCAAGGTGCAACTCTTCATGCTATATTGGATGCTCTTGCTGATTTAGGATACGGCGCAGACGTGAGAATTTTAGGTGCTGCGTATTATGGGGTGCCTCAAATGAGATGGCGCACAGTCATTTTAGGTTTGCGAGGTGAAGACCTGCC
Organism: Akkermansia sp.; assembly: GCA_017415995.1. Lineage (GTDB taxonomy): Bacteria > Verrucomicrobiota > Verrucomicrobiia > Verrucomicrobiales > Akkermansiaceae > Akkermansia. Next base: position 31,175 of record JAFQDN010000013.1, on the reverse strand, counting down.
CAAGCATGCGTTCCCTGAGCCTATTTGTCACGCTCCCATTAAACCAAATTTTACCACGACCTTTGACGGAACACCTTTGGTAAAAATTCCCAGTCATGAGGCGGTAGCTCCCTTTACAACAGTTGAACAGGCTATTGATGATTTGCCTGTACTTCTTGCTGGTGAAAGAGGAACGCAAGTAAAGGAATATCGTTGCAAAGCAACTTGTGCTTACCAACGAAGGGCCCGGTTGGGTAGCAGCGGAGTATACAACCATGAAGCGCCTAGGTTGTCTCCTGCAAACTTGGAGAGACTCAAATACATCCAACCTGGAGGTAATTGGACAGATATTCCTAAGGATTTATTACCCAAGGGGATGCAGCGAGCCAGAACATCCGATCATACTAAGCGATATGGGCGAGTGACTAAGGATGGACTTGCTTCTACTATTCTCACTAAATGTGACCCTCATTGGGGGGCCTATTTCCATTATAATCAAGATCGTTCGTTTACCGTAAGAGAGGCAGCTAGAATCCAATCTTTCCCCGACCACTTTGTGTTTACTGGTAATCAGGCGCAACAATTTGCACAGGTAGGCAATGCTGTACCTCCTATCTTAGCAGAAAGCGTAGGTTTGGCTTTAAAATCAATTCTTCAATAATTACATCTATGGCTGGATTTATCTCTGAGTTTTTTGGGTATAAAGCCGAAGATTCTTCAAAAGAATCATTACAAACGGCTATGCGCCAAATTTGTCCCTTTTTGGGAAAACAATGTACAAAAGTACTAAAAGACCGAACTATTGCAGGGGTTTGCGCTATTCGGCAGAAAACAGAAGGGTCCCCAGATGTAATATGTTGTCCAAATCGCTTGTATGCAGATGATTATCGAATGTTGAGAATTGTAGCTCAAAAGGCTTTTGGGCTCAATCTTAACTTATATGCAGGACGTGCAGCTGTAGACAAAGCCAAGCAAGAAGATGGTGCTATTGCCGTTTTTGGACATGGATGGGGTGGGGAGCTGAGGTTACCCCAGAGACAAGGTAGCGGTTCATATTTTGTCGATTGGGTATTGGCTCGTTTGGATGCCAATGGGAAATTGGTCGAGTTTACGGCTATCGAGGTGCAAACGATTGATACAACCGGTAGCTATGGCAAAGCCAGATTAGCTTTGGGGAAAGATAGAAGTATAATTTCGGATACCGTTGGCTTGAACTGGGAAAACGTAGCAAAGAGAATCATTCCTCAAATCATATATAAAGGCCAGGTACTGCAGCGTGAGGATTTATGCAAAACAGGATTGTTTTTTGTATGCCCCAAACCCATCTATGACAGAGTGATTAATAGATTGGGAGGGGTAGATAAGATTATGTCATTCCCTATGCAACCCGCATCAATTAACTTTCTTGCGTACGACTATGCTGTTGGTATAACACAAGAAGGTAAAATTGCTGCTTTGGATGTCGTAGAGGAACATTCTACCACGGTATATAAAGTACAAGAAGCCTTTTCTGCAATGAGTTTGCCTGATGGAAATGTATATAGAGAAGCTATTACTAAATCTTTGTATTCTATTTCTCAAAAATAGCGAATGTATGTGTAAGCATTCGCAATAGCCTTTCACTTTAAAAAGTCAGTATGTCTAAACGCTATCACTTGTTTATTAGTCATTCTTGGAACTATACAGATGCTTATGAGAAACTTATTGCTCTTCTCGATAAGACAGGTCTTGTATATAGTGATTATTCTGTACCTAAAGAAGACCCAGTTCACACAAATGGAACAGACAAGGAATTAAAGGATGCAATCCGTCGACAGATGGCTCCCTGCAATTGCATTTTGGTTCTTGCGGGGGTATATGCAACATATAGCAAATGGATTAATAAGGAAATCGAAATTGCAAAATCAATGAAAAAAAAGATTATTGCAATCGAACCATTTGGAAGCGAACGCACTTCTCGCTTTGTAAAAGAAAATGCTGATATCATAGTTAAGTGGCGGGGAGAATCTATTAAAAACGCTATCGAACAATAATATTGTCCGTCAATGTCTAAGAAAGCTCTAGTTATTGGTAACGATGCATATACTTCATGTCCGCTTGCAGGATGCTGCAATGACGCTATGGAAGTTGAGGCGTTATTGAAAATTAATGCCGATGGATCTCCTAATTTTTCAGTTGCATCTTTGTTAAATGCGGATTCAACAGAGATAAAACGTGCGATACATGCTCTTTTTGAAGGTAGAAATGAGATAGCTATATTGTATTTTGCCGGGCATGGAACTAGTGAAGAGTTTGAATCTGGTATAGTAGGGATAGATAATGCAACGGTATCGTTTGATTATATAATGTCTAAAGTTAGGAAATCCCAACACAGGCATAATATCCTCATTTTTGATAGCTGTTTTTCAGGTGGCGCGGGTCATAGTTTTTGCTGCGGCGAAGATACTGTGGCGTTGCCATCAGGGGTTACTATAATGTCAGCATGCAGAAAAAGCGAAACAGCCTCGGAACAGCACGGTCATGGGTTATTTACTTCTCTATTGTCCGATGCATTAAATGGTGGTGCATCAAATTTAATCGGAGACATTACACCTGGTGCGGTATATGCTTATATCGACAGATGCCTAGGGCCGTGGGATCAACGTCCTGTTTTTAAAACTCATGTGGATTCTTTTTGTTCAATACGAAAAACAAATCCTCCAATTTCGCTCTCTATATTAAGGAAGTTGCCAGAATTATTCCCAACTCCAGTTTCTACAATTTCTTTAAATCCGTCATTCGAAAAGACCAATACTCCAGCAATTGACCACAAGGTAATTGAGCCTCACGCAGATTGTGATAATGTTGCAATTTTTCAAGATTTGCAACGTTTAGCGCACGTCGGGCTAGTAATACCGCATGGGGCAGACCATATGTATATTGCGGCAATGGAAAGCAAAGGATGCAAATTAACTCCATTAGGCGAGCACTATTGGGAACTGGCCTCTCAGAAGAAAATATGATTACCTAAGCTTCGTCTATAGCCAAATATGGCTATAGATGAAGCATAAAGCGAGAAGCAAAATCAAACTAATCCAGAAATGAAAATACCGGAAATACCCTACGATACGCAGTACGATGACGACACTGAAGGAAACATACTTCACGAACTCGCGGCACACAAGTTTACTCCTTTTTTTTACCGCAAATATTACATGGGCAAAAATTATAATGAAGAAGCAAATCAGCGAGATTTCATGAATAACTCACCCTTAGATATTGCATCAGATATGAAAAATTGGACAATGTTAAGATTACTCATAAAATTAAAACTTACCGATGATACAATAGTCCATGCCATCGGAGAACTTTTTTCACACTATTTACACGTAGGCTCTTTTTATATAGATGAGTTTATTTTCAGACTGATACTAAAGAAAGGCGGATATTTCAATAAAGAGGAATGTGCATACTTACTCGGAAGAGCCTTTGATGGTATGGCTTGGCCTTATATATATCCTTTACTTCCCTATACTCAGGAGCCTATTCATTGTATCGATAAATATTTCCACTATATCATTGCCGATGAAAAAAATCTCAGACTTGCGTTAAAAACAAGGCTTATCAATGAAAAACTGAACAGATACAAAGATTATCATATCTTTTCATGTCACGATGATGGATTGCATATTCGCATTCCAAAATCGCATGAGCAAAATGCATACTTTAACAGTAAATTCATATCGGAACACAGAAGAAAAATAAGCAAAGAAATGAAGCATCAAGCAAAAAAGTGGGAAGTTTCATTTAAATTAATTAAGCAAATGCTGAGCTTGTATACTGTTAAGAACTCAGGAAATGACTGACAATGAGTATGAAGGAGGCGTACTATGCTGTTGCCTAGATTTAGGACAGGCTCTTTTTCAGATTGGCTGATGAATAAGGCCTCAAAGACAAAGAAATTTTAAACAAAAACAGCAGTTCAGCCTTGCATTTGCTTGGAACACACGTTACAAGAAGTTGATGCTAAATAAAATATTCAAATGCAAAGGCTGAACCACTGCCGGATTCACTATCTCTCAAAATTGGATACTCGTAAGACACGCAAGCAGAGTGATTAAGATAAGAGATTTGCCTATCTCTGATAAGCAAGTTACCATTCACGCTCAAACCTTCGGAGGTCGTTGCCCTCAATGCCAATCATTTTCTACCATTAGACGACCCCTTGCGCATCCAAGTATGGGATTTACCTGCAGGATGATGGAGCAGATTTCCAGGCGTCACCTAAAAGCCCCGGAAAAGTCTCCCAAAGAGCCCAAACTGCCGTTGCAGGATAGGGGGGAAGGACGCTAATGAGTCCTTCCCCCTGTTGCCGTCATGATACAAAAAATGGGAGCTTTTCAGTTTTCGTGTCGGTGAAGGTTCAGCCTTTCATGCCGGAGATGTTGCCGAAGGAATCCACCTTAATATCACAGGCGGAGGGCACTTTGGGCAAGCCGGGCATGCGCATGATGTCGCCACAGAGAGCCACTAGGAAACCGGCGCCGTTGGCAATCTCGAAATCGCGTACCGTAATGGTAAAGCCTGTGGGGCGTCCGGGCAGGGAGGCGTTGTCGGAAAGCGAGTTCTGCGTTTTAGCCATGCAAACGGGAAGATCCGTCAGGCCGTTTGCAGCCATGAGTGCAAGTTTTTTCTTGGCGGCGGGAGTGAGTACCACGCCATCCGCGCCGTATATTTTGCGTGCAATGGTGGTCATACGCTCCTCCACGGGAATGTTCAGGGGGTACAGGCATTCAAACGGCTCGGCTGCGTAGGATTCAATGCTTTGCACCACAATCTCCGCCAACTCTTGAGAGCCTGCACCGCCCTTGCCGAACACATTGGCTACGGCACACCCCACACCCATGGAGGCGCACAGGCTCTTGACCTCGGCTATTTCTTCCTCGGTGTCGAAGGCCTCAAAAAGATTGATGGCAATGGTGACGGGGCGCTTGTAGAGCTTGGCGCTTTCAATATGCGCCTGCAAGTTAGCCAAACCGCGTTTTACGGCCTCGGGGTTGGGAGCATCCAGTTGCTTTTTATCGACCCCGCCGTGCATTTTAAGCGCGCGGATGGTGGCAACAATGACGATGGCATCCGGGGAAAGCCCGCTCTGGCGGCATTTGATGTCCAGGAACTTCTCCGCGCCGAGGTCAAAGGCGAATCCGGCCTCCGTTACGGCATAATCGGCACAGGACAAGGCCATTTTCGTGGCAATGACGGAGTTGCAGCCATGTGCTATGTTGGCAAACGGGCCTCCGTGCACAAATGCAGGCACGCCTTCCAAGGATTGTACCAAATTCGGGTTAATGGCCTCGCGCAGAATTGCCAGCAGAGAGTCTGTCACCCCGAATTCGCGCGCATACACGGCCTCGTTTTCCGCCGTAAAGCCAACCACGATGTTGTCAATACGGCGGCGCAGGTCATCCAAGTCCTCGGCCAAGCAAAAACAGGCCATAATCTCGGATGCGGGCGTGATGTTGAAGCCGTCTTCGCGCGCAACGCCATTGCGGTTGAGTCCGATAACAATGTTGCGCAGGGCGCGGTCATTCATGTCCATCACGCGCTTCCACGTTACCTTGTTTTGGTCCAAGCGCGTTGTTTTGTAGAAAAGCGCGTTATCAATTACGGCTGCAAGCAGGTTGTTAGCGGCGGTTATGGCGGGGAAATCCCCCGTGAAGCCCAGGTTAATGCTTTCACCCGGGGTAATGCTGGATGCCCCGCCACCCGTGGCACCGCCTTTGCGCCCGAACACCGGTCCCATACTGGGCTCTCGCAAGGCTAAACATACGCTTTTGCCGTTGGCTTTCAGGCCTTGAGCCAGACCGATGGAAACCGTGGTCTTACCCTCGCCTGCGGGGGTCGGGGTAAGGGCACTCACCAGTATCAGCTTGCCCTTGCGTTTTCTCTCACGCAGTACTTGCAGACTTACTTTGGCTTTGTCGCGGCCGTATGGTACGATCCACTGCTCATCCAGTCCGAGTTTGGCTGCCATCTGTTCTGTAAAACTCTGAGTTGTGCTCATGCCGCTATACTAGCACAACTTACGCTGAATGGAAAGAAAAATCTGCGTGCAGAAGTCAGCCATCAATTTGCCGGAGCGGTGTAGGTATTGAAAGGGGGTGAAGCATTGAGATCGGCTTCTTTCGGAGGAGACAGGGTGAAGCCGTATTTTTGAGCCAGCTCGGTATACAGGGCTACCATCTCGGTGCGGTAAGCGTTCGCAGCTTGCTGAAATTCCTGCTCCCGCTTATCTTCAGCGTCTTTTTGATTGATGTATTTGCCGGATATACTCATCAGCGAAAGCTGATAGGTGTTGTAAATTTGCTTGCTGCGTGTGGCGAACTCGTGGCGGTAGGCTTCGATGCGTTGTTGCTGAATAGCCGGGTCTATTTTTGGGGCTGTGGGCGGAGCAGGGGTGGTGACGGCCGGGGGCGGGAGTTGTTCCGCCTGCGGGTAGAGTGAGTAGGCGGTAATGACTCCGCCGACAAAGAGGAGCCCCCCGGCTGCGTAAGGCAGCATGTTGCGCGGGCGGCTTGTTGCCTGTTTGCGGGGTGGGGATTCCAGGGCTGCCAGCCACTCCTCTGCATTGCGGAAGCGGTCATCGATGTTGTATTCCACCGCCTTGCGCAGGCTGTGCAGCAGTTGCAAGTCGTCCTCCCCGTCCTCCGGTAGCAGGCTCAGGATGGTACGGCCTAAGGCAAAGAGGTCGGAGTGCGGACCGAGTTTGCGGTGGTCATGGAACTGCTCCGGAGGGGAGTAAAGCGGGCTTGCCATGGTGGTAATGGTGTGGTCCGGCAACGCCTCCAGGGCAGCCCCGAAGTCAATGAGCACGGTTTTACCCTCCGCAAGCTGCATGATGTTGGAGGGTTTGATATCGCGGTGCAGCATGCCCTTGGCATGCAGGTAGCTGAGAGTGTGGAGAATATCCGTGAGGATGGCGCGCAGCTCGGCCGTGCTGTACGGAGTTTGCGCAGCGCGTTGTTGCAGGTTTGAGCCTTCCACGTATTCCAGCACAATATAGGCCGTATTGCAGGCCGGAAAAATATCATGCACGCCCACAATCCCATTGTGGCGCAGCGCTGCCAGTATACGAGCCTCACGCAAAAAGCCGTTCAGTGAGTGGCGGTACAGTGCATCATCTGCCGCCATTACGGTTGCAGTGCCGGGGCGACGGTAGCACAACCCCAGCGGATAATGCTCTTTGAGGACCACCCGGCGCTCCAAGCGTGTATCATACGCCAAGTAACTGATGCCGAATCCCCCTTGCCCCAGTACCTCGCTTATCTCGTAGCTTTCCAGCAGGGTTTTCAGGGGGAGAGGTACCGCCTTTTCCTCAGGGTGGGTACTCATACCTCAGTTTACCTTAGCTCGCGATAATAAAAGCAGCAGGATGGCACCTCACTGCTGCTATTTCCGTGCCTTTATCAGTTGGCCCCCGGGAGTATTACCTTGCGGCTCCGCATGGCGCCGAGTGTGCCGTCCTCATCCGTAACCAAGTTGATGATGGTCTCGGCCACCATGGCTTCCATGGTCTTGCCGCTGAGGGATGCTTTATCCGCCAATTTATTGTACAAATCCGCCGTCAGTTGCACCGTCAGGGAGAAGCAGGCATCCACTTTAATGCCGGGGAGCCCGCTGATGGCTGCGGTGGGCGGTGTTGTGGGCATTTGCTCCATCACGCGCTCCAAGAGTTGCTTTTTGAGCGGGGGAATGGATTTTTGAGACATCCAATTACGAACGGTAATTTCAGACACGCCACATTGCTCTGCTATCCATCCGTAGCTGAGCTTGTGTCTTTTGAGCCAAAGCTTTATTTCTGTTTTGAATTGAGATTGGTCTTCCGCGTTCGTCATATGTGCTTGTATTTTAGCACTGCGTCGCAAGTTGTCAAGCCCGTTTTTGCAAAAAATCAGGCATGTCTTTTGGGGTTAGACTGTGGCTATCAATGCCTTAGCTTTTTGATGGGTCTTGTAGTAATTTGCTTAACTGTTGCGTAATCAGTTCTTCGGGGGTGCATCCATGCCGCAGCGCCGCTTGTATCAACTTGTCATGAATTTTAAGACTTAGATTGATGGTAAGTGTTTTAAGTGTATCCTTATTGCAAGGAGGCTGTGCTGTTTTTTCTTCTTCGGTTTCCATTGCTTCCGGATTTTTGCTGTTCACGTCTCTCATTCTATCATGTTTTTTTTGCTTTGAAAAGTCTCTTATTTACCAAAACGCGAAAAAATATAGTTGTACGCTAGAAAACGGTGCGGTAGGCATGTTGCTTTTTGCGCTAAAAGATTTTTGTTATATTTGTAATCTTATTGTTGTGACGCATATTTGCAGGAAAATGAAGTATCGCAAAAAGATATTTAAGGTGTATTTTTGGGTAAGTGAGCTTACGGGGATGCCTGAAAGGCTGCATTGTTTTAACATTGTGCCAATGCAATAAAACAGGGGTCTGTTTGATTGATGAGAATGCGTTGGGTTTTCGGAATCTTCGCGCGTGATAGGTAATAAAACTTGACTATTTCGTGATTTAGTAATACACTGTGTCTGCACAGGGACCGTGTGTGTCCCATCATGCTTTTTTTCTCAATATCAACAAGATTAGACCATGAGTACTCCTGAGGATATGATGAACAAGAAGGGCACCCTGAGTGGTGTTGCCGCTCTCATGTTGGCCGTTGGCGTCAGCGTGGGTGCCGTAAGTTGCAAGGATGAGTCTGCTGCGCCTGCTCCGAATGCTGATAAACCCGCAGCTACGGCTCCTGCCGAGCCCGTTGCAACCACGGAGGCCACCCCCGCCGAGGCCACCCCTGCTGAGCCTGAGGTAACGGAACCCGCTACTGAGGAGCCCGCCCCTGCTGAGCCCGAGGTAACGGAACCCGCTGCGGAGGAGCCCGCCCCTGCTGAGCCCGAGGTAACGGAACCTGCTGCGGAGGAGCCCGCCCCCGCTGAGCCCGAGGTAACAGAACCTGCTGCGGAGGAGCCCGCCCCCGCTGAGCCCGAGGTAACAGAACCCGCTGCAGAGGAGACTGCTCCTGTTCATCCCGAGGTGGATACGAATACGGATACGCTGCTGGAATCTCTGTTGGTATCCCCGGAGGCCACGCCTTCTTTTCCGGCAGAAGTTCCGGCTGCTCAAGCCCCGGCAGAGGAAACGCTGCCCGTGCCTGTAGCTCAACCCGCTCCGGTTGAGCCTGCTGCTCCTGCCGTGGATGTTGCCGCTACCGTAACAGCTACCGCTACTGCCGTTGCTAGCTCTTCCACCGAGACTACTCCCGTAGCAGAACCTGCTCCGGCTGAGCCTGCTGCTCCTGCCGTGGATGTTGCCGCTGCCGTAACAGCTACCGCTACTGCCGTTGCCACCTCTTCCTCCGAGACTACTCCCGTAGCAGAACCCGCCCCGGCTGAGGATGCTGCTCCGGCAGCAGAGCCGTCTGCCACCGAGGAGGAGGTTGACCCGTCCGTAGCTGCTGCCGAGGCTGCAGCCCGCGCCCGTGCTGAGGTTGTGAATGCTCACTTGGAGCGCATCGGTACCTACGCATCCTCCAAGAGCACCACCACCAAGCACTTTGTCAAGCGCCTGCAGATGTTGCTGCCGCTCATTGCCGAGGGGGCAGACGTCAATGTAACCACCGAGGCAACCAAGGGCAACACCGCTTTACACTATGCCTGCGCTGTGGGTGATGTGGAACTTGTACAGTGGCTGCTGGATAACGGCGCCGATGTAATGGCCAAAACGGCTCAGGGCAAGCTGCCCATCGAGTGCATCAGCGGCAAACAGGCTGATGAGCTTTACAAAATCCTCAAGGCTGCTATGCCTGCTGCTAAATGATGCATATGCCCCGCCTCTTTTCCCTCGCTTCTGCCGCCTTTGCATTGCTTGCATCGCTTTGCGTAGCTGATGAAACATTGCGTCCTGTGGTGCTCGATATCGGGCACCAAACCACTGCCTCCGGGGCGCAATCCCCCGACGGTAAAATTAATGAGTACGCTTTTTGGAGTCGCTACGCCATTGAGGTGAAAAACGTTGTGGAAAAGGCCGGGTACCCCTGCATTATCATCAACCGTGGCAATGCCCCCACCAAGGGGGCGTTGGCCGCGTACAATAAGGAGGCCGGTGTTATTCAGCTCAATAAACCGGATAAAAACGCCAAGCGTTACCCCTCCACCCACCACCCGGAGCACATCGGCGCAGGTATGATTTGTGCCGACTACGCCATTGACCGCAATGCCTGCTGCGTGGTGTTCCTGCACCTCAACAGCCTCGGCAGTAGTTGGTCCTCTAAATCCGCCGCCGGATTGATTATTTGCAACAAAAAGCACGGTAAAGCCTTGGCGGAGTCTGTGTGTGCCGCCCTGCGTGCTGATATTCTGGACCGCCCCGGCGGTATGCCCAACGGCGGACGCGGTGTCAAGGTGCTGCCTCGTTACATCGGTTCCCAGCCTTCCGCCGGGTGGATGAATACCTTGGATGAGGAGAAAATCCCCGCTATTGTGTTCGAGGCGGTGTATCTGAATAATCGCGGCCACGTCAACTTTATCTCCGTGGATGCCAACGCCCGTAAACTGGCTCGCGCTATTGGCTCCGGTGTCGTAAATTGGCTTTCCGTTCACGTTCCCTTGCCTGCTCCGGAGCCTCCGCCTGCTCCCGAGGCTGCTCCTGAGTCCCCTCAATCTGCCCCTGCGGATTCGGATTCGTGATGCCGCAATCCCTGCGTCCGTTCATTATCTGCCCATCTGTTAAAAGAGCCCCGCAAATGTGGGGCTTTTTGGGTTTGTTTGTCTGTCTTGTTTTGTCGGTGGAAATGTAAACCGGAATTCTTCATACTAACATACGGAATTCTGTATCGTCAAGGCAAAATCCTGTAATTTAGCGGAAAAATCTGAGAATTTGGCAAATTTGGGATTGCCAAAACCGATTTTGGGGTGTAGAATATCGCGCTTTTCCCTGAAAAGCAGCTTTAACCAGTAACAAATAACAGACAAATGGACCCCAATACATTATTCTGGATCGTTCCTGTTGCCTCCGTGCTTGTGCTGCTGTTTGCAGCCAAGTTCTTCTTCGATATGAAGAAAGCTGACGAAGGTAACGACCGCATGAGGGAGATTGCGGGCTACGTGCGCGAAGGCGCTATGGCCTACCTGAAGCAGCAGTACAAAGTTGTTGCTATCTTCTTCGTTATCATTGCAATCGCATTCGCCGTGATGGCCTGGTACGGCCTGCAGAACAACATCGTACCCGTTGCCTTCCTTACCGGTGGTATCTTCTCCGGTCTTGCCGGTTTCATCGGCATGAAGACGGCTACCTACGCCTCCGGTCGTGTGGCTCAGGCTTGCCGTGACAAAGAGGACGGTCTGAACAAGGGGCTTCAGCTTGCTTTCCGCTCCGGCGCCGTGCTCGGCCTGACGGTTGTGGGCTTCGGTCTGCTTGATATTTCCGGTTGGTATCTCATCCTTGAGTACTCCGGTCTGATGAGCGATTACACGGGTGTAGAGAAGCTCGTGCACATCACCACCATTATGCTTACTTTCGGTATGGGTGCCTCTCTGCAGGCTCTCTTCGCCCGTGTGGGTGGCGGTATTTACACCAAGGCTGCCGACGTAGGTGCCGACCTTGTGGGTAAGACAGAGTACCACTTCAACGAGGACGATCCTCGTAACCCCGCTACCATCGCTGACAACGTGGGCGACAACGTGGGTGACGTAGCCGGCATGGGTGCTGACCTTTATGAGTCATACGCCGGTTCCATTCTTGCCACGGCTGCCTTGGGTGCTGCCGTAGCTGCTGCTCCCGCTCTGGTAGCAGAGGTGGGTGCCGATGCTGCTTACCAGACCGGCCTTAAGATGGTGATGGCTCCCATGATTATCGGTGCCGTAGGCGCTATCCTTTCCATCCTCGGTGTGTACATGGTGCGCACCAAGCCCGGTGCAAACCAGGGCCAGCTCATGGCTGCTCTGAACAAGGGCATCAACTTCTCCGGCGTACTTATCGCCGCTGCCTCCGCCGGCATCCTCTACACTCTCGGCATCGAGAACTGGCTCGGCATCTGGGGCTCCATCATGATTGGTCTTGTAGTGGGTATCGCCATCGGTAAGGTGACGGAGTACTACACCTCCTTCGAGTTCAAGCCGGTGAAGTTCATCGCTGAGAACGCCACCACCGGTCCTGCTACCGTTATCATCTCCGGTATCGGCGTGGGTATGATTTCCACCTGCTGGCCGGTAATCTTCATCGTGCTCGGCACCATCGGCGCTTACCTCTGCGCTGCCGGTGAGTGCGCTTTCACCGCTGCTAACATGTCCGCCGGTCTCTACGGCATCGGCATCGCTGCTGTGGGTATGCTTTCCACCCTCGGCCTTACACTGGCTACGGACGCTTACGGCCCCATTTCCGACAACGCCGGCGGTAACGCCGAGATGAGCGCTCTGGGTGACGACGTGCGCAGCCGCACGGATGCTCTGGATGCCTTGGGTAACACCACTGCTGCTACCGGTAAGGGCTTCGCCATCGGCTCCGCCGCCCTCACGGCTCTGGCTCTTCTTGCTTCCTACATCGAGGAGCTCAAGATTGCAGCCGGTCGCTTGGGTGACCAGGTTATCACCATCAGCAACTGGGGTGCTTCCGTAGGCACCGGTAAGGATGTTGCTTCCTGGGACATCGCTACCTTCATGTCCAAGTTCGAGGTAACCCTCATGAACCCGAAGGTTCTGCTGGGTATCTTCATCGGTGCTATGCTTTCCTTCCTGTTCTGCGGCCTGACCATGAACGCCGTGGGCCGTGCCGCCAAGAGCATGGTGGAGGAAGTCCGCCGCCAGCTGAGCGACAAGGACGTGTTCGAGGGTCGCAAAAAGGCCGACTACGCCCGCTGCGTGGGCATCTCCACTCAGGGTGCACAGCGTGAGATGGTTATCCCCTCCCTCATCGCCGTGGTGGTACCCGTTGCAACGGGGCTGCTCATGGGTGTTGCCGGTGTGTTCGGCTTGCTTGCCGGTGGTTTGGCGGGTGGCTTCGTGCTTGCCGTGTTCATGGCCAACTCCGGTGGTGCATGGGACAACGCCAAGAAGTACATTGAGACGGGTGATGCCGATTTCTGCGGCAAGCACACCCCCATCCACGACGCCTCTGTTGTGGGTGATACCGTGGGTGACCCCTTCAAGGATACTTCCGGTCCCTCCCTCAATATTCTCATTAAGCTGATGAGCATGGTGTCCATTGTGACGGCCGGTCTCAACATCGCTTTCTCTCTGCTGTAATCTCACCATTACAACAGCGTAAAAAAGTGCTCCCTTCCGCTCCGGTGGTCGGGGGCGCTTTTGTTTTACATGGCCGGCGCTGTGAATGCCGGGCGGAGTCTGTGCGGCTGTGCAAACAAAATCGAGTACGTAAGAAATGTTCGGAGTTGAAAAGCGTTCCGGTGTGTGTTACACTAAGGGCAGAGCATGAAGCACGGCACATCAGAAACAAGCGGTAGCATACCATCAGCGCCTACGCTGGTGTTGCCGGATTGTGTGGATGTGGCGGTGGTACAGGCGTTGGAGCAAGCCCTCGGCGGGCGTGAGCATGTTGCGTGGATGGTGGATAACTCCCGGCGCCCCGTTGCGGAGGTGATGCAGTACCTCTCAGATACGCGTGCAGCGGGCTTCATGACGGATTTGCAACGTAGCGGCGCAGCTGCAGTGGTGGAGCAGGTGCGGCAGTTCTTGCTGAACGGGCGCCACGTCGTTTTTTTGAGCAGCGATGGCTCCGGGATTCCCGGCCGCTTGCTGAATTTTGCGGATGACAGTACCCTGAGCGCGTTGCCTGTGTGCGTCAGCATGTTCAATGATACGCTGGCGGATGGCATGGGTAAAAACGGTAAGTACAGCCACTTGCGCCTGCGTTTCATGCCGGTGCAGGCAGCCGGCGCGGCGTTGGGGGCGCGGGTGCGCGGTGCGTGGTCGGAGGGCTCGGCGGATGCTTTGTCGGAGCACCCTCTGCTGCATGATGTCTCCTTGCCACATGCGCTGTTGGAGAGCCTGCTGCAACATCCGAATGCCATGATTATTGACGGCGTGAATGACAGCCAGCTGAGCTACAAGCGCTTGTTGGCATTCTCCATCATGTTTTGCCGTTACTTGCGCAAACACGTGTCCGGCAAGCGCATCGGCATCATTCTGCCGCCGGGTAAGTTGTCCATCATTGCCAATTTGGCTTGCATTTTTGCGGGAATATCTCCCGTCAATATCAACTACACCGCTACACCGGAGGAGTTCCGGCACCATGTGGCTCAAGCCGGGGTGGAGCGCTTCATTACGGAGGACCGCTTTATCCACAAACAGCAACAGTTTTCCTGGCCTAGCCAGCGAGACCTCATCTACATTGAACGCGTGCTTACGGAGCTGAGCAATAATCGCCAGCGCCTGTGGGATTTGGTGGTGCGCTGGGCGGGTAAAAAGTTTATTGCAGCTCGCTTGGGACTGGAGCAAAAGTCACCGGACTCCGAGCTCATGCTATATTTTACGGAGGCATCGGGCACGGCATCCAAGGGAGTCCCCTTCAGCCAGCGCATGCTGATGAGTGCTGCATTGCAACTTTGCGGCAGTGTGCAACCGGAGCGCGGGCAGCGCGTGCTGTCAGCCTCGCCTCTGTACCGTGCGGAGAATATGCTGGCCGGAGTAATACTGCCACTCTTGCTCGGGCGCGATATTATTACCTACCCCACGCCCGGAGCGGGTAAGCGCATCAGCGAGCTCATCCATAACTATGGTGTGGCGTTGGCGGTGACTTCGCCCTCTTGTGCCCGGGCATGGGTACGCAACGGCACGCCGGAGCAGTACGCCGGAATGCGCCACTTGCTTATTACCGGAGAGCGCATGCCGGATGACTTGGTGCAGCTGGCGCGCGAGACAGTGCAGTTGCACCTGTGTGAGTGTTATAGCCTGCCGGAGTCTGCTGCGCCCATCACTATGGCTGCAACGGGTGCTGTTACCCACATCGGCACGGCTTTGCCGGAGGATATTGCCGGTGCTACCAACCTAGGTACTCCTATGCCGGGAGTTGCCGTGCGCATCATGGATTTAGAGCAAAAAGACCGAGTGTTACCCCCCTCCAAACCCGGTGTTGTATGGTTGCGTGGCCCGGCTATGGTGCAGCATTATTTGCATGAGGCCCCGGAGGACAGCACTACTGCGCGCAGCGGACGGTGGTTTTGTACCGGCAACGTGGGCTCATTGGATGATGAGGGCATGCTCAACATTTACGGCAGTATGCACCGCTTCAGCAAGATTGATGGCGAGCTGGTGCCTCATGAGCGAGCAGAGGAACTCCTGTGCCGCTTGCTGGGGGTAGATCCTGCGGATGAGCTCCGCCGCTTGGCTCTTGTCGGGGTGCCGTCTCCCAAGGGTAAGGGAGAAATCCTGGTTTTGCTTTCCACCGTTCATAAAGTTGTAAGACCGCATGATGTCATTACCCTGCGCTATGGAATGCTCAACGCACGCTATCCCGCTGCGTGGGCTCCGGACCGCATCTTGGCCGTGCCTTCCATTCCCGTGCTCAGTAACGGCAAGCTTGATTATGAGTATTGCCGCCGTGGGGCGTGCCGTATGCTGGGGATTAAATGTTAATATTTTAAGTTAAGAGTATATCCATGCCTGATTCCTCTCCCGTACGTCCGATATCGCAATCGCCGGTGCAAGGTGATTTTATGGATGACATCCTGCAACGGCTGGCACAGCAGGCTCCTGCTGCCGGAGAGGACGCGGAATTGACGGATTTATCAGAGCCGACGGAAATGAGCGATTTGTGCCCTGCGCCCAAGGAATTGCCACCGGATCACTTGCTCAACGGCTACCGTTTGCGCCGCTGCGTGGGCTCCGGCGGTTTCGGGGTTACTTACTTGGCGGATGATGAGTTGTTGGGGCGCCGCGTGGTTATTAAGGAGCATTTTCCGCACAACATCTGTGAGCGCCGTTGCGGTACGCTTAATGTAGTGTTGCAGGACCCCTCAGCTGCGTCCACCCTGGATTGGGCGCGCGAGAACTTCCTGCGCGAGGCGCATTTGCTCTCCACGCTTGACCACCACAACATCGTAAAAATCTTTACTTTTTTTGAGGCACACAATACCTCATATTATGTAACGGAGTATGTGGATGGCCAGAGCCTCGGTGATTTTGCGCAGGCCCATTACCGCCACCAAACACGCATTACGCAGGATGAGCTTTACGGGCTGATGGTGCGTGTGCTGGATGCGCTGGATTACCTCCACTCGCAGCGTATTCTGCATTTGGATATCAAGCCGGATAACATTTTGCTGACGCGCTCCGGTCGCCCCGTGCTCATTGATTTTGGGGCGGCTCATGAGTGTTTCGGCGATATCGGCGGCGGCGTGGTGGAAACTGTAGGTTACAGCCCGCCTGAGCAGGGTGGAGGCGGTGGCGAGCTGGGGCCTTGGTCGGATATATACGCGTTCGGGGCAACCTTGTGCTACTTGCTGACGGGACGTTCTCCGGATTCCGGGCGGCAGCGTATGTTGTACGACAGTTTGGAACCCTTGGCATCCTCGGCAGCGCTGAGTTCCTATTACAACCGGGAGCTGTTGGCAAGCATAGACCGCGCTTTGTCACCTTCCATTGAAGGACGTTACCGCTCCGTCGGCGAATGGATGGCCGATTTGCGTGGCTGACCCGCTTGCCTGATAGATTTTTTCCCTCCTATGTACATACCGACGCAAAAGGAACGATATAGCAAGGTGGCGTGGTACACCTTGCTGCTGTGCATGATGTTGCCCTCCGGTTTAGTGGCTTGGGCTTATGGTGATTTTACGAGTTTTGCGTGGTGTGCTTGTGCCTTTTTGTTGCCGATGACTCATCTTTTGGTGTGGACGGGGGCATCATTCGGCGGGGCGGTCATGATATCAAGCGTTTTCCATTCTATTGCCTTTTTTTGGTTGGCAAAGCGGTGCAGATGGAAGCCCAAGACGCGGCTGACTGTAGCCGTGACGTACGGCATGTTTACGGCGCTTATTCTGCGCCTGATGATAGCTTATTTTGTCTGGAAATCAGTTGTTGGTAACTGATTCTGCGTGTTGTACGGCTTCCCGTATCAACTTGGCGCAGGTGTAGTGGTTGTAGGACTCCGCCAGCTTGAGGGGGGTGCGGCCGGCGCGAGTAGTGGCCTTGGGGTCTGCTCCGGCTGTGAGGAGCTCACGCAGGCATTCCACGTTGCCCGAGATGGCTGCTGCATGCAGGGCGGTTTCTCCCAGGTAATTGACGGCGTTTACCTCAGCCCCGGCTGCCAGTAGGGCTTTCAGGCTTTCCGCATTGCCCCAGCTCCAGCGTGCCACCTCCAGCAAGGGAGTATCGCCGCGCTCATTGCGGGCGTGTACATCGGCACCGTTTTCCAGCAGTACTTTCAGGCAATCATGATTGCCCAGCCGGGCTGCTATATGCAGGGGTGCATTATCCCGGGAGGTGCGCTGGTTGGCGTTGGCTCCCCCGGCTACGAGCAGTCGGGTACAGTCCGTCTTGCCCATGGATACCGCCATGTGCAGTGCACTGAGTGATGATGCGCATACGGTGGCGGTGTCAGCACCGCGTGCCAGTAGGTAGCGTAGGCAATCCGTTTTGCCGTGGCGGATGGCCAAGTGCAGGATGGGCCAGCCGTCTTGGCTGATACCGCTGAGCTCCACCCCGGCATCCAACAAGAGGCGCAGGGTTGCAGTATCTCCGTTGCAGATGGCGCTTTGCAGTTTTTTTGTGTAATGTTTATGCTCGATTTGGAGCTTGGAAAGTGCGTGGTTGGCCAGAGTTTTGGCGCAGTCTTGCTTACCGGCGGCAAAAGCGCGGTCACCGGGGGTGCGGTCCTCGGTATCGGTGGCCGTGGCGTCTGCTCCGCTGTCCACCAACATGCGGCAAATGTCCGCGTGGCCCAAGCGGGCAGCCCAGTGCAGGGGGGTGCTGCCTATTTCATCTTTAGAGCTGAGCTCGGCACCCTCTGCAAGGTATTTTTTCAGGCTTTCGGGGTCGCCCGCCAGCACGGCAGTGGTTACATCGTCCACGGCGCCGTGCTGTATGAGCATGGTAGCGCATTCGGGGTGGTTGCGGGCAACGGCATAGTGCAGGGCGGTCCATCCCAAGTGGTTACGCGGGTGTACGTCCACCCCTATTTCCAGCAAATGTTGAAGGCAAAGGCGCTGACCGTGAGCAGCGGCAAAGTGTAACAAAGTGTTGCCTTTGCTATCTGTTGCGTTGTAATCCGCACCGGCTGCTGCCAGAGGCTTCAGGCAGCGGTATGCTCCTTTCAGGAGTGCCAGTTGCATGGCATTGCAGCCATTGGGGAGGGTGGCTGAGGCATCCGCACCAATGCGGTGCAGGGTGTCTATGTTTTCCGGTTTGTTGAGTATAACGCTCAGCAGCAGCGGGGTAAGCTGTTCGTTGTTGCGCCCCTCGGTGCTCACGCCCTGCTCATGCAGGTATTCCAAGGAGGGGGCACTGCTGTGGCGCACAGCCAGGTGCATGAGGTTCTCGCCGTTTTCTTCCGTACGGTTCAGGTTTGCGCCGGCTTCTTTCAGCAGTCGGAGCCGTGTTATGTTGCCCGTTTGTACGGCTTGGCACAAGGCGGTATCATACTGCTGTTGCTGCACGCCTTCCGCATGCAGGGTATGTGCTGCAATCAACCCGGTGCAAACGGTTGTGTTTGCTTGGCGTGCCAGCTCCAAAGGGGTATGCCCGGCGTCATCCTTTGCCAAGTGGTCAGCTCCGTGGCGCAGCAAAAAGTCTGATCCCTCGGTGTAGCCGGCTTCCGCTGTATGGTGCAGAGCTGTTTTGCCATCCATACCGGGTGTGTTGATGTTGTAACCGGTTATCAGGATGAGCTCCGCCTTCTCAAAGTCCCCACACAGGCAAAATTGCGGAAAGTAGGCGGCATAGTCATCATGGGTGATGCCGAGTTTGCGGAGGTGCATTGCTGCCATGCTTTCCGCGCACGCTGAAAACTCGTTGTCGAGGGCCAGTTGCATGGGGGTAAGCCCACGGTTGTCCGGCTTGTCGATGGGTAATCCCATGTTCACCAAGCATGCAGCAACTTGCGGGCTGTCATATTCTGCCGCCAAGTGCAGTAAGCTTATGCTTTGCTCGTACTCCACCCGCAGCGGGCAGCCTGCTTGGAGCAGCAGCAGTACCATTTCCGGATTATCGGAAAGCGTTGCCTTGATGATTTCATCTTTGTAATCCGCCGGATGAATCCCCTGCTCACGCAGTTTTTGTCCTGCCTGTTCCTCCAGGGACGGAGTACAGCTCGGCATAACAATTGTACCGGCGAGTACAATTGTTGCTACGCGGGCGATGGCAAGAATACGCTTCATTCTTTTGGTTTGCGGGGGAGGGCATAGGATGCCGTGTGCCAAGCATTCTAGCGGTGACTATGCGTTATGTCAATCTGTTTTTATGTCGTTTTGCTGTTTTTGGATATATATCCCCCTGCGTACGTGAAAAATATTTGTCATCACGGATTTTTTTTGATAGAAATACGGGGTAACGGTGTATAAGTAATAAGGATACAAAACATCAATATGACAACAAAGACCATACTCATCACGGCAGTATGTGCCCTCACGGGCATGAGCATACTGCATGCCGCTGAGACTGCTCAGGCTGTTGCTTCTCAACCCGCTGTGCAGGAAATTGCTCATCCGTTTTACCAAGATAAGCCCTACCCGGCTTGGTCTCAAATGACCCCGGATAAGGCTCTGGCTGATGCTCGTGAGGGTATTCGCCTGGCCTATGAGCGTATTGATGCCATCAGCAAAGTAAAGCCCCACGAGGCTACGTTTGAAAATACCTTCTTGGCTCTCGCCTACTCCTCCGTCGAGATGGACCAGGCCATGGGCTACGTGCACCACCTTTCCTCCGTGATGGATAGCCCGCAGATGCGCTCCGTTCAGGAGGAGCTCATCCCGGAGCTTAACAAACTTTCCGCCTACATCAATGCCAATGATGCCCTGTGGGCTGTCATTAAAAATGCCGCTACTCAGCCTTGGGTTAAGCAGCTCTCCCCCCAAAAACAACGCTTCGTGCAGCAAACGGTTGATTCCTTCCATGATAGCGGCGCCGACCTCTCCGCCGAGAAAAAAGCCCGTAAGGCTGAGATTGAGCAAGAGCTTTCCACCCTTACCTTGGCTTTCGGCAAAAACGTGCTGGACTCCACCAATGCTTGGGAGCTCATCATCACTGACCCCGCCGAGCTTGCCGGCATGAGCGAGGATTGGATGGCTCGTGCCAAGGCTGATGCTTTGGCTCACGGCTATGGCTCCGAGGATAAACCCGCATGGCGCATTACGCTGGAGTTCACCAGCTACGGAGAT
Source organism: Akkermansia sp. (assembly GCA_017415995.1). Classification (GTDB taxonomy): domain Bacteria; phylum Verrucomicrobiota; class Verrucomicrobiia; order Verrucomicrobiales; family Akkermansiaceae; genus Akkermansia. The sequence continues at coordinate 10,845 of JAFQDN010000013.1, read as the reverse complement.
GTCCTCAGTGATTGCACCGTGGAGGCTACCCGCAAGAAGTGCTGGGAGGGGCAGTGCTCCATCGGCAACAGTGGTAAGTTTGATAACGCGGAGATTGTAGCTCGCGTGATGGTGCTGCGCCGTGAGCTTGCACACCTGCTGGAGTTTGATACCTATGCGGACCTGAAGACCAAGCGCCGCATGGTCGGCGGTGGTGATAACGCCCTCGCTTTCATTGACGGAATGATGGCCAAGGTAAAACCCGCGTTCGAGGCCGAGTGCGCTCAAGTGCTGGACTATGTGTCACGCTGCCGTGGTGAAAAGGTGACTGCCCTTAATCCTTGGGACCGCCGCTTCTACCTCAACAAAATGTCCAAAGAGCTCTACAATTTTGACCCCGAGTCCCTCCGCCCCTATCAGGAGTGTGAGAACGTCATCAAGGGTATGTTCAGCATCTTCTCCGGCCTGTACAATGTTACCATTACCGAGCTGCCCACCGTCTGCCTCAAGCCCGGTGAGCCCTGCCCCGAGGGTAAAATTGAGGTCTGGCACCCGGAGGTGCGCCTCTTTGCCGTTAAGGATGCCGCCACAGGCAACCACCTCGGCTCCTTCTACCTGGACATCTTCCCTCGCGCTACCAAGCGCGCCGGTGCGTGGGTGCTGCCCATGCGTTACGGTACTCCGGCCAAGGACGGCAAGCCCCATGCCCCCCATTTGGCTACCCTCAGCGGTAATCTGACCGCCGCCGTGGGTGATGGCCCTGCCCTGTTCAGCCACTACGATGTGGAAACCATCTTCCACGAGTTCGGGCATATGATGCACTGCATGCTCGGTGATACGGAGCTGGAGGCTCACTGCGGCACCAGCGTGACTTGGGACTTTGTGGAGCTGCCCAGCCAGATGACGGAAAACTGGACTTGGGAACCCGCCGGTATTGCTACCTATGCCTTCCATCATGAAACCGGTGAGCCCATCCCGGCTGAGCTTGTTCAGAAGCTCAATGCCAGCCGTTACTTCCTGCCCGCCACGGACAATATGAATCAGCTCTGCGTCGGTAAGTTGGATTTGGAGATGCACATGAACTACGCCTCCCGCTTTGAAGGCAAAAATCTGGATGATGCCACCAATGAGCTCTTGGCTCCCTGGCGCATTGCCTCTACTGTGCCCTCTCCCTCCATTATGCGCCACCTTACCCACTGCATTACGGGTGGTTATGCTGCCGGTTATTACTCCTACAAATGGGCGGAGGTATTGGCTGCCGATGCCTTTACCCGCTTCAAAAATGAGGGCGTGATGAATAAAGCCACCGGCGCGGATTTCCGCAAGTTCATCCTCTCCGTGGGTGATTCCAAACCCGCAGCCGATGCATACCGCGACTTCATGGGGCGCAATCCCAACCCGGATGCCCTCCTCCAGTCCCAAGGTCTGCTGAAGTAACTCCGGCATTCCGTACCTGTTTTCAGTCATCCCCGGCTTCGTTACCTGCGTTGCCGGGGATTTTGTCGCTCCGGATTTTTGATTGAATAATTTGGGTAGATGAAATGGGGAGTGCTCGGCTTTGCGGGCACTCACGGGTGGCGGGGTATTTATCCTGCAAGGCACGATTTGGTGTTGCAGTACGGGGGTGTTGGGGGTATAATGGCGCCATCCAAGGAGTATTTACCATGCATACGCTCAGATACGAACCCATATCCGCCGCGTTTTACAAAACAACGCGCGATCAGTTGGCTGCTCAGCTTCCGGCCGGCAGCTTGGTCATTGTCCATTCTAATGATATATACCCCACCAATGCGGACGGCACGCTGCCCCACCACCAAAATGCCAATCTGTTTTACCTGACCGGCATAGACCAGGAGGAGTCCGTGCTGCTGATGCGCGTGCAGGAGGATGGCAAGCATGAGGACACCCTCCTGCTGCGCGAGACTAATGAGCACATTGTCATTTGGGAGGGTGCCCGCCTTACCAAAGAGGATGCCACCGCCCTGAGTGGTATTGACGATGTACGCTGGACCGACGAGTACAACGCCTTGCTGGCTGCGTGGGTGCCCGCTGCAAAAAAAGTGTGGTTGGAGCGCGATAATCATCCCCGCCGCCTCACTTATGTGCAGACCCGCAATGAGCGCATGGCTGCTGCTTTGCTGGCAGCATACCCTGATGTGGAATTGCAGAGCCTTTATGACCTTTTGGCCGGTATGCGCTTGGTGAAATCCGAGGCCGAGATTGCTCAGCTGCGCGAGGCTTGCCGCATAACCGGTGAGGGCTGGGTGGAGGTGCTGCGCAGCATCAAGCCCGGCATGGGTGAGTGGGAGATTGAGGCTTTGCTCAGCGCGGCTTACATTCGCCGCCGCGCGCGCAAGTTCTCTTTCCATCCCATTATTGCTTCCGGTAAAGATACCTGCGTGTTGCATTACATCTCCAACCATAAGTGCTGTGCGGAGGGTGACCTCATTCTCTTCGATATCGGTGCCGAATACGGCGGTTACGCCGGCGATATGACCCGCACCATCCCCGCCAACGGCAAGTATTCCCCCCGCCAAAAGGCTGTGTACGAGGCTTGCCTTGCCGTGCACCGTTATGCGCGCGATATTATGCGCCCCGGGCTCAAGAAGTCCGAGTATGAGCGCTTGGTCCGTGTGCGCATGGCTGCTGAGCTCGTCAAACTCGGCCTCCTCTCTCAGCAGGAGGTGGATGCCGCCCCGGAGAATCCCCTTTGCGTGCGTAAGTACTTCATGCACGGTACTTCCCATTCCCTCGGTATTGATGTGCATGATGTCGGCCCTGCTGACCCCGTCTTTGCGGAAAATCAAGTGTGGACTATTGAACCCGGTATTTACATCCCGGAGGAGTCCATCGGTATTCGTATCGAGACCGATGTGCTCATCCATGCGGACTACACGGAGGACCTCATCCCCAATGCCCCGCTGGATGTAGCGGATATTGAGGCGTTGATGGCACACTGACCGCTATCCGTATAAAAAAGCCCCCGCGCTTTCCGGTTTGTACACCGTTTGAGCGCGGGGGCTTCTGTATAAATGGGGTAAGCTGTAAAATTACAGCTCGCGAGCGATTTCCTTGAGGGCCTCGGAGCCGTAGAAATCATCTTTCTGGATGCGCTCCGCAGCAGCCTGCATGCGCGGCATCAGGGAGAAGATGGCAGGGAGCATCTTTTCAGCTAACTTTTGTTCCGTAGCTTCATCGGGCTCGCCAAGGGCTTCCATTTTGCTCTGCAAATCCAGCATCCGAGTTTTGAGCCCTTGCAGTTTCTCAGCAGCGGCATCGGCAGAGGCCTTGTCTGTTACGGATTCCAAGGTCTCAACCTGCTCCGCGAGGATGGCAAGGAGTTCGTCCACGGCGGCCTCGGCTGCTTCCGGGGCGCAGGTGGTGGTAGCGGGTTGTTCTGCTACGGGGGCGGGTGCGTCCTGAGCCATGGTAAGCGGTGCAGCGAAAGCCATGGCGATGAGTGCGGTCATCTTCATAATTGTTTGTATTGTTTGGGTTATGCCGGCGTAGCTGTTGCAGCGTGCCCGGCGCGCCTGCATGCTACCTGATTCATCCCTATTTGTCAATCTCGGATTTTTGTTTTATTGAAAAAAACACCGTTGCTCGGTATGAGCAACGGTGTTGTATAAGAAGGAGGTATGGAGGCGCTCCCGTATCAGCGCGTTGTTTCCGGGGTTACTTTCTCCGCCTTGCCGTTGACGATAACGGTGACGGGCTCCGCCTTGGTGGCGCCGGGCTTGTAAATGCGGTATTGCGTAATTTTGCCGTCTTTCCACTTCATATCCACGGTAAGACCGCCGCGCGCACGGATGCCTTTAATGGCACCGGTGTGCCAAGCCTCGGGCAGGGTGGGCAGCAGTTCAATACGCCCGGCGTGGCTTTGGATGAGCATCTCGCTCATGCCTCCGGTCATGCCGAAGGTGCCGTCCATCTGCATGGGCGGATGGTTGCCGAGGAGGTTTTCAAGCAGGTTGTAGCGGATGTAGTGCTGCACCATGCTGTAGGCGTTCTCCGTGTGCCCGAAGCGAGCCCAGAGGGCTGTGCGCCATGGCCAGGTCCAGCTGCGACGGTTATCGCCGGAGAGTCCGCGCAGCTCCAAGCTCTTCATGGCAGCTTTGGCAAGTTCCGGTGTTTTGGCCATGGAGATGGAGGTGCCGGGGTACACGCCGATGAGGTGTGAGGTGTGGCGTTGGCCTGCTACTTTGTCCGGGCGGTCCACAATCCACTCTTGCAGGTAGCCGTCACGCCCGATGCGGTTGCCTACAAGGCGGTCGCGCTTATCGGTCAGTTCTTTTGCCCAATCCGCATCCACCCCAAGGATTTCAGCCGCTTGGATGGTGTTGTCAAAGAGCTCCCAGATGAGTTGCTGGTCGTGGGCGCAGCCGTCTTCCACCGGCCCCCACTCATGGGACCAGCCCATGGGGCAAACGAGGGAGCCTGCTTTGATTTCCTTGAGTTCGGGATGGTCGGCAGCGGTGAGGTCCAGCAAGGCACCCTTGGGGCCTGTCGTTTTGAGGCCTTGCCCCTCTGCTCCTACCTCCTTGAGCTCATCCTCCCAGAAGTGGCAGATGTTTTTGAGGAGCGGGTATGCTACCTCTTTGAGGTATTGCTTATCTTGCGTGAAGAGGTAGTGATCCCAAATGTGCAGGGCATACCAAGCATTCACAGGCGGGTTCCATTTGATCCAGCCACCGCCTCCCCACGGGTTTTGCGAGATGCGGGTGGTCCAGCCGCGCACCTTGTCGCCGAACTGTTTACGGGTCATCTCCGTGAGCGGTTCTTCCATGGCGCGGATGAAGTCAATGAGGGGCTTGTGGCATTCGGACAGGTTGGCTACCTCGGCTCCCCAGTAACACATCTGGAGGTTGATGTTGTTGTGGTAGTCGGATGCCCAAGGTGCGTGCACCTTATTGTTCCAAATACCCTGGAGGTTGACCGGCAGGTTGCCCGGGCGAGAGCCTGATATGAGCACATAGCGCCCGTATTGGTATATGGTGGCCTCCAGCTCCGGATCCGGTTCCCCCGTTTTGCGGTAGTGCGCTAAACGTTCATCCGTGGGGAGTTTTGCCACCGCTTCCGGGGTTTTGCCCAAGTTAATGGACATGCGGGTGTAAAGATTGCCGAATTCCTTCTGATGAGCTTTGCGGATTTTTTTGAGTTTTTTGCCTTTCAATTTGGCAAGCGTGGTTTTGTTGGCATCTGCCGGGCTTATATCGCTCTTCCAGTTTGCCTTGTAGTCCATGCGGTAATCTGTTGCCAAAGCCACGTAAACAGTTACGGAATCAGCATTCTTTACGTGTATGTAGGGGATATTATCTGCCTTGAATTCCGGCATCATCTTGTCCTTTTTCTTGGCCGGGTGCGTGTAGGTAACCGGGGTGTCACCGGCGTTGCCTTCGGCGGATACCTTGCCACCGTTGGCCACGACCATGGCTCGCCCCTCAAATTTTTGTCCGTTAGCCAAGGTGCCGCTCATGATGATGGTGTTGCCTTCCACGCTGTAGGTGACATTGTGGTAGGGGGTAAGGGCTATATCCATGGTCAGCTCGCCCTTTTTATCAGCCTTGGCGGCGTATACCAACACATCATCGGATTTGCTGACAAAACACTCACGCATGTGGCGTGTGCCGTTGGCGGTAAATGACGTGTATGCTGCACCATGCGGTAAATCCAAAGCTCGGTTGTAATTCTCTGTTTCTCCCGGTATGCTGTAGGCTACCATCAGGTTGCCGAAAGGCTGGAAACTGCCGAATTGCTCCTGCCCGCTCGTCGGACCATACGCGTATCCTGCGCCGTTTTTGGGTTCGTTCATGCCACCGCTCCAAAGACTTACCTCGTTGAGGTTCACGCAGTCCAAGCGGTCGCCACCGTAGATGGTGCCACCAATGCGCCCGTTGCCGACGGGCAGGGTTTGGCTTTCCCAGGTGTCCGGGGTGGATGCCGGTGCCGTCGGTTTCTTGGATTCTATGTTGCCGGGTGTGGTGAAGGGGAGTGTGATAGTCGGCACTTCAGCCGGCTGTTTGTACCAAAGGTACTCTGCCGTCGGTGGATTGTTTGCAGCCGATGCTGTACCGGCTGCTACCAGTGCTATGATGGTGGAGTAGCGTTCTTTATTCATAAAAAAAATTAAGTGAGGAGTTAGTGGGAGCCCTGTATGATTTCCACTCTCAGCGGGGTGTCACCGAGTCCGATGACACTGCCATCCGTCAGCGGAGTTTGCGGGTTGTAGGGGGTAATTTTTTGCTCGTTGACGTAGAGTCCGTTGGTGGAGTTGAGGTCGGAGATGACTAAGCCTGTAGCGCCCAGCTCCAGCCTGGCGTGGCTGCGTGATACACCGTTATCCGCAATCACGAGGTTCACAAGCTCCGGATCGCGCCCGATGGTGATGCCGCCCTCACGGGCTAATTGTGAGAAGGGGAGGTAGTGCTCCCACACGCTGCCGTCACTCAGCAGCCCGAACAAGCGCAGCTTGCCGTTGGAGGTGTGTGCCCCGGTAAAGCATATGCGGTGGCGGTCATTTTCCGATGACGCATCCGGTATGCCCTTGCCTAAGGACCATTTGCGGCGCAGCGGGTGCTGCATGGGCAATGGCTCTACGTGGATGGGCTCTGTTGCTTCCTCTGTTACGGCTCGGCGACTATGGCGCGAGCCCTCAGAGGAGCGCAGCAGGGTTGCCTCCGTATTGGTGTCCGTAAAGTTGGATTGGCGTTCAAACAGTAGTTTGGAATGCATCGTTGTCAGCAACGCGCGTGCCTGCGCGAGCTCGCCCTCCAGCCCCTGTATGCGGGTTGCTAAGTCCGCCATCCTCCGCTCTTCGCTTCTGGTTGTATCAGCGTCCATCCTTTCTTATGCTATCAAACTCATTCCCGGAGTGCAACCATAAAACGCGCGCTTCCGCTAAATTCTTCCGCAAATCTTGTGAATTTTGTGCCTGAAAAAAAGGAAGATATGAAATGTTTGTGCTTGACACAGCGTGTTAGTAGTGATAATGAGAAAGTATTATGACAGTTCAATCTGTATTTGCTCATGCCGGATTGCTTTCCGTAAGTTTTGTGCCGATGGTGGCAGCAACAGCGGTTGTTGCGCCTTCCACGGTGCAGGCTGCAGCGTCCGAGCTCCCTTCCGACGTGCATGATGCCGTCAACAAAGGTGATTACGTGCGAGCTCAGCAAGAGCTCCTCTCAGTGCTGAAGAATAAGGAGATTGTTCCGACTTCTTCGGAGGTTTTGCAGCTCAGTATGTTGTTGGAGTTTATTCGTACAACGGATGCCGAGGTGATGACGGAGTTTGCAGCGCGCTCAGAGCGGCACCGTCGCTTTTTGGCTGAGTTTGCGGCAGATGCCGAGTGGCAGGAGCTTTACTTGGGGTGTGGTCTTGTTCCGTATAAGACCCCCGTGGGTATTGACGTGCTGTACCGCATTTGGCTGGAGGAAAAAGGTAAGGTGAAAAACAAAGGCTTGGCCGTGGCTCTTGCCTCCGTATGGGGGGGAGGAGAAACGGATCCCAACCCGCCTATTGCCAAAAAGGACCCCTCACGCTACAACCCCGTATGGCGTTATAAGTTCTTCCAAAAAAATGCCGATAGCGGTTATATGCACCCCAATTACAAAAACTTGCGTCCGTGGGAACTGCGCTTCACCGTTGGTATTCCTCAGCAGGATTGGGATGACGAGTCCTTCGAATGGGCCTTCAAAAATATTAACGTACCGTGGGATCGCTATGATTATGCGTGCTGGGCGGCTGTTTATACGGACCCCTCACTCTTCGGCGATTCCGTGCAGGGGGGCTTGTACAATTTCCCGTATGCGGATATCAGCTGGGCTGAGGCAACCCATCGCAACGGTGGCGTATGTGGTGCCATGTCGCACTTAGGCTGTGTTGCTGCCATGGCTCACGGCATTCCGGCATATACCGTCGGGCAGCCCGGTCACTGCGCGTACGGGTTCCGCTTGTCTCGTGGTGATTGGCGCGGCGGATTCGGTGGTCCTGATGGCGGTATGCACAATCGCATATTCGGGAATCAGGCACCTACCTCCTATTTGCTTATGGAAACCGTATTCAAGGATGATGCGGCTATAGAAAAGGCATACCGCCATAGTTATTGCGCCAAAGCGCTGGAGGCTATCGGGGATGTGGATGGTGCTATTGCCATGTGGAAGAAGGCACTCGGGTATGCACCCTTGCACCCGTTCTTCCGTGCTTCCCTGCATAAGCTGATGAAACAGAAGGGACTCAGCTCTGATGATGCCTATCAGTACCTGTGCAAGCTGATTCCCCTTTACAAGAAGAATGGTTTTGCCTCCGTTAATGTGGCAGAGGATCTCAAGGATGAAATTGCCGGCATGACGGATGCTCAAAAGGCAGAGGTTTACGGCCTCATGCACCGTATGATTGCTGATACTCCATCCTCATGGGCAGTGAATACGGAGAAGATTATGGAGGCTCAGTCTGATTCTCTGAAGGATGAAGCAGCTCGCGAGAAGTACCTTACCACACTGTTTGCAACACACATGGGATCCAAGGATGCAACCACGTTCGGTAAGGTGCTGGAATGGGCGGTAAAAACCTATGTGGAAGGGGGGCAGGAAGAGGTCTTCGGGCGTGCTTTCTCCAAGGCCGCTGCTTCTGCAGACAAGAAGGTTGGCAAAAAGGATGAGGAGCAAGTCAAAAAAATGGTGGAGGTTTACAACAAAGCCATCATCGCAACGGAACAAGCTCGTTCTGCTCCGGCTTTCCGGGCCCTGACAAATGCCGCCACTGCGGTATGCGGTAAATGCCCGGTTAATATTTCTCTTGCCAAAGCATCTGAGCTGCCCGGCAAGCCCGCAGAGGCTGCCCTCTTCCGTATATCCACTACCTGTCGTTGGGACAATCCCGCTTGGCACATTGATATAACAAGCCCGACCGGTGGTAAATGCCATACGGATAAGGAGGAAAAACCCTCCATGATAGTTGAGTTGCCGGAACGTAAGTCTCTTACAGGTTGCATTATCCGTAAAACTGACGGTAATGAGAGCCGCATGAAGAAGGCTACCGTTTACACCAGTGAAGACGGCGCTACTTGGAAACCCCGCGAATCTACTGATAACATGCCCAAGGAATGGGTGGTGAAGTTTGCGGATGGTACTCCCGGCAAGTGGGTTAAGGTGGAGTTTGATAATACGGGACACCCGGATTTCGCTCACATCTCACACTTTGTTATTTACACCAAATAATCCCATCATACACGAATATGAAACACATGATATTTGCATCCATGCTCCTGCCGGGGGCTATGATGGTGTGCCAAGCTGCTACGCTTTCTTTCCCGGAGGTACCGGCAGCAAAAGAGCAGGCTGCTAAGGAGGGTAAACCCTGCTTAGTTGTCTGGTACGGCTCGGACTGGCAGCCTGATATCGCTGCCTTCTGTAAGGCGTGGGAGTCTATTGCCAAGGAGCATAAGGATTCCTTTGTGTTTGGGCAGTTTAATGATAAAACGGGTCTGAAAACGGATGTGCGTAAAAAAGTGCTCCCCATTGAGCATTACAATATCCCGGCGGTTGTGCTGTTGGCTCCGGATGGTACCTTCATGGCAGAATATGACGGTGCGCAAGTAAGCCGTAATCAGCAAAAGCTCATGCCTAAGCTGCTTAAGCTTGCCCAAAAAGCCCCGGAGTTTGCAAAATTAGCGGAGAGTGCTCGCCAAACTACCGGCGAGGCTGCTGCTACGGCTGCCGGTAAGGCACTGGAGTTGCTCCCTGCTCAATTTGCTGTGCGTTGTGGTTCCCTTACGTCCGTCATTCGTAAAGAAGACCCCGATGATAAAACCGGTTACAAAGCACTCTTTGCCATGGATCACATGGCCATGTATCGTGAGATTAACGGCTTGCTCAACGGTGGTAAAGACGGGAAACTGCGTGGTAAGGAACGTAAGTTCGATGAAGCTGAGGCTTACGTCCGCAAGGTGCTGAAAGGCAAATTAATGGGGGAGAAAAAATACCGCCACCGCCGTCAGCAGTGGTTGGCCGGGTTGGCTTATGTGCTCAAAGAGCGTATCGTTTCCACCTCCCAACCGGAGAATCGTGACACGACTCCCATCGTCAACACTTACCGAGAACTTATTAAGTTGGACCCTGACAGCCAGTACGGCAAGGGAGCCAAGCGTATGATGCACTATTGGAGTAAGGATTCCGTTACAGTCATCAAAAATAACTTCTACTACAGCGGCGACCAAACCCTCGGTTTCGAGAAGGATTGGCGCGTGGATGTCACCAAATCCATAGATGGTCCGGGTACTTACACGTTCTCGCTCATTCCGGTGGATAACGGTGGCATGGTTACCCGCAATTATCGCCTGTTGGTCAATGGTAAAGAGGTTGCCAAAGCTGATGCCCCGGCCGACAAAAATACCAAGTCCGTACAGTTTGAGGTGCCGTCCATTCCCAAAGGTGCCAAGGTGGAGGTGCAGCTTACTGCCCGTTGTAATGACGGCTGGTTCGGTTGCTCCGGTCACATCGAGATGAAGAAAAACTAATCTCCCTGTTCCGCTTTTCAAGTCGGCAACGCGGCTCCTTCTGCTGCGTTGCCGACTTTTGCTGTCCCGGTGAATCTCCGTGCTTCTCCCACGCAAAATAATCCAGGGCAAACGCATTGGGCGACGTGTCATACAGAAAATACGGCTTCAAAAATCTTTTTCGTGTATTCAACATCCACAGCACAAGCGAATTGCATGTTCTTTACGGATAATTTTTCGTTTGTGAGCTTCTTATATCGCCTAAAGGAATTAATTACAAAGCGTATAGCACGAGAGAAGTTTTCAGCTGCATTTGCTGCTCGTTTCTGACTGTAGTCTTCTCCAAAAGACACATCTAAACACCAGTGCAGCTT
>JAFQDN010000063.1 GCA_017415995.1 Akkermansia sp. | reverse complement strand
CGTAAATGCCGATGTGCATGGAATCTTGGTCCACCGGGAAGGCGGAGAAGGTGCTCACCTTGCCCCAACTGTTACCAATGGCAACGCCGAGCGTGGATTTTTCCGTCACGCGCCCCTCTACACCGAATGCTGCACCGCTGAGCGTGAAATCCGCGCCGTTGCGGTCGCCATCCGTGGAAATACGGCTACTGCTACCCATGGTGGACAACCAAGCTGCACCCTTGCCCTCTGCCAACAGCGTGGCATGAGCCCCACGGGCGACAATCGTGTCGCCGAACGCGCGGGAGGCATTCACCGTACCCCACGTACTCTGCACCAGCGTATCCGCAGCCTTGCGCAGCAGCGGATCCACCGCCGCAGCAGCCACGGGGCGCGGTGCCGACAGCAGTTCCTCAGGTGCCTCCTCAGCCGTTTCCTCCTCCGCAACAGCAGCAACGGGCACAGACTCGGGAGAAATTTGCTGAGCTTCGGCCTGAACCTCCGCCACATACTCATTCCAGCCCTCAAAATCCACGACCACCAGCGTAATAGCCTTGCCCTTGGAGTCAAAAGAAAGGCTTGCCAAGTTCGAGGAAATACCGAATAGCTCATTCAAGTTGGAATCCAAGGTCAGATTGCCTCCCATGGTCTTGAAGGAGAAAATCTTAAACGCTTTTTTCTTATTGAAATCCTTTTCCGAAACGCTGAAACCGAGGTCAAGAGCAACTGCACCCTCCAAGGTGAGCGCACCGCCCACTTTCACCGTGCTGAGCTTTGAGGCTGTCAGCGTCAGGGAACTACCGCTGCCCAGTGTCAGATTCTTGGCAGAAAGCGCCCCGCTGAGCACAATGGAGGAAGTGCTGTCCAGTGTCAAATCGCCTTTCACCGTCAAGCCCTTGGCTTTGTTCTTGCCGGAATAATCGCGCAGGCAGACGGAGGAATTGTTCAATGCCAGATTACCCGCAACGGACATACCGCCGTTCACGTATACGGAGCTGTTGGTCAGCAAATTTTCCTGAGCTACACCCTTAACAACTTGCTTGCGGGTAAGTTTCAGGTTTTGAGCAGCCAGCCCATCCTCCGCAGCAATAGCAATGGTGGAATCCGTGGCAAACAGCGCCCCGGCGCTGAGCGTGCCGGTCATCGCCAGCGAGGAATTGCCCTCCAGCGACAGTTTACCCTTCACCGTCATCCCCTGAGCCTTGGGCTTGGTGGCACCGGCAACATCATGCAGGGACACATCGGAATCCGTAAGCCGCAAATCAGCCGTCACGGACATCTTGCCGGCAATATCCACCTGACTATCCGTGACGGTATTGAGCACGCCTTTACCCTTAATACTGATGCTCTGAGCCTTGGGCTTAATCTTGTCCGTAACATCCGCTGCATCCATAGCCAGCGTGAAATCGGCATTGGTCAGCGTCAGCTGATTAGCCGTCAGCCCGCCGTACAGGGCGATATCAGCATCCTCCGTAGCGGAAAAGCTCCCCTTGAGAGTAATAGACATGGGCTTGGCGTTGGTGACATCCAGCTTACCGCCTTCCAAGTACAGGGAATAGGCACTGATTTTACCGGCAGAGCTCAGCGTACCGCCCTCCAGCACGATAGCAGAGGACTTGCTGTTCATGGACAAGCCCTTGGAGGAAACCTCCAGCTTGCCGGAAATATCCAGCTTGCTCGTGGTAATCTTGCCTTTTGTGCCGAGGGAAACATTGCCCGTAACCGAAACCGTACCCACGCCACTGAGCGTACCGTTTACCGTGCCGCCTTGCAAAACAGACGAGGAAGCAACATTGACCACAGAGCCTTTAAGCAGCGTGCCGGAGGTAAGAGTCAGGATACCCGCATATTTTTTACCGTTTTTGACCACGGCATCACCGGTAAGCACAAGCTCATTCTGCACGGCTTTTCCGGCCAAATCCAAGGTACCGCCCAGCAACGAGACAGCCCCGGAGCCGAAGGACGCCACGCCTTTGGCTTTCAGCGTACCGGCCTCCAGGATGGTTCCCCCGGTATAAGAATTACCGTCATTCAGAGTCAGGGTACCTTTACCCCGCTTCGTCAACACCGTAGCACCGGAAATAGCACCACTGAAAGAGGCAGACTTTTTATCGTAAGAGTTTTTAAACGTGACGGATTTATCCGCTTCCACTACCACGGCAGCGGGAGAAACCGGGCCTTCAATAGTAAGCGTTGCAGCACGATTAATGATAACAAAATCACCGGAACAGAAGCCGGAATCGGCAGCAGCCCCACCATCCTGCACCCAAGCGCCGAGCCCCCCCTCGGACCACACGCCCTTGGAAGCATTCCAGTAAAGCAAGGCACTGCTATCCAGCACACGGACGCAGAGCATATTCTCCTGCATCACGAACTCGTAGACCAAAGTAGACTGATAACGCGTGGTCAACGAGAGCGAATCCATGGAGCCATTCCAGGAATCAAAGCTGATAAGCTGATAGAGTTTTTCCTCCGGGCGGAAATCAAAGATGAACACCGTATCCGCGCTGAGGGTTACGGCAGAATCCACCGTAAGCTGCACATCATCCGCAGATGCCGAGAACACGACACTGCCACCCTGCAACAACAAATCGCCGGTGATATGCCCTTGAGACTGAGCATAAAGCTCACCATCAGCAAGAGAAAGAGAAGCATCTAACGCACCGCCCCGGAAGACAAGAGAAGACGAAGAAGCTGCAAGCGTGATAGAATCCGCCCGGAGAGAACCGTTAAGCAACTGCAGCTCCCCGGCAAAGGACGACGCGCCGGACAAAGCAGCATCCTGCGTTACGAGAATGGAATTCGCCACGCGGAAGCCCGCCAAATCCAAACAACCGCCGGACAGCAAAACCTCCCCCGTACCGAAAGCGGAATCATGCCCGGCCACCAAAGTGCCGTCCTGCACAGCGGTACCGCCGGAGTAGGAATTAGCCGCCCCCAGCAACACGGAACCGGAGCCGGACTTCAGCACTCCGCCAGCACCGGAAAGCTGATTGAGGAGCGTGCCGGACAGGAGCTCGGCATCCTGCTGCAACAAAACCGAATCACCGCTGAGCGAACCGGAATGCAGAGACAAAGCCCCCTTGTAAGCGGATGCATTCAGCAACACAGCCTCACCGTCAACAATCAGATTATTAGCAACGGCTTTACCCCCCAAATCCAAGCTGCCGGCTTGCAGCTCCACCACACTACTGCCGAACGCGGAAGCATGGGCAGCATGCAGAGTTCCCCCCTGCACCACAGTAGCGCCGGAATAGGAATTAGCAGCAGAAAGCGTAACCTTACCCTCCCCGGTTTTAACAACGGAAGCACTACCTTTCAACACATTGGCAATGCTACCACTGCGCAACTCGGCATCGGCAACAAGCTTGATGGACTCACCTTTGAGAGCCCCGGAGCTCAAGGTAAGAGCACCGGAGTAAGCCGAGGCATCCTTGACGGAAGAATCCCCCAACACCGTAATGGCATTGGCAACAGCTTTATCCCCCAAACTCAGCGTGCCGCCTTGCAGGGTAATCTCCCCGGAACCGGCAGCGGAAACGTGGTTAAGCGTCAGCGTGCCGGACTCCAGCACAGTGCCCCCGCTGTAGGAATTATCAGCGCTCAGCGTTACACTGCCACTGCCGCGCTTTACCACCCCGGCAGAACCGGTGAGCTGCAACGCAACCGCCCCGGACAGCAGAGAAGCAGACTCCGACAGCTGCAATACAGAACCGGATATTTTGCCGGACTCTAGGGTTAAAGCACCGGCATAAGCAGCCCCGTGCACCGTAACCGAACCTTTGACAACAAGGTCATTCCGCACGGAAAAATCCCCCATATTGAGCGTACCGGATTTCAGGCTGACAGAGCCTGAGCCCAAGGCGGAGTCCGAAGCTACCACCAAAGAGCCACCGGAAACCAGAGTTCCGCCACTGTAGGAATTATCGCCGCTCAGCGTTACAGTACCGCTGCCTGACTTGGAAATCGAGCCGGAGCCGGACAAAGGATTGGCCACGCTGCCACTCTTGAGCACGGCCTCGGTAGCGAGCTGCAAGGTATCACCCGTAACGGAACCGGACTCCAACACCAAAGCTCCGCAATAAGCACTGCCACCATTCAATTCCACATAACCATTCAGCGTTAAAGCATTGGCAACGGCATGAGCCCCCATATCCAACGCACCGCCGGACATATTGATTTTACCGCTACCCAGAGCACGCGCATGCCCCAACAGCACAGAACCGGCAGAAAGTTTGGTACCACCGCTGAAGGAGTTATCGGAGCGGATATCGAGCACACCACCGGGGGCATTCACAGACAAGGAGCTTTTGCCGACGATGGAAGCCTGCTCATCTTCCGGAGCAATGATAAGAGAACCATCCGTATGATTCACCAGCATGGAAGCAGGATTCACCTCCCCGCGAAGCGTTACCTCTGCAGCCCGTGAAAAGACCACGGAATCCCCATTCAGGAAGTTGAGATTGTAAGCATCCCCGCTCCAACAATTATCAAAATGGCCGCAATCAACACCCCACACACCGGAATCCGCACTCCAAGTGAGGGTGACGGCTTTGTCACGAGGTTTCACCAGCGCACCGTCCGTAACACTCAGCAAGATGGTATAAAACTTGACACCGTCAATCTTCGTTTCACCCATGTACACATCGGCACTCCCCTTTTCACCGATGGTGGTCGATGTACAATCACCGGATAAAACCAGATCATCCAAAACAACGTTGAGCGTTTTCTCATAGGCAAACAGGACATACTCACCATTGTACATCTGAGAAGCATCATATTGAACATCCAGCACATCCAAGGTAATTCTACCCGTGCGTTCGGTATTGAACACCGTGACAACGGCCGACTTCTCATTATCCGCCGTCACATTAAGCGTCCAGGTCGTCCCCGTGAGGGATGAGGTGGCCACATCATTACACCCGCTGAATGTCCCGGAGGCAGACCTCAGAGCCCCTGCATAAAGCACGCCGTCCTTCATGCTGAGCGTACCGGAGGTAGAAAGCACCTTATCCACCCCAAAACTACCGCCATGCACGCTGACCGAAGCCGCCTTCAGATTCTGAGCCACACAGAGCGTACCGGAATTGACCGTAATGGAGCCGTTAAAAGCGGACATATCGCCGACAAACTCCTGGCGCCCCTCACCCTGCATGACAATGGACAGAGAGCCCAACACCTTACCACGGAAAATATGCGTGTATTGTTTATCGGCATCAATAGTCAGCACATGTTCCTCCACATTCAAAAAGTCCTCAAAAGGGATATCCACGTGGATTTCATGGGCAATATCGGACTCCTTGAGCTTACCACTGTACAGATAAGTGGCGCCGTATGCACTGTTCATGCCGCCAACGGTAACATCGCCACTGATACCCAAAGCAATGCGATTGCGGTCCTGCGAGGTGCGGGTATCAGCCGGCTGCATACCGATGAAGCCCGACATTTCACCGCCGTATAATTGCAAGGCCGTGAGGTTGAAGGTGGTAACATAATCCGTGCACGCCCTGCTCTCATTCTCGATAATCAGATTACCGCTGAAATTCTCAATTTTAGCAATATTAAAGATATTAACGGCATAAGTACCATTGCCGATAACGGAGAAAAGGCCGCTTCCGGATAAGGAGTTTACCTGCACCTCACCGGTAAGGCCGGAAGAGCCGAGAGCCCCTTGGCCGTAAAAAACATTTTGAGCAACGGCCACCAAATAACCACCGTAACCGCCGACGTTGAGTTGGTCTATCTTGGTACGGTAGCGCATATCGTAGAGGTAGTCCTCAGACTTGAGCGGGTAATGCATCGTCACGGCACCGTAATCGGAGAGAGTCACCGTATCATACGCCTTGCCGTACTCTAAAAGCAGGTTGGTGTATCCATCCTCAGCACTGAGATCCTTGGCTGCACAAGTAAAAGTAGCCGACAACATAGTGCTCAACACGGCGGTTCTCAGGATTTTATTCAGACGCAACTTCATGGTATCATGTATATTTCAGTAGACAGATGCAGCGCACAGCCAACGAGGCGGAGCACTCATATTCTACTTTTTGAAATATGGGATGTCAAACAAAAAGGAGAGCGAAAAAACGGAATTATCGGCAGTTTTTAAGCGCAAATGAGTTGAATTCGGCGCATCCTTGAGACAGTGACAGCTATTCAGAATCCTCGTTTTGAGCGTATTCCAGGAACAGCTGCTGTAACTCATCCCAGCCGTTTTCTTCAGCATAAGGCAGGAATTGAACACCGGCGTTATCACAAACATGCACATCGGCGCCGTACTCCAGCAGTATAGAGGCCATATCATATGTACGCCCGCCAATGTTTTTCAACAGATAAAAGAGAGCCGTACGCCCCGTAGAGTCGGCCAAATTAGCATCTGCCCCTAAGGAGAGCAGGCGATTAACAGCGGCTACGTTTTCATTTTCAATAGCACACATGAGAGCAGTTTTTCCGGAAGCATCGGCGGCGTTCACCTCCGCCCCGGAACTTGACAGCAGTAACTCAATAAGCCAGGAATCACCGTTGAGCGCTGCGAGGTGAAGAGGAGTCTCACCGGCAGCGTTTGCTTTATTGGCATCCTCTACCTTAGACAGCAAAAACTCAACAGCAGAAAAATCCGCATGAGCAACGGCAGCATGCAAAACGGTTTGCCCCATATTATCGGCTGCATTCACATCCGCACCGGCTTGCAACAACAGGGACATACACTCCACATTACCCGCCGATGCGGCTAAATGCAAAGCCGTAACGCCATCGGCATCTGCCATTCGGGCATCGGCTCCGTATTTCAGCAAAATTGAGATATCCTCCGCACAGCCATTCCGGGCAGCCTGCATCAGAGGAGTCCGACCATTACTTTCAGGCTTATTAAGCTGCACGGTAGCCAATAAGCAGCGTTCAAACACGGGACAGTTTTCCGCAAAACGAAGAACATCCACGGGGTTTACCTGTTGGGCACTCACATCCGCACCGGCAGCAAGCAATTGCAAAACCACCTCCGCGCGGGACGAAAACAGCGCGCACTCTAAGGGCGAGAGCGAGCATGATG
This sequence comes from Akkermansia sp., assembly GCA_017415995.1. GTDB lineage: Bacteria > Verrucomicrobiota > Verrucomicrobiia > Verrucomicrobiales > Akkermansiaceae > Akkermansia. The sequence continues at coordinate 9,788 of JAFQDN010000063.1, read as the reverse complement.
CTGACTTATCAAGCTCAATTCCCGGCACACGCAGCAACAGCTGCACAATTTCAGCATGGCCCAAGCGCGCAGCCATTGCCAGCGGAGAGTAGCCGTTCTCTAGGGGGGAATTGACATCTGCACCGGAATCAATACAGGCCTGCACGGCAGCGGCATCACCACGAGCAATGCCCAGCTCCATCGGGTTGCGACCGTTTGTATTCAATCCGGGAGCAGCAAGAATCATGCGTATCACCTCCGGATTATCAGAACACAACGCGTTATGCAGCACATCATCCGAGGCGATTATTGAGCGCGCGTTTACATTAGCCCCGGCTGCCAAGAGTAAGCGAACAACCTCCGCATGGCCGAGGCGGGCAGCTGCCATCAGAGGAGTAACCTCATTCGCGGTGCCGCAATCCGGGGATTCGTTTGCAGCCAGCAACAAGCGCACAATCTCGGCATTTCCGTGTTGAGCGGCATAGTAGAGAGCACTATGGTGATAACGCTCAGAAGCATCACACGCGCCGGCATCCAGCAACATGCGGACCACAGTCCACTCAGCATTTGCAGCGGCGCGGGAAAGAGGCATGTACCCTTCAGCGTTTACATCTGCTCCGGCCTCTATCAACGTAGCCACTATTTCAGTATACCCCCGAGCAGCAGCAATGGATAACAACGGAGCACCGTCGCTCCCCTTAACAGCAGCACCGGCACTAATCAGCAATTCGAGCATTTCCGAGGAATTATGCCGAACCGCAAACTGCAACTCATCGTCATACACAGCCGGAATGATATCATTCTCCTCCAATACAGACACAGCGCGCGCACGGTCGCGCTCGGAATCAGAACAAAAAGCCGACATGCCCATTCCGATCCATAATATAAAAATGAATTTCTTCATCATATTTTCCCCTTACTGAATAGAGCATTTGGGGACGTAATTTGTTCAATAAAAGAAGCAGCGACATCAGAATTCGCTCAATTGTTTGAGGCGAGATTTGAGCGCAAGGAGCATGGGATGCTCCAACAAACGGCCAAGGGAAGTAACCGGCACCGGAACGGCAGGCACGCAGACGTTCAGCACCTCCGGCAGACGCGTTACATGAGCCACCTCACCTGGGCGGATGGTTCCTACATAATCACCGTCCAACTGATAATCCAGCTTGCCATCCGCCGTGATGGTGCAGGACTCAAAGGAGCGCACATTGGTAAACGGGCTGGTATTGCGCTGAGTAGCACCGCGCAAGAGCATGCTGCTGAGAATCTCGAAGAACACGGTCATGCTCTCCTGATGAATCATCACGGCGTTGAGTTTACCGTCATCATACCGAGCATCTGCAAAAAGATGAGCCTCGCCGCCGTAGCGTTTTCCATTACCGAGAATCACCTGCGTACCGCTTATTTCCTCGCCGTCCGGGAGGGTCACGGTAATCACGGGGTGGCGCTCCACCGCAACTTTAAGAGCCGTCACCACATGGGACGCGGCACCGAGCCAACGTTTCATCCCCGGGGTAATCAGGTGCACAATGCGAGCATCCATACCAAAGCCGGCCATCTGCAAAAACGGTTTACCGTTGACGGCAAAGATGTCCACCGGCTGACGTTTACCGTTTTTCATGGCATCCAGCGCAATATCGAAGCGGCGAGAACCGATACCGAGCTCGCGGGCAAAGACATTCATCGTACCGCAAGGTAAGATACCGAGTGCAGCCCCCGTACCCATAAGCCCTTGGGCAGCACACATCAACGTACCGTCACCTCCGGCAGCTGCTACAATCGGCTCACCGGACTCTGCCAACTCCCGCGCCTTTTCCGTCAGGTGCTCCGCGCTTTTTGTCGGAACAAGCGTAAAATCATCGCGGTGAGAATCCAGCCAACTCTTCAGCCCGGAGCGAAAAAGGCTACCGGCTTTCGGATTGAGCAAAAGAGGAATGGAGATGTGCATGAGGATACAGAATCAGAGGATAACGAGAACGGCAGCAAAGAAAGAGACAGTGAAAGCGGGGGAATCTATCAGGTCAAAAATTCCACCAATACCCGGCAGCAAGGAGCCGCTGTCCTTCACAGCGAGACCGCGCTTGATAAGAGAACCGGCCAAGTCACCGGCAACACTGAGGATGAATATGCAGGGCATGAGCACGCAGAAGAACTCAGTTTTCGAGAGAGTAAACAGCTGAGTGTTCCCCTCTGCCAGGAAAAAGAGCAACCAAGCACAGACGGAAGTGATGATGAAAGAACCGATGATGCCCTCCCACGTCTTTTTGGGAGAAACGACAGGACTGAAGCGAGCTTTAATAAACTTACCGCCGAGGAGCACACCGCTCACATATGCCCAAATGTCGCTCATTTTGGTAACTAATACCAGCCACAGCAGGGTGTAGATGGCAGAGGGATCATCCAAACAGCAAAGAGCAAAAGCAAACAGCCACACCGGGTAAATGAAAGACAGCACGGTAATCCCCATGGACGATAATGCCTGAGCCCCGCTACGCCCACGGTAATCCATGTTGCGCAGCTCCAGGAAGAATGCCCCCAACACATAGAAAACCAAGAAACCCAGAGCCACGGCAAAAAAATCGAACTCAGCAACAAAGGAGCAGACAATGGCGCCGGATTGAGACTCAGCGGAATCAGACATACTCCAAAGCATGCCGGCAGCCATCAACCACGGATAAACCAAGCCCATTATCAGAGAATAAGTACGGCTTGACTCCTCCTTGCGCTCTCGCAGCATGTTGAACCACTCATAAGTGGTCAGATTGCACAAGACACATACCAATATGGCATATCCGACGGCATCATTCCACCACACTGTACCGCCCAAAAGGCCGAGAAGAATAATGGTGCTGAAACCACGCTCAAGGAATGTTTTTACTTTAGGTGTCATAATTTTCAGAGGTTTTCTCCCATGTAAACCAAATACTGAAGTATCCCCATGGGGGTGAGATAACTCAGCGTACACAAAGCGCTCAGAACGGTTCTATTCTGCACGCCACAAGCGACATATGAATGCCAACACAGACGCGAGGCCGCGTCCACCAAAATCGCGCACACACTCGCAGCCACACAGAGCTCAAAACCGGCTGACCACCACCACGCAATCAACCACAAGACGATATGTGGCACCACAAACGGCCAAACTTTACCCGTTCCGCTCCAGAGCAAACGGCAGAGAGTGCACAAACAACCGATGATGATGCATGCCGTGGAGCTGAACGCAAGAATGGCGGCGTACAAACCGGAAGAGTCAATCATGCCACCACACGACCACATGGCTACGGTAGCCACAGGGAACAGGAATGCCCCAAGCCACGCCAAGCGATTGCAACACAACACAGCGACCAATGCGGAGAGGAATAAGCAAAGCGACAAATCGGGCAGAGCCTCACCGTGAGTATACTCCGCAATGAGCACAATCGTATGGAACCCCAGCCACAAGGAGCAGGCAATCAGGAAAAGGCGGAGACGCGGCTGCCCCTGCATCTTACCACGCAAGTAGGGCAAAAGCAACATCGACAAACCGCCCATGGACAAAGAAAACAACAGCGGGACATAAACTGTCATGAAGGCGACGGCAATGAGTACAACGGCAAAACCGCTGGTCAGCATGGCATCTACCGTCGTAGCAGAGATGACGACGGTGAGCTCACCATTCACGTTGTTAGAGCCGTTTTCCTTATCCATTCTTAGCAAGTGCCCCCGCCGGCACGGCGGCGGGGGCTGAAATCAGGGGCTGACCAATCAGTGCGCGCAACCGGGGCAAGCCCAGCCGGCACGGATATCGGCAAAGAAGTCATTACCCTTGTCATCCACCAAGATGTAGGCAGGGAAATCCTTCACGGTAATCTTCCAGATAGCCTCCATACCCAGCTCCGGGTACTCGATGCACTCAATGGAAGTGATGCAGTTCTTGGCGAGGTCCGCAGCGACACCGCCGATGGAACCGAGGTAGAAACCACCGTACTGCTTGCAGGAATCCGTGACACACTGGTCACGATTGCCCTTGGCAATCATAATCATGCTGCCGCCGTTGCGTTGGAAGAGCTCCACATAGGAATCCATACGGCCCGCCGTGGTGGGGCCGAAGGAGCCGGAGGGATACCCTTCCGGAGTCTTAGCAGGACCGGCATAGTAAATCGGATGGGCCTTAACGTATTGCGGCAATTCTTTACCTGCATCCAGCAGCTCCTTGAGCTTAGCGTGCGCAATATCGCGTCCCACGATGATGGTACCGGTAAGAGAAAGGCGAGTCTTGACCGGGTACTTAGTGAGCTCAGCCAGCACCTCCGGCATCGGGCGGTCCAAATTAATGGGAACACCGGCGCTCTTCGTCTCGCGCAGCTCGGCGGGGATGTATTTTCCGGGGGCATACTCAAGTTCCTCAATGAAAATACCCTCCGGGGTAATCTTAGCCTTGGCGTTGCGATCCGCTGAGCAGGAAACGCCGAGAGCAACCGGGCAGGAAGCACCGTGACGAGGCAGACGCACCACGCGAACATCCAGCGCGAAAGCCTTGCCACCGAATTGGGCCCCGAGGCCCAGCTTTTCAGCCTCCTTCTTGAGCTCATTCTCCAGCTCTACGTCACGGAAAGCGCGGCCGTGTTCATTACCGGAAGTCGGCAGGCTATCATAGTACTTGGTGGAGGCGAGCTTCACCGTCTTGAGGCAGATTTCCGCGCTGGTACCGCCCACAACAAATGCCACGTGATATGGGGGACAAGCCGCGGTGCCGAGGGTGCTCATCTTCTGCACCATGAACTTCTTGAGGGAAGCAGGATTGAGAAGGGCCTTCGTTTCCTGGTAAAGATACGTCTTATTGGCAGAGCCACCACCCTTGGCAATGAAGAGGAAATCATACTCCATACCGTGGTCCGTGGCAAAGAGGTCAATCTGAGCGGGGAGATTGGTACCGGTGTTGATTTCCTTGTACATATCCAACGCTACATTCTGAGAATAGCGGAGGTTATTTTTGGTGTAGCAATCATAAGCACCGCGGGAGATGTACTCGGCATCATTGAAGCCGGTCCATACCTGCTGCCCCTTCTTACCGACACAGATGGCCGTACCGGTATCCTGGCAGAGCGGGAGCACCCCGAGAGCAGCAACCTCGGCATTGCGGAGCATGGTCAGAGCCACGCTCTTATCGTTCTCAGAGGAATCCGGGTCATCAATAATATCACGCACCATTTGCAGGTGCTCCGGGCGCAGATAGAAAGCTACATCATGCCAAGCAGTTTCCGCCAGCAAACGCAGGCCTTCGGGCTCAACCTTGAGAATAGGTTTGCCCTCAAACTCACCAACGCTCACATAATCTTTAGTGAGCAAACGATATTTCGTGGTATCTTCCCCCATGGGGAACATTTCCTGATAGACAAAAGGAGGTGTTGCCATAACACGGGTATTTATACCATCTTTTCACATGCAATTCCAGCAAAAAAAGCGCATTCCTCCGTTGCTGGCTGATTTTATGCTTGCATAAGACGCGATTGCATGGGAAGATAAGTCCATGTTAGTGGCAGATACGGTAGTAATCACCGGAGCGTCATCCGGCTTCGGCGAGGCCTTTGCGAGGAGAATGGCACACACGGCAGCGAGGCAAGCTAATGAACAGCCTACGCGCCTGATACTCATTGCCCGCAGCAAGGACAGGCTGCAAGCATTGGCTGCCGAGTTACGAAATGAGACCACCTGCACTGTAGAGGTATGGCCATGCGACTTATCCGTCCCGGCCGACAGAGCAAAACTGCTTACGGAACTGAGTCGGGTACGAGGGGAACGAATGTGCCTGATTAACAACGCGGGGCTGGGAGATTACGGCGAGTTCGCAAGCTCCGAGCCGTCCAGAAATCACAGCATGATAGAAGTGAACATGACAGCCCTCACGGAGCTCACAAGAACCATGCTGCCGGCCATGCAGAAGGCGAAGCACGCCTACATCATCAACATAGCCTCACTTGCTGCAGACCTCGCCATCCCGGACTTCGCCATGTACGCGGCCAGCAAGGCATTTGTGGCCTCATTTAGTGAGGCCTTACGCTTAGAGCTTCTGAAAACAAACATACATGTAACAGCCGTGTGCCCCGGTCCGGTACACACCGCATTCGGGGATGTAGCAAGAAGAAGCGGTTCGCAAAAGAAAGAAGTACCGTTCCGCAAATGGTTTTACACCGGTGTAGAATGCGTAGTTAACAGCGCGCTGAAAGCCGTACAAAAGAACCGACCACGCTGTTACCCGTCACTCAAAATACGACTTGCGGGATTATTTGTGAGGTGCGCCCCCTTATGGCTGCTGCGCCTGATTATGAGCAGGCGCCCCCGAAAAGCCATTCCTACCACAGAATCATGAGAACACAAAAGCACAAAGAAAAAGGAAGATTTCTGACATGGTTCAAGATAAGCCTGTTGGGGCTCATCGGTGCCGGAGTATGTTCTCTGTACACCCCCTACCCCACACAGTTGGCAAGAGAACTCAGGTTATGCGTCACCAAGCCCGCTCCCAAGGCAGCACAAGAAACAGCCACTGAGCCTGAAACAGAACAACCGGCAGAGCAAGCACCGCAAACGGAAGGAGCCACCTCCCCCGGACACATTGCCGTTACCCCGTGGAAACCCGGCAGTGCCTTTGCTATGCCTAAAATAGATTTACCCCCCTTCCCGCCCGCACTTCCGGAACGAGTTGAGGCCGGCAACTACGAGCACATTAACAACATGGCGCGTGGCATCAACATCCGCAGCAATGTGCACTTCCGCAAGGGCAGCACAGCCTCCCAAGACCGCAAGAAAAAAGATGCCTTCCAAGTAAAAGTTTCGCTTGAGCTCTACACCCCGCATGCGGCAGAGGGAGATGAGCTTTTGATAGCCAATCCGGAGCTACGCAAAGTACTACCCGCATTCGATGAACTGATGAAGAATGCCCGTGTCTCCAAATGGTACAATGCCCTATACCTCCACAAGCAAAACAGAGTTCGCAAAACAGCTGCCACACTTTCCAGGTTGCTGGATAGGCACAACTTCTATGACACAGACACCATGCTGGAGATAACAGCCCCCACAACCGCACGTAAAGCATTGTGGATACAGGCAGACATGGATGTAGTATCCGATGGTTCTGACGGCGACCGCCTACCGAGCATGCCGAAAAAGATACGGGATAGCGAGCATTACCAACCTTCCACATCGTACCGCTGGCGCAAGAAGACAAAGACCCCCAACCCCTTGCTCAGTGCATGGGAAGAGCGTTTGCAACGCTACCGTAAGGCAAAAGATAAAGCAGGAGAAGAGCGAGCCACTCGCATTATAGCAGACCTGAAACTCTTCAGTTTCCTGTTGGCGGAGTACGATCCTTTCATTGTGGTGCCACTCACGGTAAATGAAGGAAACAACAAAGAATATCGTCCCGTAGCGGGAGACTATGCCATCGTCATTGTCGGCAACAAAGTATACCCTGCTATTGTCGGCGACTTCGGGCCACGCTACAAAACGGGAGAAGCATCCCTGCGTCTTTGCAAAACCATCAATAACAACGCAAGTGTCAATAGCCGCCCGGTGTCGGATTTGAGCGTCTCCTACATCATTTTCCCGGGAACGAAAGAGGAGGAAAACGGACCTATTGACTACGACCGCCTTAACAGCCGCTGCCGAGAATTACTCAACGAACTCGGAGGCATGGGAGAAGGAGCTCAATTCGTTGACATGAAAGACTTACTCCCCCAGCAACAACCCACACAGGAAAAGAAATAAAAGACGGACACCCCCACCATGATTGCATTTTTACGAGGAACCGTAGCAGAAGCATTACCGCAATGCTTAGTGCTGGATGTAGGAGGAGTGGGCTACGAAGTGCAGATTCCGCTCTCCACGTTCGACAATCTTAATCCGATTGAGGGACAAACAGTAACACTTAAAACGCACTTACACATACGCGAGAATGCACAAATTCTGTACGGTTTTGCGACGGACGCAGAGCGAGATATATTCCGCCTGCTTATTGAACGAGTCAGCGGCATCGGTCCGGCAACGGCAATATCCATACTCAGCGGACTCAATATCAATGCATTCAAAGCAGCCGTTGCCGCCGGAGATGCACAAAGCATAGCCCGAGCCAAGGGAGTCGGCAAAAAAACAGCTGAACGCATCGTGCTGGAACTCAAGGACAAAATCGGGTTGGCCTCCACTTGGGAAGCTCAACAACAGGGAACGACCAGTCCGGCTGCAGCAGATGCGGAACTGGCGCTGGTTGCCCTCGGCTTCAAACAGACGGAAGCGAGAAAAGCAATCAAATCCATACTGGCAGATGCCCCGCAAAGCACAACAGATGATCTTATCCGTGGTGCACTGCGCTATATGACCAGATAAGAGAAACATGGAAACACCCCGACACCCCTTACAAAACAGATTTCTCCGAGGCACAATCGCCGCACTTCTCTCCGGTGCAGTATGCGTGAGCCTCGTCATAACAGCAGCAAATAACACCAAACAAGAGGCACCGGAACCGCAGCACAGCGTGCCGGAGGAGGTTTTGTGCCTGGTTCCGTCCGTGCGCGATACAAATTTTCCGGCAGCAATGGATTCCGCCAAACCGGTCATTCGGTTACGCGAGCTTACTGCCGGGCGTTACCAACTACTGTATTGGGGAAATCCGGTGCGCAGCAAGTACATGTACTCCATCAAAAGAGTAGAGGATAATAAATCCATCCTGCTGAACAGTGGCGGGAAAACCGAGCAATGGCGCGTTTTGCCCGTCACGGTTCCACAAAGAGGAGACAACAAACTACCGCGCCAACCCATTGTGGAATTAGGACGTTTACAAGGAAAGCCGGGAGAATACTGCGCCGTGAGAATAAGCATCCATGATGCGGCAACCGGCACCGTCCTTGCCTCCGTAATATATGTAATTGAAGGCAACACACCTTAAAAAAATATCGGTTAATGAGCAAAGCTTAGCTTGGTTGAGTCAAACGGCTCATATGAACATGATTCTGAGAGCCCTGAAATACTATTTTGCAAAACGGAACACAACCGCCGCTACAACACCGCCACCGGACACCACCCCGACAAACAGCGTAAACTGGCAGGACTACATGGGTAAGTGGTATGAATTAGCACGTTACGAAACACCATTCGAATACGGAATGGACAACGTGTACACAGAATACGGCATGAGCGAAAACGGGGAAGTGAGTGTCACCAATTACGGAACGGACAGCAACGGTAAGCAATATGTAGCACACGCTGTGGCTAAAACAGACGGAAGAGGGCAATTGCGAGTATCATTCATCCCGTTGCTGCGTTTTCTGAGCACACCATACCGAGTACTATTCGTAGAGCAAAATTACAGTCACGCCCTGGTATCAAATGAAAACGGAACATGCCTCTGGATGCTGAGCAGAACTCCTGACGGAACGGAAGAAGGAATAAACCGATTATTCAGAGAAGCAGAACGCAGACATTTTAACACGCAAAACCTCAGAAAAACGAGTCAGGAGTCAACAGACCTCTCACGATAACGCATAACCGTTGTCTCCAAAAAGGATTTGAAACGCAACACCTCTGTCTCTGTCATGGCATAAGGAAAACTGAGCAACTCCATCGGTACCGGGGGCAATTGCGGAGCAAAAGGCATCTGAACATGAGCAAAAGGTAAGCGGCAATATCCACAGCGCTCATAATCGAGTAGGGGGCTTTCGCCCCCTCTCACACCACCGTACGTGCCATTTATGGCATACGGCGGTTTCCAATCAGCGTTTGAGGAGTTGATAAAACGAGATATATCCCTCTGCTCGCAACCATGCGTTATCCATGCAGAT
>JAFQDN010000012.1 GCA_017415995.1 Akkermansia sp. | reverse complement strand
TAGGCGATATAAGAAGCTCACAAACGAAAAACTATCCGTAAAGAACATGCAATTCGCTTGTGCTGTGGATGTTGAATACATGAAAAAGATTTTTGAAGCCGTATTTTCTGTATGACACGTCGCCCAATGCGTTTGCCCTGATGTTGCATCATTATTTACAAGGCGTGGGTATTGAAAAAAACTGGCGCAGTGCCCGTTTTTTTTCATTTGCACGTTCTTTCAACTTTACATTGCCTGCCCAATGAGCTACCATAACCGCACATGCTAACGAGTGATGCACAGGCGAGTAATGAAGGGATTGTTTACGTGTTGTCCAATCCTGCCATGCCCGGTATACTTAAAATCGGTAGAACTTCCCGTTCCTCGGTGGATGAAAGAATGAAGGAGCTATACAATACATCAGTTCCCTTTCAATTTGTCTGTGAGTATGCATGCTCCGCCAAGGATTGTGTGTCATTGGAAAAAGCCCTTCATGCCACCTTTGCTTCGCAACGCCTCAACCCCAACCGCGAGTTCTTCCGAATCGGCTTGGAGCAGATTCTCCCCTTGTTGAATTACCTGAGTGAGCTACACCAAGCCACAAACCGCACGGATGACGTGGAGCAGGTGCTCAAACAGCATGAAACCGCCACCGACGCTGCCGCCCGCGACCGCTACATTGCCCGCCGCCCGCGTATGAACTTCTACGAAATGGGGCTTACAGACGGCGCCACCCTCATCTTCACCGGCTCCTCCTCCTCCGAGCCCATCATAGCCACTGTTTGTGATGCTCACAAGGTGCTCTACAACGGCGAGGCTACCTACCTCACCCCTCTCACCCGACAGCTCCTCGACCTCCCCTACGGCGTCGCCCCCGCCCGCTTCTGGTCCCACAACGGCAAATCCTTAGATGACCTCTACAACGAAACCTACACCCCCGAGGAGTGATGGGGAATTTAAGTGGTATGAACTTTTTGCAAAAAATTAAAAGCACCTTGGGGCGACGCTTTCTCGAGTATATGGGAAAGTTCCGTTTCAGTGACGTTACGTGGTGTTTTAATTTGACAAGAGGCATATTACGGCACTACAAGTTTTGGGAGTTTTCATCTAAGAACACCAACCGTGTTGTCGTGTACATGACTGACAAGACGGTGATTTCCGGTTTGGCAGACAGAATTAAGTCCATGGTGTTTGGCTATGCTCTGGCGCTGGAAAATGGTCGTGAATTTTGTTTGTACCATGATAAGGGATTCCGTTTGGAGGAATATTTAGAGCCCAACGAGGTGGATTGGCGATGCGAACCGGCAGATATTTCCTGGGGGCTGAACAAGGTGGCATTTCTCTTCTATTCCCGAGAGTGGCCTGAGCTTAAATACCGCAAAAAGGAGTACCATGTGTACCAAAGTGAGGATGTGATTGCGGATTTTATGCCGGAGCACCTGCGCGCCAAGTACACATACCATGACCTCTTTTGGCGCTTGTTCAAGTTGTCCCCACGTTTGGACACCTTGCTACAGCAGACCCTGCAGGAAAATGCCTTGCGTGAAGATGAATATGTTGCCGTTCATGCTCGTTTTATCAATTTCTTTGAGCACTTTGAGAATATAGAGGGCTTGGGCAAAGTTGCATCTACTGAGGAGGAAAAGCAGCAAATGATTCAGCGTGTACACGCAACGATAGAGCAAATACGCATCCAATCCGGGGCGAATTGCGTTCTGCTATTCTCTGATTCTAATTACTTTTTGAATGTTCAGCACCCGGAATACGTTCGCATTCTCCCCGGTTCCATTGGTCATATTGCCCATCAATCCGGTAACACCTCCGTTGCGGACAAAACATTCGTTGATTTATTAACCATCTCCCGCGCCAAAGAGGTGTACAGCCTCATCGGCGACGGCCTGTACGAAAGCGGCTTCTCCAAAACAGGCGCCGCTATTGGCGGAAAAAAGTTTGTGAGAGTAGAGGTGAAGGAGTAAACTTATGAGCGATGATAAAAAGAATATTCTAATTGCCTATCCTCATTTATTATTACCTCATCGAGGAGGGACTGAGCGTGTAGCGTGTACTGTCGGTGAAGCCTTAAGGGCAAAAGGATTCTCGGTGTTCTATTTGTCTCATTGCGTTCCTGATAGCGAAGATACATCATCACTGTCGTCTTATCACTTTGTTCTCAGTCAAAAATTGACTGCTGAAGAAAGAAAAAATGCCGTGATGGCTTTGTGTAAAAGCCATGAGATAGATGTTGTCATCAACGAGGGCGGAGAGTTCGGTTATTTTGATATTTTTTCTAAACATGTTCTCGGTCCGGCAACAAAGGTTATTACCTGTTTGCATTTTGATGTATATGGAGAAATCAAATATTTTAGGCGTGATAGACAATACAGAAATATTACAACATCGCGATTTAAAAGATGCATTGTTCATCTATTGACCGCTTTGCGGTTGGATCCATACCGGTTCAAGTTCTATTTTTCGAAAAAGCGTAAGCATCAACAAATGTTGGAGATTTCTGACGCCGTAGTGGTGCCTACACCTGTAATTGCAGATCAACTTAAAAAAATTACAGGAATCAAAAGTGAAAAAATATTTTCCATCTTGAATCCTGTTTCTTTTGAAAGTACATCCCCTCGGTATGATGTTTCATTAAAAGAAAAGGTGATTTTATATGTGGGTAGATTTTCACCTGATAAAAATGTCGATATTATTATCAAAGCGTGGGAACAGTTGGCGCCTAAGTATTCTGAGTGGCGCCTTGAAATTGCAGGTGACGGTGAAATGCGCGAGGCTTTACACGACCTAGTTCACGATAGAAATATACCTAGAGTTATTTTTCATGGGCATGTTAAAGATGTCATCCCTCTGTATAACCGTGCGGAATACGTTGTGTTGGCATCCGACTGCGAATCTCACCCATGCGTAATTCAAGAAGCTCTATTATTTGGTTGTTATCCGATTGTTTTTGCTTTTCCTGCTGCAAGGTGTTTAATTTTTTCGAATAGAATTGGGAGTATCATAAACAAACACCATGTTGATTGCTTGGCTGATGAGTTGGCTTGTGTAATAGATAATTCAGTGTCTAACAAAAAGAATGTTTGTGTAATTGAAAATTTTATGAGTAAGTATAATCCCCAGTTAATTGGAGATGAGTGGAATCAATTGCTGGAAAATCTTGTGTTTCAAAAAAGTGATTGCTGACAATATGCGATTTTAGAGAAATAAGTTAAAAATATGAACGATACGCATATGCCACTGGTATCTATTATTATTCCGGTATATAAAGTGGAGCTTTATATAGAGGATTGTATACAATCCGTCATAGACCAGACATATGAAAATCTCGATATTATATTGGTAGATGATTGTGGTGGAGATGCCAGTGTGTCTATCGCTGAGTCGCTTCTTGCTTCTTCTGCTCGGAAATGGAGAGTGATTCGTCACGATACAAATAGAGGTTTGTCAGCTGCCAGAAATACCGGTGTAGAGTATGCAATGGGACAATATATCTATTTTTTAGATAGCGATGATTATATTGCTCCTAGTTGCATATCTATCATGTGTGAGGCAGCTTTGCGTTATAAGGTGCCAATAATTGTGGGGTGCGGGGTTGTGTTGTTAATGCCCGATGGAACTGTGGAACCTATTTGGAAAGACAACTCAGTTGATTTGTATGAGCAGGATCCCTTTCGTGCTTTTTTACGATTGGAGCATAATTACACAGCGTGGCATCGCTTGATTGATTTGGACTCTTATAAACGATGTGGAGTTTCTTTCAGAGAGGGAATTTTGCATGAAGATGTTATATGGTCGTACCAGTTAGCTCGCACGGGGTTGAGAATATGTTCTGCCCCGGGATCTTGTTTATATTATTATCGCCAGCGTGAAGATTCCATTATGTCTATGGATGTAAATAATCCTCGTAGATATTATGCTCATTTGGAAACAATGCGCCTTTTTTATAAAGATTTAGTGGATGAAGAATGGAATCGCGATTCCGATTTCCGAAATCGATATGCTACTCTATTTCACGAAGCTATAAACAGGATTATGAAGCGGAAGGAGTTGTCTATGCGACAACGATGCAAATCCGTTAAATCCCTTCTGCAGGAATTTAACCACATCATTCCGGAAATTCAAACGACATACTTGCGAATGAAAAAATTTGTAAAACTTTCGCGCTGTATGCCCGCTTGTATTGCTTACCACCTTGCTGCATTATTGTGATTTCTTGTGTGCAGACCGGAAAAAATAGTGCCACAATACCTTTATTCGTTGCCATACAGTAAGCTTTAGAACAAGATTCTTTAGAGCATGGTTGTAGGGGTTAAAAGGAAAGTATTTTAACTTGGTTATTATTTCTCTAATTTGTGATTGGTTGTTAGGATAATATATTGCATTTTTATAATCAAAAAGTTCCATGCATTTTTTGTCTTGACAGGCAGGAAAGAATAAATGCGGATGATCGGATAGTCCCCAAAGAAGAAAATCAGTAGCTGATTTTATAAACTCTCTGGAATATTTTCCGTTAGAATAATCGTTCATGGCATTCATCATATCTACAATAGTTAGCCATTTTTTTAATGTCTTTTCATTTGCTATAATTTTTTGGTTTGCTGTCCATGAGCCGGGAAATGAATATCTATATACAGCTGTTTTGTCAGAAAAACCGTATACTTTGCCTTTGAGTGCGGCAAATATTTCTAAGGGGGTGTCACCTACACAACAACGTTTGGCTGCTTCGGGATAATCTTCTTTGATGTTTGATTTATACACGGTGGAACACGTAAATATGGCTGCTCTTCCTTGGATAATAATATCTTTTGGATCTGTTGTTTTGTCTTTATTTATCGATTTTCCAAAGTTTTTTTCTTTTTCTTCTAATGTTAAGATGCCGTTTTGAGTCAAAATATCAACATCCGTATATGTCATTGTGCATTCCGGGTGGGCATCCATGTAGTCTACCTGCTTTTGTAATTTGTGAGGGTCTATCCAATAGTCATCGCCTTCGCAGTATGCAATGTAATCGCTCCGATTCATGGTTGCAGCATCCATGACTTGTCTTAGCGAGCCATTGCGTTTAGAATACAGGTTTTCAGTTTCGTAAATAGGTTCAATGATGTCCGGATATTTTTCTGCATACTCACGAATAATGGCTGCACTTCCATCGGTGGAGCAGTCATCATGTACTACTGCTTTAAATGCAAAATTTGTCTTTTGCATGACAAATCCTTCGAGGCAATCGCGAAGATAGGGTTCGTGATTGTATACGAGACAGCGGATGATGACTTTAAGTTTCTTGGCCATTGTTTAACTTTTTGATGAAGAATTGGATTACATATTTGAGTCGTTGAGTGGGTACTCTAGGTTGAAGAAGTTGCAGCGTTTCTTTCAGACTCTCATTTTTAGAGATAAAGAGAATAAGGAAATAGAGAATAGCTGACGATATACCGCCTATGGCTAGCTGAGCAATCGACAAGATAGGAAGTTGAGTGATAAAGTAAGCCGGCAGCCATGTAGTAACAAAGGCTAGTAGAAATAAGGGAGTATAATCCATCAGCTGTTGCCAAATAGTCATGTTAACAAGCCGTTTGGTGAAGTAGGAATTTATATAAAGACATACGTAAGAGAGAATGACAGAGCCAATGCACATGGCTACCACACTGATGGTTGCGCAGTAAATCATGATAGCTAGGCCTAAAACTTTTTTTACGATTTCCAGCCGGAGAAAAAGATCGGAACGCCCGAGTACTTGCAGGAGGTTCAGATTAATAACCTGCAGATGATAAACCGCGAAGGTGAAGCACACAAATTGTGTAAAAATGGCAGCCTGCCCCCATTGCTCTCCATACATGACTGCAACCAATGGTTCCGCGTAGGCTGCGGTGCACAAGCATAACCAAGTGATGCTGAGCGTGAAGAGACGCAGATATTTGCGGTAAATCAGCCTTAATCTCTCCGGATTATCTTGTAGGGTGGCCAGAATCGGGAATGTAACACTGCCGAGCATTCCGCAAATTGTAGTCGGAAACATGGCTGCAAGGTGGCGTCCTCTGTCATAATAGGCGAGGTCGGCCGGAGAATAGAAGCGCCCGATGATGAGACTACGGAGATTCATGTATCCGGTATCCAATAGACCAGATAGAGCCAGTTTGGAACCATAGCCGAACATTTCTTTGAATGACTTTTTTGAGAAGAGAAAACGGGGTTTCCACGGCGAAACAATCCAGATGATGATGAGATTCGAAAATCCGGAAAAAATACCTTGCGTCATAATAGCCCATGAGCCCCACCCTGCATAAGCCAAGCTGATGCACAAAGGCATAGAAAGGATTGCCACGATGGTATGGATAATGGCTGGTGTTTTGAAATCACGCCGACATGTGTACAAAGTCCAGTGCACGCTTCCCAGCGAGTTAAAAAACATCATGCATGCGGAAGCCCGGGTCAGCCATAGCAATGCAGGCTGATTAAAAAAATCCACGAACAGGGGGGCACAGAGAAAAAGTGTGATGCTCATCAATAGGCTCATTCCGGCATTGAACCAGAACATGGTGCTGATGTCTTCTTCTGTGCGATCCTGCTTGCGTATTAACGCTGTGCCGAATCCGCAGCTTGCCAGACTCCCGGCTATCGCAAAGAAAATGGCTGTTAACCCAAGTATACCTATTTCTTCCGGCGTGACCAAGCGCGTCAGAAACATCATGAACACAAGTTGAAGTGGTTGGAGCGTGCATTTTTGCAGCAGCATCCACTTCATCCCGTTAAATGTTTCTTTGGCAACGCGTCCCATTTCCCCTCCGCAATTATATACCAGTGCTGTATGGGGGTCAAGAAGTTTGTGCTTGAATATGAGGCTGAGTGTGCTATACTGCCACCGGAAGTTCGATATGGCTGATAAGAAGAAAATAATGCTCTTGGGGGGGCTCCGTTATTTGTTGCCGGTGATAGATGCGGCTCATGAACTGGGGTTGCATGTGATTACGTGTGACTATCTCCCGAATAATATTGCGCACAAGTATTCAGATGAGTACCATAATGTCAGCATCATTGACAAAGAGGCTGTTCTTAAATTGGCTCAAGACTTGCAAATTGACGGCATCATGTCTTTTGCAGTGGACCCCGGTGTGGTGACTGCTGCATATGTGCAGGAACAAATGGGGTTACCTTCTTTCGGTCCATACGAATCAGTATGTATTTTGCAAGATAAGGCTCGTTTTCGTGAGTTTTTGAGAAAACATAGCTTTAATTGCCCGTGGTCGTATGGTTTTGACTCTGTGGATGCTGCTATGGATGCTGCGGATAGATTTTCATGGCCAGCCATTGTTAAACCGACAGACGCTGCCGGTAGTAAAGGTGTTACCCGTGTTGATTGCTCTTCCGATTTAGCTGGTGCATTGGCGTCTGCCATGCAGAATTCTCTCAGCGGTTCTGTGATAGTGGAAGAGTTTATTGAAAAACAAGGGGAAACAACCGGGTCTGATAGCTTTGTGGTTGATGGCATTTTTAAGTTTTTTTCATTCGATAATCAATATTTTGATGCAAAATCTCCTAATCCCTATACGCCCTCTGCTCATAGTTGGCCGTCCTCCATGCCACTAGAAAAACAAGAAGAGTTGTGCTCTGAGTTACAACGCTTAATCTCTTTGTTAGGAATGAAAAACGGTGTTTTTAATATTGAAGCGCGGTTGGGGGTCGATGGGAAAGTTTACATTATGGAAGTCTCGCCACGGGGCGGAGGAAATAGACTTTCCGAGGTTCTGAAAATGGCCACCGGAGTGGATCTTATTAAAAATTCTGTCCGTGCTTGTGTCGGGTTGCCGGTTGAGGAGGTTGAACAGCTTCCGTATAATGGCGCATGGGCTGTAATTATGTTGCATTCTAAGAATAAAGGAGTTTTTGAAAGAGTTGAGTGCTCGTCACAAATAAAAGATTGTCTCGTAGCGATGGATTTGCTAATCAAACCTAGCCAAAAGTTAAACTCGTTTAGAGGCGCTCATGACGCGATAGGTCATGTGATTGTTAAGATGGACAATGTTGAAAAACTTAAAAATATCGTGCTAAATATAGATAGTCACATCAGTGTGGTTACCCGTTAAAATCATTTTTGACAAATGGTCTAGCCGGGTTACCGACTACGATGGTGTTATCTTCTATGCATCTGGTAACATTTGATGACATGCCTATTAAATTTCCATCTCCTATTCGAGTAAATGTTTTAATAGAAGAGTTGAGACCTATAAAGTTCATATTGCCGATTCTCAGTCCTGATCCCAAACATGCGTGACCTGCAATGAAGTTGTTATTGCCTATTATAGTATCGTGTTCTATCAGCGTGCCAGAATTAATAATATTGTAATTTCCCAGAATTACATTGCTGTTAATAACTGAATTAGCTAATACAACATTGCCATATCCCATTCGAACTGATTGTACCTTTGTAACTGTGGGATGAACAAAATTGCAAAAACGTTCTATTGGTAAATTTAGACTATGAAGTAGTTCTGTGCGTTGCCTTATAAGAGTGGATTTGTATAGGCAATATACATAACGAATATCTGAATAGCTTTCATATTTTTTGTGTAATTCTCTAATTCCACATATTATAGGATATCCAGCTATTTGGTTACCACCGCTTAAATCGTCTAAGGCAAAACCTATGACCTCAATATCCATGCCAAAACGATCATGTGCATCGGTCATTTGATCGGCGATGACTGTAGACGTGCCACGTCCTCCTATAATTATTATTTTCATAATTTTTTGATAATGTCAATGATTTGGTGCATGTCGGCTTCGTTGTATCGCTGGTCTATGGGAATTGAAATTAAGTTGGTAGCTAGGTAATATTCAAATGTGTTAGGCGGAAGTGTCATTTTTATATGTGGCCAGTATGTAGGAATGTATATTTTTCTGTCGATTAGTTTTTGCTTGAGTTTTTCACCATTAGCTAGCAGTAATGGATATGTCATAGGACATGCAAAACCTTTATCGGATATGCTGAGCTCATTGAGATGCCCCAGTGCCCTATGTATGATGAGATAGTTTTTGTTTCTAATTTGTTTAATAACCTTAAAATTCATGGAATTTAAAAGTGTCTGAGTAAGGTTGGAGATGCGCTTGAGAGCTTTATTTACCAGAATCTGTCCTGATGCTTTACAATCTGCATACGTAGCGGATGCTCCTAAATCCCAACGTTTAAGTAAATATGTTGAGGCATCCCATGATTCGTCTGTTTCGTTAACTGCGGGAATTGTGACTTCGGGAGGCAAATAAGCAACTCCTCCATCTGCTACTCCTACGAATTTTCGCATGCTGTAAAAACTATAAGCGGTGTGTTTGGCATATAATGCCTGCGCCATATCTGAAATTAACGAATAGGAGAATTGCGTAGCTAGTTTATTTATATATGAATCTTTAATGCCAAAATAATTATTTGCAATGATATATTCACCGGACTGTAATTTGGGAAGAGTTGATATCTCTAAAGAGGGGGTAATGTGATATTCTTTGTATGGAATTTGTAGTTTTTGAAGGAGTTTTGCGATGGAATGGCATGTGTAATACGGGATATAAACTTTTTTTATCGAGCTTTCGATTGCAAGAAGTATGTATTTCAAAGAATTGCGGCATGAATTGAGAAGGACTCCGTTTTGCTGAGGCATATTTTTGTACGAAGTCAACTCAAGTCCAAAAAAACCCCCTATTTCTTTATCGCTCATTTTATATAATGTTGAAAATTTATAAATTACAGTTGTTTACAACCGATTTGCGTTTTCCTGAGTTAAGTACAGGTATTTCATCTACGTAGACTAGCTCAAGATTAGCATCTTCACCCAGAATACTTATAATTTGCAACCTTATTTCGTTCTCTGATGCTTTGAATGTATTTAAATCATTATCTATCGTAAGCTTTAACATGTAATCCGTTTTAGAATTTTGTATAAACTGCCATTGCTCAATTGAATCAAAGTTTTTTAATATACGCGCAAAATACATGGGGAAAATAGGCTCGCCTATTGTATTGAATACCATATCTAAACGGCGTCCATATAATTTGTCAATGTACTTACGTCCCGTTTTATAATCAGTTTTTATTCTACACATATCTCCTGTATCGTATCGTATGAGCGGACATGCATAGTTGAATAAATCTGTAATAACTAATCTGCCTATTTCTCCTTCCTCAGCAGGATTATCTGAATCCAATTTAATAGATTCAAAGAAATAACCGGCGTGGTTTAATTGAAAAATGCCTTCGACCCCAGGTTCTTCTTGTGCTAATATTCCTGCCTCTTCATTTGCGTATTGAGATATTAACGTGCAATTAGGGCATGCTTTTCTTATGTTATGACGTGTTGAATCAAGCAATGCTTCAGAACCA
Source organism: Akkermansia sp. (assembly GCA_017415995.1). Classification (GTDB taxonomy): domain Bacteria; phylum Verrucomicrobiota; class Verrucomicrobiia; order Verrucomicrobiales; family Akkermansiaceae; genus Akkermansia. The sequence continues at coordinate 39,436 of JAFQDN010000012.1, read as the reverse complement.
GCAATCATTGTTTTAACAGAAGGTAATGATTTATTTTGACGAAGTAAATATCGCCCTAATAAAGCAAATGTTGAGGCATATGCGCGCATACATAAAGCTTTCTTTTGATGTACAATGTTACATAATGCTTCTAAGTGTTGATCACTTAGATTTGAACAATCATATGGTATGATATTTTCTTTAAATGCTTGCCATGAGTTTTTTTTATGCCAACGAGTCCAAATGCGCAGTTGCACCAAACAGTCATGTGAACGAAATCCTATGATTTCTCCAAAATATTTTAATTCGGCTAAACGGTGAGCTCGTTTTCGTGTGTCTTGTGGTATTGCAAAAGGAGCCCCTGTTGAGCCACTCGTCTTCTGGATATGATAGGCAGAATCCTTTTTTTGCCAGGGATTTTTTTCTTCTGGTATTTTAAAACTGTCTATGTTATGCCTAATAATTTGCTTATTGATTACAGGAAAATCTTGAATTTTTTTCCCTTTTAAGTGCGAATAATAAGCACAATTAAGGGTCGCATATTTTAAAAGATTGTCTAGTTCTTCGTTTGTTTCTCTTTCTCCGTTCATGACAGCGCGAATCTGACGGTATTCCTTGCGGATAGGACTACCTTTAAAGAAATCTGTTACCCAAAATAATGTTCTTAAAAAAAAAGCTTTCATCTTGTACGGTTAATAACTATAGATTCCATGTATAACTTTCTCAACATCTTGTTTCGAGAGCGCCTCATACAAGGGCAGGCAGATGACGGATGAGGCGAGGGCTCGAGCGGTGGGGATGTGAGCGGCTCGTGCAGAGAGGGAGGTGCGGTAGGCTTCGAAGTCCGGGATGAGGGGATAGAAGTAGCGGCGGCTGAGGATGCCGTGCTCTTTGAGGTGGAAGTACAGCTCATCACGGGTGCGGCCATAGGTGGCGGCGTCTACATAAATGGGGAAGTAGGAGTAATTGTGCTGCACGCCGGGGATGTCGTGCAGGCAACGGATACCCGGGACGGAGGCTAGGGCGGTTCTGTAGGCCTCTGCAACGCGTTTGCGAGCGGCGATGGCGGAATCTACTTGGCGGAGGTTCAGCAGGCCGTATGCGGCGCGGATTTCGTCCATTTTGGAGTTGATGCCGGGTGCGACTACCTCGGTTTCGCCGGTGAAGCCGAAGTTTTTGAGGTGGTCGATGCGGCGTTTCATTTCCGCGGAGTGGCAAATGAGAGCTCCACCTTCCACCGTATTGTAAACCTTGGTGGCATGGAATGAGAGGGTGCTCATGTCACCGGCTTCGAGCACGCTGTGGCCGTTTTGCTTGACGCCGAAGGCGTGAGCAGCATCGTATATGATTTTCAGGCCATGTTTATCAGCAATGCGTTGCAGGGCTTCCGTATCACACGGGTTGCCGTACACATGTACGGGCATGATGGCCACAGTTTTGTCCGTAATAGCGGCTTCAACCGCAGCGGGATGCAAGTTGCCGAAGACGGGGTCCACGTCCGCAAAGACAGGGGTGAGGCCGTTCCAAATGAGGGAATGAGTCGTGGCTACAAAGGAGTAGGGGGACGTGATGACCTCGCCGTGGTTGAGCCCGAGAGCTTGCAGCGCCGTAATAAGGGGAAGCGTGCCGTTTGTAAAGAGGGAGAGGTAGGGAACCCCGAGGTATTCAGCCAGCGCTGTCTCCAGGAGTTGGTGGTAGTGACCATTGTTCGTGAGCCACTTGCGTTGCCAAATGTCTTGCAAAAGCTCCGTGAACTCCTCCAGCGGCGGGAGCAGGGGAGAGGTTACGGTGATGGGCTTTTGCCCGCTGTCAGGCGTGTTTTGCATGGCGGTCAACGGTTTTTGTACATCTCCTCGTAGTATTTCTCGTAATCGCCGGAGGTGATGTTTTCCATCCACTCGCGGTTATCGAGGTACCAACGGACGGTTTTTTCAATGCCCTCCTCGAATTGGAGAGAGGGCTGCCAGCCGAGCTCGCGCTTGAGCTTGGTGGAGTCGATGGCGTAGCGCAGGTCATGCCCGGCGCGGTCGGTTACGTAGGTGATGAGGTGATCACTCGTGCCGGGGGCGTTGCCCAGCAGGCGATCTACTGTGGCGATGATGACGCGGATGAGGTCAATATTCTTCCACTCATTGAACCCGCCGATGTTGTAGGTATCCCCAATGTTGCCGCGGTGGAAAATGGTGTCGATGGCGCGGGCGTGGTCTTCCACATAGAGCCAATCGCGCACATTCTCGCCCTTGCCGTACACGGGCAGGGGCTTGCCGGTGCAGATGTTGTTGATGAAGAGGGGGATGAGCTTCTCCGGGAACTGGTAAGGACCGTAATTGTTCGAGCAATTGGTTACCAGTGTGGGCAGCCCGTAGGTGTCATGGAAGGCGCGCACAAAGTGGTCGCTTGAGGCCTTGGAGGCACTGTAGGGGCTGTGGGGGGAGTACGGTGTGCTTTCCGTAAAGAATGTGCCGTCAAACTCCAGCGAGCCGTACACCTCATCCGTGGAGATGTGATAAAAGCGCTTGCCCTCCATGTTGCCCTGCCAGTGGTGTTTGGCTGCCTGCAGCAGGCTCAAGGTGCCCAGAACGTTTGTTTTTGCAAAGGTGAAGGGGTCTTTGATGGAGCGGTCTACATGGCTTTCCGCCGCCAGGTGAATCACGCCATCCACATCATAATGCTCGAACAGCGCGCAAATGGTGTCGAAATCGCAGATGTCTGCCTTCACAAAGCAGTAATTCGGCGCATTCTCAACGTCTTTCAGGTTAGCGAGATTACCGGCATAGGTGAGGGCATCCAGATTGACGATGCGGTATTCCGGGTACTTATTAACGAAAAGGCGCACTACGTGTGAACCAATGAACCCGGCGCCGCCGGTAATGAGGATGGAACGAGAGAAGGACATGCCGTGTATAAGCTGTGCGCAGCGCGCGCGTATACTCTTACTGAATTAAGGGGGATTTGTCAAGTTTATAATCAGTCACCACGGTAAACTGTTTGCTCGCATGCCTCACTGTTCCGTTTTACGGTAATCGGAATGGTTGCTGAGGAGGGCCATAGATTCACCGAGGAGGAAGAATGAGCCACAGATGAGAGTGTGGGGGGCAAGGTTGTGCAGAGCTTCCGCTAAAGTGGGAGGTGTGGCAATGGGGGCGGAGGACACGGCGCGTACCTTTGCTGCCATTTCAGTAGGTGGCAGAATGCGCGGCGATTGTACCGGGGGTAAAATCCATTCACAGACAATCGGTGAGAGGAGTTGCAGTACGTCGTCGAGTGCTTTGTCCGCCGAGCCGGCGTAAATGCAGCGGGCTTTGCGGGAGCCGAAGGTGTTTTGCCAGCAGTCTACCAGCACGCGCATGGCGGGCGGATTGTGTGCGCCGTCCAAAATGACACCCGGAGCCACCTCTTCAAAGCGCCCCGGCCAGCGGGTGGTTGCAAGCCCGCGCGCAATTTCTTCCTCCGAAGCCAAGAAGTGCGGTAGGGCGCGCAAAGCAGCCAAAGCTAGGGCGGCATTGCTGCGCTGGAAGTCGCCGCGTAGCCCCAGCGGGAGCTCGCACTCCTCGGAGATGATGCGGTAATCCGTGTCCATGGCTAGCGAGGCCTCGTGTATGGCGCGTATGGCTTCCGGCTGTTGGGGTGCGGAGAGCGCGGGGCGGTGCCAGGCAAAAATGGCGGCTTTTTCAGATGCGATGTCGTAGAGCGTACTGCCCAAGTACCGGGTGTGATCCATGCCGATGGGTGTGAGAACCGCTACGTCCTTGGGGACGGCGTTGGTGGCATCCAAGCGGCCACCCATGCCGGTCTCCAGGATGATGATGTCCACCTCACGTTCCGCAAAGTGCAGCATAGCCACGGCCAGTACCAGTTCAAAAAAAGTGGGTTTTACATCCCAGTCCTCAACGGTGTGCCGCACGTGTGAAATAAGGCGAGCAGCATCATCATCCGGAATTTCATGGCCGTCTACACGTATGCGTTCATTGAAACGCACTAGGTGAGGTGAGGTAAAAAGCCCCGTTTTGTAGCCTGCGGCGCGTGCCACGCTTTCCGCAAATGCGCAGGTGGAACCTTTGCCGTTGGTGCCTGCAACATGCACAACGCGGGCACGCGGGTAGAGAACACCGCATGCCCGCAAAAGGCGAGTGATGCCATCCAATCCCAACTTGATGCCGAACATTTGGGTGGAGTACAGCCAATCAAGCGCTGTTTGGTAGGATGACATGCAGAGTGTTGATAGTTAACTTATCAGAACGGGATGTCGTCTTCTTCCTCCTGCGGCATGGGGGCAGGCTGTTGAGGGGCAGGGGCTTGTTGTTGGTAACCACCCTGGCGGTAGCCGCCGTTGTTACCGTAATTGTTTCCGCCTTGCTGGTAGCCGCTGTTGTTGCCGTAGTTGTTACCACCTTGTTGGTAGCCACCGTTGTTGCCGTAATTGTTGCCACCTTGGCGGTAGCCGCCGTTGTTGCCGTAATTGTTGTTGCCGCCGTAGTTGCCGCCACCCTGCGGGGCGCCGTCGCGGCCACCGAGCAGTTGCAGGTTTTCCGCAATGATACGGATGCGGCTGCGGCGCTGGCCGGTCTGTTTGTCTTCCCAAGTGTCCATTTGCAGGCGCCCCTCAATGAAAACCGGGCGACCTTTGCTCAGGTACTGGGCTGCAATTTCGCCGGTGCGGCCCCAGCAGGTAACGTCCAAAAATGTAGTTTCCTCGCGTCGCTCGCCTTCGTTGGCGCCGGTGCTGATGCGGTTGACTGCCAAACGCAGTTCGGTGAGAGAATTGCCGCGGGGGGTAGTGCGAACCTCCGGGTCAGCCGTAAGGTTGCCGATGAGCATGACTTTGTTGAGATTAGCCATATCTTCAGGTATCTATTGTATAACGTTGCTATTGAGTCGAGAATCCCGCAAAGAACAGCCGTGGACGGCAACTCCTGCAGGAAGAATGATTAGGGCTTCATTCTACTCATTATGCCCCCCCTTTGACAAGCAAAAAAAACAGTGCACACGCTTTTTGTTTGCAGGCACGCAATTTTGCCCGAGTTAGCGCTGAAAAAAAAGCCCTGCCGGCTGTTACACCCGCAGAGCTTGTATAAACCTGTGTTAACGGAGCGCGTTATCAGAACGTGCAGCCAACACCGACGGAGATGGTGTGAGCACCGTAGGTGCCGTCCAAGTCACCCTCGCTGAAGTGTGTGCGGCCGAACTCATAACCGGCCTTCACGTAAATGGAGTCGGAGCACTGCACCTTGATGCCTGCGCCCACAGCCCATGTGAAGCCACCGCCGTTAGCGTCGCCCAAAGCGTCCTCTACCTGAGCCCAAGTATAACCGGCCTTGCCGCCGACGTAGAACATCACATCGTCAGCAAGCTCGATGTTGATGTCATAACCTACCGTTACGGGCAACATGAAGAAGTCCGTGGAGTAGGTGTCACCGTACCAAGAGTAATCCTCCTCGCCCCACTGAGCAGCCAGATTGAGGCTGAACTGGTGGCGGAAGCTGTCCTCCCCGTTGCTGTAGAGGCTGAGGCTGCCACGCACACCCCACATATCGGGGTCAGCGCTCTTATTGGCAATGCTGTAAATAGCCTCGAGGGTGTAAACGGGCTGAATGTCGTTCGGGGTCAAGTCACCACCGGCCGGCGTTGCAGCGTAGTACGGAGCAGCGGATGCTGCGCCACTGAGGGCGCCCAACATGGTTACGATTGAGAGAAGTTTCTTCATAACGGCATAGTTTTAACACATTTCCGTTTCATTGACAAGCATGAACTGCATATTCCGGCTGAATTTTGTGCAGGGGTGAAGAAAACGGCTCCGTGCTCGAGTGCCGAGGGGCAGCCCGAAAGACGGAGCCGGATGTTTTTTTGCAGCGGGATGAGAGCCGGAGCTTACATGCACATGCCGCCATCGCACACCAGCACCTGGCCGGTGATGTAGCGAGCCTCATCGGAGGCCAAGAAGAGTGCGCAGTTGGCGATGTCCTCGGGCTTGCCCATATCGCGCAGGGGAATGCGGGAGAGCAAGGCCTCACGTGCAGCCTCGGGGATGGCATCTGTCATTTCCGTGGCAATGAAGCCGGGAGCAATGGCATTGCAGGTTACCTTGCGGCTGGCAAGCTCCTGAGCCATGGATTTGGTGAAGCCGATGACGCCGGCCTTGGAGGCGGAGTAATTGGCTTGGCCAACGTTGCCGGAGATGCCGACGATGGAGCTCATGTTGATGATGCGCCCGGCGGGGCTCTTCATGAGTGTGCGCTGTAACGCCTTGACAAAGAGGAAGACGCTTTTAAGGTTGGTGTCCATCACGGCGTCCCAATCCGTCTCCTTCATGCGCATCAGCAAGGTGTCCTTGGTAATGCCGGCGTTGTTGACGAGGATGTCCACCGTGGGGTACTCTGCCAAAATCTCCTTGACGCAGGCTTCCACCGCAGCGGAGTCTGCAACATCGCACGGGAAAGCTTTGCAGCTGTCCGGGAACTCAGCGTTGATGGCATCCGCAGCCCCGCCGCAGGAGGCCGGGTTGCGGGAGATGAGTACAACCTTGGCGCCCTCTTCCGCAAAACGGCGGGCTACCGCATTGCCGATTCCGCGACCGGCACCTGTTACTATAGCAGTTTTTCCTGCGAGTCTTTTCATGGTGATGCTATTTTACTCTAGAGTGAGCTCTAACGCAAGACAAAAGGAAAGAAAGGCCGAGTTTTTTCCGGAGGAGGGCTCAACGTGCCAGCACGCCCGGGGTGCCGGACTGCCCGCAGGCAGAGATGGGGCGTATGGCAATGCGGGAGGCTTTGTTGAAGAATGAGGCCGGGAGCGTAACGTTAGATTGGTAGCCCGGCAGCACGCATACCGTGTACCAGCCCTTGGCGGTTCCGGCCTGTATGGCCCATTTGCGGGCTCTTTTATCGGGCGCTTGCCACACCAGCTTAATGGTTTTGCCGTTGTCGGAGGCGCCTACGGAGGGGCGCCCGGGGATGTTGTCGCGGCACCAAGTCATGGCCGGGGGCAGAGCGTAGGAGGTGTAGCGCTTTTTGATATGGGATTGCACTCCACCACGGTTAGAGCCGATGGAGCGCCAGCTCCAGAAGATTTGTCCGCAGCTTTGGCGCGCCAGCTTGCGGGAGGCATCCATTTGAGCGCCGATTTCGGAAGCGGGGCGGCCGGGGTCTTCCGAGCTGTTGATGCGCACGCTTGCGATACCGGGCCAGACGGGGCGGCGCGGGTTGACGGAAGCCCACCACTGCATGAGGGCGGTAAAGCTTTGCGGTCCTTTAATGCGCCAATAGAGCTGCGGCGCCAAGTAATCCACCCAACCTTTGGAAAGCCACTTGCGGGCATCGCAAGCCAAGTGCTCGTAAGCATTGACACCGGCTTCCACCCCTGCGGGGTAGCCCGGTTGCCAAATACCGAAGGGGCTGATGCCAACGCGCACCCATGGCTTAGCGGATTTAACATTGCTGTAGAGACTGCTCACAAAGGAATCAATAGCAGCGCGACGTTGAGCCGGGCTTTTGCCGTCGGCAATATTATGGTTGGGAGGGTAGGGGTAAAAATAGTCATCCAAATGAACGCCATCAATGTCGTAGCGTTTCACCACATCCATAATGACCTTGAGCACATGTTTTTGGGCGCTGCTGCTGGAGGGGTTGAGGATTTGGATGGAACCGGCCCGTTTCAGCAGACCTGGGCTGGTCCGTGAAATATGGTTGCGCCCGACGGGTTTGCCGCTGATGGTGGCACGGAAAGGGTTAAACCACGCGTGCAGCTCCAAACCGCGCTTGTGGGCCTCGGCCACGGCAAATGCCAGCGGGTCATAGCCCGGGTTCACGCCGGCACCGCTCAGCCAGCAGCTCCACGGCTCGTAAGATGATTTGTAGATGGCATCTGCATTGGGGCGTACCTGCAGAATAATGGCATTGAACTTCAATTTGACAGCTGTGTTGAGGATGTTGAGCAACTCCGCCTTTTGCTGCGCTGCGGATAGCCCTGCGCGGGATGGCCAATCCAAGTTGTAAACCGTTGTTACCCATACGGCACGGAACTCCCGAGGAGGCTCCGGGGCGTTTTCGTTTACCGGTTGCCAGGCTTGAGCCAAAGCAGCGGTCAGCATCATCAGTATTGCCATCAACTGTTTCATATCCGGTAGCATACCACCTGTACACCCGGTGATGCAAGCTTCAAGAATGATATGACGGAAATAGAGTGCCCGGTTTTCGATTTTGTTATTCGGATTGCGGACCGGGAGAATCTGCTTCTCGCTAATGCTTGCAGGTTGCCTTTGCTAAATCACACCGCTCAACGAGTGCAGAAGTCATTGAGCTTTTTATTTTTTTAGTGCTTTTTTAGCGTGCTCGTGCCCCTGTGCAGCAGCCTTGCGGTACCACTCACGGGCTGTTTTTTTGTTCTTTTTCACGCCTTCGCCATTATCGAAGCAAACGCCGTAGTTATATTGGCCACCTGCATCACCGAGCTCAGCAGACTGTTTATAGAGCCGCACGGCCTCTTTGGTGTTTTTTTCAACGCCCAAGCCGTTGTCATAGCAGACACCTAAGTTGCACATAGCTCCTGCATTACCTTGATCCACCGCTTTACGATACCACTTCACGGCTTCTTCGTAATCTTTTTGTACGCCGATGCCGTTACCGTAGCAAATGCCCAAATTGTACTGGGCGGCACTACTGCCCAAGTCAGCAGCCTTGCGGAAGTACTCCACAGCCTTTTGCTGATTTTTTTCCGTGGCAGTGCCTTCAAGATAGCAGAGCCCAAGAATGTACACAGCAGCGGGCTTATTTTGTTTTTCAGCTAAGCGTAAATACTTGAGGGCTAATTCATTGTCTTGGGGGACACCGTTGCCTATCAGGTAATTGACTCCCAAAACCTGTTGCGCGTCTGCATTACCTTGATCCGCCGCTTTGCGGTACCATACATTGGCCTCCTCAAGGTCTTTTTCAACACCGTTCCCGTTAGAGTAACAATCCGCCAAAAGGTATTGGGCATCAGCGGAATTCTGTTCCGCAGCCATGCGGAACCACTTGACAGCTTCTTTGGCGTCTTTCGGAACCCCCTCTCCGGTTAAATAGTATATGCCCAGAGCTATTTGAGCGCGATCCCAGCCCCGGTTAGCGGATTTGCGAAACCATTCAAGGCCTGTATAAATATTTTTTTCAACACCGGTACCGTTGATGTAGCAATATCCCAATACCCCCTGAGCTTGAGCATAGCCTTGTTCGGCCGACATGCGGAACCAACGCAATGCCTCCGTTTCATTTTTCTCCACGCCGATGCCTTTAGCGTAACAATTGCCGATGTTGAACTGAGCGATAGCTACATTTTGGTCTGCTGCTTTGCGGTACCACGTAACGGCTTTTTCCGCATCTTTTTCCACACCGTATCCGTGTTCATAACAATTACCTATATTATTTTGGGCAACGGGGTGCCCTTGGTCTGCCGCTTTGCGATACCATTCGGCTGCTTCGGTTAAGTTCTTATCGACACCTAGACCATCATCGTAGCGACGGCCGAGAGCCAGTTGGGCTGAGTCATTGCCGGCGGTTGCTGCTTTTTTCAGCCACTCTACAGCGAGGCGCTCGTCTTTTGTTACACCCAGACCGTATTGGTAGAGAACAGCGAGCGTAAATTGTTCCGCCGCACGTCCTTGTTCTGCAAGCTCTTGCAGAGTAGCTGCAACCTCGTTATTGGGAGATGGCGGCAGAGTTTCCGCCTTTGGCAGAGAGGTAGTGGTGAACACAGCAATGACGCTGTTTACGTACTCGGAGCAAGCTTTTTCGCGGGCTTTGCGGGCGGCTTCTTCGCGAGCGATGCGCTCTTGTTCTTCACGTGCAAGGCGCTGCGCCTCCTCACGTTGGGCTTTTTCTCGGGCTTCCCGTTCCGCAGTCAAGCGGGCTTCGCGCAGCATCAGCTCGTGTTGGCGTTGTTGTTCCATAGCAGCTGCAATTTCCGCTGCTTTGTTTTTCTCTTCCACAGCTTGCAGATAGGCGAAAAGTCCGTATCCGAGCGGGAGGATGAGTAGCAGAGCTGCTGCAATCCACAGCCACTTTTTGTTTTTTTCGGAATGTTTAGCCTCAAATGGCGGAGGTAACATGCGTGAGCGCGAGGCTGAGAACGGGGATGTCCCCGCATCTTCCAAGAGCCCACCCGGGATGGTGGCAGGAATAGAGGCTTGCGGTGATGTCTGGGCAGCGGGTGACGTCGTAATACTCGGCTGAGTAGAGGGATTGGCGAGGGCTTGTTGCCACTCTTCCGCGGATTGCCAGCGTTTATGGGCTCTTACAGCAAGGGCGGTGTCAATGCTTTTCAGGAAATTACGGGAGAAACGTCCCCTCAGCTCGGGCCTGCGGCTCAGCGGAATGTAGGGGTCCTCATCTTCCATGCGGTCAAAAGCTTCCGGGGGGCATGCGCCGGTGATAACACGGTAACAGGTAGCCCCTAAGGCGTAGAGATCCGTCCACGGACCTTTTTTGCCGTTCGTCGTCATTTGCTCAACGGGGGTATAACCCGGCGTGCCGACCATGGTAGCGGAACGGCCGGTTTGCATGGCTCTCGCTGTACCGAAGTCAATTAAAATAGGCGTTCCGTCCTCCTGTAGCAGAATGTTACCGGGTTTAATATCACGGTGCAGCAGGTTTTGGGAATGCAGATAGGACAGCGCACTCAGTATAGCATTTAAAATAGGTGCCAACCACGCCTCGTCCGGTGTGGCCGGGGCTGCTTTGTGAAGCTCCTTCCCCCCCACGTAGGGCATGACATAATAGGCAGTACCGAGAGCCTCGAACGCCTCACGCACGCGCACAATGTTGGGGTGTTCCAAGCGCGCCAGCGTGCGGGCTTCTTCCACAAAACGGGTGAGGGTGTGGTTATAGTTGTCGATGTTTTCCTGTTCGTCCAGCGGGTGAATACGCAGCGTGTTGTCATCTCGGTAGGCGTAAAAGGTCGGCATGTTTTCCTTGATGACCACCTGTTGTTGGGTCTCAAGATGGCACGCCAGGTAGGTGATACCGAATCCTCCCTGACCGAGTTTGCGGATAATGCGGTAGGGACCCAGTTCCAACTCCGGCGGGAGAGCCACGCCTTTACCGGTTGATGTATTAAAGGTGCTGTTACCAGTCGCTGTCATGGTGTTAAATGATAAGTGCTTCCGGTGCAAGTGTACCGAATGGCTCTTGCCAAGTCAAGGCGCTACTGTGTCAGGGACGGTGTGCACCATACTGCGCCACACAAAAAGAGTGAGGGGGTAGCCCTCACTCTTTGAGTTGTCAAAAATGATGAATGAGCCCTCAGGACAATGCTTCTTCCGCCAAGAGCTTGCACCCGCGCAGGTCCAGCTTGCCGGTGGGCAGGGTGGGAATGGCCTCCACGGGTACCAAGTACTTGGGAGCCCACAGCGTGGGGATTTGGCGGTCTTGCATCAGGTTGCGGATGCCGGTGAGGATTTCCTTTTCCTCCGAGCTGCGGCGGTGCTGTGGCAGGGCTGAGAGGAGCACCAGCGCCTCTCCCTTTTGCGGATCCGTTACGCCGGTAATAGCAATCTGAACACCTTCTTCTGAAGAAAGCCCGAATGCCTGACTAAGCGCAAGCTCCACACCCTCATGCGGTACCATTTCACCACCGATTTTGGAGAAACGGGATAACCGGCCACCGAGCGTCAGGAAGCCGTTAAGGTCCATCTGTCCGATGTCGCCTGTCTTGAACCAGCCGTTGTGGAAAATCTCCTTGTTCATTTCCGGTTTACCAACGTAGCCGGAGAACACGTTGGCACCCTTGAACCAAATCATACCGCGCTCCGTCAGGGGGAGTTCCTTGCTGTCGTTATCCACATCGGTAATGCGAACAGCTATCCCCGGGAGTAGTGCCCCGATACCCGGGCGTACCGTTCCGGGCACAAAGAACTTGGAACCCGGAACGGCCTCCGCGTCCGGCATATTCACACCGATAACAGGTGAGGTTTCCGTAAGCCCATAACCTTCAAGTGGTTTGATGCCGCATTTGTCGATGAACTCTTGTTCCAAGTCCGGTTGGAGTTTTTCTGCCCCCAGCACAAAGTAGCGCACGGTTTTGAAGGTGTCTGCCTCGGCTCGGCGCAGCATAGCGCGCCCAAAGGTGGGCGTGCCGCATACCAAATTAAGCTTGTGCTTGACAATCAGCTCGTTGAGGGTGCGTGCATCCGTCGGGTTCGGGTACGAGCACAGCATGCAGCCGGTCAGCAGCGGCAGGAACATCGTAACCGTCATGCCGAAACTGTGGAAAATCGGCAGACTGGCCAAGAAGCGGCAGTCCGTCAGGTCCAGACGGCAGGCGCACTGCGCAGCGTTGGCCAAAATCATACGGTGAGTCAAAGCCACGCCCTTAGGTTCACCGCTGGAGCCGGAGGTGAAGAGCATGACGGCCTCATCGTTATCCTTGTGAGCATCTGTACGGAACATGTTGCAAATTAAGCTCGCTGGAGCCATTTTTGCCATCAGTACATTGGTGATGAGCGTGAGTTTTGACGTTTTTTGCAGCAGATCCTCCACTAAGATGAGCTGGTTTTTATCCGGCCAAGGGAATTGCGGCAGCTTTTGCATGAATTTGCGTGCCGTGATGAATGTTTTGAGCCCGGCTTGGCGTACGGTACTCTCGAAGGCTGCGCGAGAGGACGCGTAGTTGATGAGCACCGGGGTTACTCCGGCCAGTAGGCAGCTGAGTGTTGCGATGACTCCGCCCGGCCCCGGTGGCAGAATGATGCCGATGCGCTTGTCATCCCTTTTCCGCAGCATTTTTGCCACGGCCATGGATACGCCCAAGGCCTTAAAGTTCGGCAGAGGGTTGCCGGTCATGCCGTCCACGATTTCCACCTTCGGATTAGCCTTCATGGAGCGCACTAAGGCTGTTGTCAGTGAGCCGGTCAGCATGGGTTGGGCTGCAAAAAGCTCTGCACTCTTTTCCAACCAGGCAGCCATCAGGCGCTCGCCGGTTTGAGGCCCTGACGGCAGCTTGGGCAATATGCAGAACTCTTCATGGGTATCTTCATCCGGTACCTCGCGGAACAAGGTGTTGACGGTGGTGCCGTAATACCCCAAAAATAAGGGAATGGGAGAAATATGAAGGCTGCCCACGTGGCGCAGGAAGGGTGATGGCACATCACTGTAGGTGCCTCGTATCTTCGCTACCTTGCCCGGCAGGAATACGACGCTTACTCCGGCTTCCAAGCGAGCGAGTATTTGCTCTCGCACCGCGCGAGAGGTGGTGTTGCGGAAGTCAAAATATTCAATATCGACTGCCTTGCGCTTCAGAAAGTCCATGATTTCTTCCTCAGGCGGGAAGGTGGGGTCCACCAAGTAGCAGATTTTGCCATCCAACAAGTGGTGCAGTGCTTTCCCGGCCTCTATGCTGATGCGGTTGGGCATGTAGAACCCCGGGCTGATGATATTCTCTTCTCCGTGTACGATAAGACCGGCCATAATTCGCTTTGATTGATGTTAAGTGATTCTGTATGCAAATGAGCCGCCCTGCCGGTTTGCCCCGGTGGGCGGCTCCTGCCTCGCAATCAGGAGCTGTGTGTCATTATACCAGCTCTTATGCGTTTTACCAGATAAAAATCCGGCGTTTATCAGAATGTGTAGGTTGCGCTCACGCCGAACACCACGCCGAAGTTACGGAACGGATGGTTGTGGTCGTTGCCGGTGTATTGCTTGAACTCGGACTGCGTGTTAGCCTTCATGCCGCCACGGCCCAGCCAGTTGAAGCTGACGGACGGGGTGATGATGACGTTCTCCTTCACGAACCAAGGCGTGGAAAGCTTAACCCAGAATGCCTGGGAACCGTTGGCGCAGGCAAAGTAGCGGGAATCGAAGTAGTCTGCCGTGGCACTCATGGCAAAGGTCACAACGGCCAGCATGGAGTTGTCTGTCTGAGGCTCGCCGAATACCGGAGCCTTAAAGGTTACGTACGGCTCAAACCACCAGCCGGTGATGCCTTGGAAGGAGAAACTCGTCTTCACGCCGGCGCTGAACCACTTGGCGTTGGACGGCGTCCACTCCGGAGCAATGAATACCTCGTTCACCACGGAGGCGCCTTGGTCACGGTAGTGCTTGGCCATCACGCCCAGCAAACCACCGTGGATGAAGGTGTGACCGAATGCCACATTCCATTCCTTGGCCGTGTACTTCAGCTCTGTCATGAGCGTCAGCTGGTTCTCGATGTTGGCATTTTTAATCTTGCGGGAGCCTCTCTTAGCGTACACGCCCTCAGCGACCATTTGTTCATATTGCTCCTGAGAGACGCCGGGGTAGGGGCAAGTTGCAGGAACCTCACCTGAGTGAACACCTGCCAAATAAGCACCGTGTGTGGAAAAATCAGGGTTGCCGTACAGCGTGTGGCCGGACATCGGTACATGGTATGCCAAGGTGTGACCCAAGCTCCAAGCGGACTCTTTACCCATGTCGTAATTCAGCTTCACTGCCGTGTAACCTACGCTATCACCTTGGGCTACGGAGTGCGAGACAACATATCCTCGCCCGGTGTAGTTGGTGTCGTATCCTACTGTCAGGGACCCTTTCAAACGCTTAGCGGAGAGTGCGGGCTCATTGGCAAGCGGTTCCACCGTGTTGTTGGTGGTGGCAGCGGTATCGGCAAACGCCGGGGCAGCAAGTAGTGCTGCAATCATCATGTTACGTACTTTCATGTCTTTATGTAGTATGTAGCTTTTGGAGTTTGTTGCCTCACTCCGTTCACCCCCTCTTTTTCGGAGAGAGAAAGTAGAGTGAACTCTAAGTTTTGGTGCAGTTATTGTAGCAAGTAGTTAGAGCTCTGTCAAGCTTTGTTTTGAAAATTCCTATTTTTTCAGTGTTTTTTTGCAGATTGTAACGCAGACAAGTCATGAGGGAAGGCAAAAAACGGCTCGTGTCGAGAAATTTTATTGAACAAAGGCAGGAAAAAGGGTATCCTAACGGATAGAGGTGGCTGGGGACGACAGCGGCGGAACGAGAGAACAAATAAAGATAGCAAGAGATGAAACAGAAGCATATAATCAGAGTCATGGCAACGGTAGCAGTGCTGTTGAGCGTATCCTGCAAGGATGAGGGAGCCGATGCAAAAGCTGCAGAGGCAGCGGATAGCGCAGCGATAAAGGTAGCCGCAGCGACGCAGGACGATGAAAACTTGGTAGAGGCATTTTATGGGCGAGTGGATGCAGCTGCGCAGGTGCTGGAGACGGTGAATGCTGATAATGCCGTAAAAAAGATGGCAGAGTTGCGAGCGATAACGCGCGAGGCAAAACAGTACAAGGAGCATTTTGAGGCTATGGGGGCAAAGATTGTGGTGAAGGATGAAGCTCACGGAGCCCGCCTTGCTTCCCTTACGAAAAACAGCGTTCTGCGTTTTAATGATGCACACAGTAATCTTTCCCGCTTGGATGCAACGCCGGAATTGCAGGATTTTATGGTAGTCGTGAGTGAGTTTGTGGATGTGATTAAGGCATTCCGCAAGCTCTGAGCCGAGAATAAAGAAGTTGTCGTTTGTGTTGATGGGGTGGTGCTCGGGCTGCGGAGTCAGCTGAGCACCACTCTTATTGCCGTGAGAACGGCAACATTTTTCACGCCGGGGATGCTTTTGAGGGCTTTGGCGCAGGCACGGGCAGTGGCGCCGGTGGTGTACACATCGTCTATGAGTACAATATCAGGCGGGAGTTGTTTTTTGCCGGAGGTGTAAGCCGGGGCAGCAGCGTATGCGGCCATGGCATTGTGCAAACGTTGGGCTGCAGAGAGGCGGGTTTGGCTGTCGGACTCCGTATTGTGGCGGATGAGCGGTTGCAGGCAGGGCAGGTGCAGGGAGGCAGACAAGGGTTTTGCTAATTCTTCCGCCTGGTTGTAACCACGCTTACTGAGGTGCCGGTGTGTGATGGGTACGGGTACGATTGCTGCGTTTTTGAGTTCGCGGAGCTCGGGGGTAGCGTGCCATACCTCGGCCATGAGAGTTGCGAGTGCCGGGGCTATGTAGGCTGCTTTTCGGTATTTGAGGGCATGGATGAGCAGCATGCTCTCCTCCGAGGAGCGGATGGCAGAGCGCGCTAGGCTGAAGCTGCGCGGGCGGTCAGTGCATGCATCGCAATGGAAGGCATCGGTCTGTTCCCCTGCCACAGGGGCTCCGCAGTACAGACAAATGGGTTTGGGTACCCGCGACAGTGACTGCATGCATTCCGGGCAGAGCCCGAGCTCGCATTTCTCGTGGCACAGATGACAAATCATCGGGTATAGCCACCTCAGCATTGCCTTAATGTAGGGGGGCTTACTTGCGGTGGCGGCGCAAAAACTCCTTAGCGGCGTTTTGGTATGCCATGGAGGCGGTGCCGTAGGGGTCATGCTCGATGACGGTTTTGCCGAAGCTGGGAGCCTCGGCCACGCGCACGGAGCGTGGGATGGTGGTGGTGTAAAGCTGTTCCGGTAGGTTTTCGCGCACCTGAGCAATGACTTGGTTAGCGAGGTTGGTGTTGCTGTACATGGTCATGAGCACGCCCTCGTGCTTGAGGTCGGGGTTGGCTCCGCTTTCCCGTATTTGCTCAACAACGTAAAGGATTTTAGATAAGCCATCCAAACTCAGGAACTCGCACTGCATGGGGGTCAGTACCTCATCGCAAGCACACAGGGAGCTGGTCATGAGCACTCCCAGTGAGGGAGGTGTGTCCAGGAACACGTAGTCATAGTAGCGGCTGGCTCGCAGTCCTTCCATGGCGTCTCTCATGCAGGTCAGGTGGGTGCCGTTTACCGTCAGCTCCACTTCCACGCCGGACAAGTCCATGTGGGCGGGGATGATGGAGAGATTGCGGCGGTGAGCCGGGCGAATGAGATCCTCCAACAGTTTATTGCCGATGAGCGCTTGGTAGATGCTCTCCTCACAGCTGACCTCAACCCCGAGGGCTTGAGAGGCATTGGCTTGGGAGTCAACATCAATGAGCAGTACACGCTTGCCACGCATGGCAAGTGCTGCGGAAAGGTTGACGGCTGTGGTGGTTTTGCCTACTCCACCTTTTTGGTTCGCTATGGCTATGACTTTCACGCGCGACATTGTACAGGATGCCTCCGTGTTTTTCAAGCCGATTTTTTGTGTGCGTACACAAAATGCACGGAGCTCAGATATGCAGACGAAACAGATTTAACTTGTACAGGCCTGCTCGGCGTGCTAAACTCATGCCATGCAGATTCAACAGGTTATTGATGCCGCTCGTGCTCTTTGTGCGGAGATGGAGACTCTCCGCTTTGAAGCTCCCGTCGCTTTTACTTACAATCCTCTTACCTATGCTTGGGCCGGGCATGAGGAGTATATTCGCCGTTTTGCTGCCGGACAAAAGGATGTCCTTTATCTCGGTATGAATCCCGGTCCCTTCGGCATGGCGCAGACCGGCGTTCCGTTCGGTGAGGTGGCTGCCGTTACCTTGTGGATGGGGATAACCGCTTCCATCGGTCAACCGCCGGCTACGCATCCCAAGCGCCCGGTGCAGGGATTTAACTGCCCACGCTCTGAGGTGAGCGGTCGCCGCCTTTGGGGGCTTTTTGAAGAGATGTACGGCACGGCTGATAACTTTTTCCGCCATGCGTATGTGGCAAATTATTGCCCCCTCATTTGGATGAGTGAAACCGGTGCCAATATTACTCCTACCCAGCTCCCTAAAGAGCAAGTGCAACAGGTGGACGCCGCTTGCCAACGCCACCTCGTGCGTTTGATTGAAATCCTGCAGCCCAAGTGTTTGGTCGGCGTCGGGGCGTATGCCCTCAAGCAACTGGAAATCGCAGCCTCCGCCCTTCCGGAGCATTCGTTTACCCTCGGTACCATTTTACACCCCAGCCCGGCCAGCCCCGTTGCCAATAAGTTTTGGCCGGAGCGCCCACGCTTGCAAATTGCGGAAATTATGGAGCGTGCAGGCATTGCCCACTGATTTGACCGTGTTGTCGCTTTTTTTGCGTGTAAAAACAAAAAGACAAGAAAGCTGCTGTACAAGGCGTGTTATTTGTGTTATGTTGAAAAAAGCGCGGTGAAGGCGCGAAATAAATACATGACGATATGCAAACAATGCGATTTATAGTGAGAAACGGAGTGGTAGGAGTGTGTGCCGTGGCTGCAGCCATGCTGAGTTCCTGCCGATGGGCCGGGATGGAGAGCCGATTAGCGGATAGAGTCGGTGGTACATCCGATGAGATGCGGATAGTCAGTTCCGAGTGTCCGGATAACTGCATTGTGGAGCATACTCTGGCCAACGGCAAGAAGATTTATGTGCAGCGCTGCCGTGTGGTAGCGGAGCGTAAGAGCGGAGCATTGTTCGTGTTCGGCGGTATCAGTGATAAACACTTCAGCTTGGGGAAGGGCGGGGAATCCGGAACATCCACCACGGTGGAAAAATCGGTTGTTATCGGCTACCGTGATTTGGTGCTCAGTGGATTGGAGGCGCCTCCCGCAGAACAGCAGCATGAGCTGGGTAAGCAGACTATGCTGTGGGAGGAGTGGCAAGCCGAGTGCGCCAAACGTAATGACCCCTCCTTGCGTATTGTTTCCAGCACCAGCATACCTGTGAGCGCGGTGGATGAAAATGACTTTGCGGCGTGGGAGGTGTTCAAAACCCGCAAACCGCAGCAGTCATCCCTCAGCCGTTACGTGTATGTTCCCTTGGCAAAAGTGGCAGATGTGCCGATGACGGTGCTGGGCTCCGCCTGTTATTTGCCGTACTACAACGTTAAAACGTGGATTAACGGCGAAGATAAAGACCGCGTGGAGCAGGAAAATCACTGAGTGTGGGAAAATTCCGCAAATACCGGGGGGCATGACTTCATTTGTGCTTGCAAATGAGTAAAACGGTGGTATTTTATGCACGTGCACACCGCCGGGGTGCAGTAAAGCTTTAACTCTAACAATAATAATACTATGGAGATACTTCATGATAAGGACGCTGATGTAAGCGTTCTCAATGGCAAGACCGTGGCCGTTATCGGTTACGGTGCACAGGGGCGTGCTCAGGCACTTTGCATGCGCGACAGTGGGGTTCACGTTATTATCGGCATTCGTCCCGGTAAGAGCTGGGATGCTGCCACTCAGGATGGTTTTGAAGTCATGAGCGTGGACGAGGCTGCCGTGAAGGCCGACATCATCCACATTTTGCTGCCGGATGAGATGCACGGCTCCGTCTATGCAAACCAGATTAAGCCCGGCTTGAGTGCCGGTAAGACGCTGTGCTGCTCCCACGGCTTTGCATACGTGTTCAAGACCATTGAGCCGCCGGCAGATGTAGACGTGATTATGGTGGCGCCCAAGGGCCCGGGTACGGAGGTTCGCCGCGTATTTGAGGAGGGCTTCGGTTGCCCCGGCCTCATCGCTGTGTTCCAGAACCCCAGCGGCAACGCCAAGAACGTGGCTTTGGCCATGGCTAAGGCTGAGGGACTTACCCGTGGTGGTGTGCTGGAGTGCACCATGCAGCAGGAAACTTATGAGGACCTCTTCGGTGAGCAGAACGTACTTTGCGGTGGCTTGGTAGACCTGATGAAGTACGGTTTCGAGACCCTCATCGAGGCCGGTTATCCCGCCGAGATGGCATACTTTGAGTGCGTGCACGAGGCTAAGCTTATTGTGGACATCATCTACAACAAGGGCATTCAGGCCATGAACGGCGTCATCTCCAATACCGCTGAGTTCGGTGAGTACTACAACGGCCCGCAGATTTTGGGCCCGGAGGTCAAGGAGAAGATGAAGGAGAGCCTCAAGCGCATTGAGAGCGGTGAGTTTGCCCGCGTATGGCTGGAGGAGGCCGCTGCCGGTGCTCCCAACCTGCTGGCCAAGCGTGCCGCCCTTGCCGAGCACCCGGTGGAGATTGTGGGCAGCAAGATTCGTGCCCTCTTCGAGCGCAAGTAATCTGCCTCTCCCTCAACAATATCATATTATCAGGCGGCTCTCACAGTTACCGTGGGAGCCGCTTTCCTGAATAAGCTCTCAAAGCATATGAATGCGGTCAATATCGAGAATGCCAAGGTTTTTCTTTCCGGGCGGGAGATTTTGCACAACATCAACTGGCAGGTAAAGCGGGGGGAACGCTGCTTTATCCTCGGTGCCAACGGCGCCGGTAAAACCACGTTGGTGCGTATGCTGATGGGCTATGCCTGGCCGGTATTCGGTGCCACGGTGGAGGTGTTAGGGCACCGCTTCGGTACGGTTAATTTGCAGGAGTTGCGCAAGCGCATTGCGTGGGTGAGCCCGCTGATGCATCGTTGGCTCGGTGAGCGTGAGTGGACGGGGCGTGAGATGGTGCTCTCCGGCCCGGATGCCACCATAGGCTTGTTCCGGGAGCCCACCCCGGAGGAAGAACAACGTGCTGCCACCCTGATGGAATCCCTGCGTGCCACCGACCTGATGGACCGCAAAGTGCACACCATGAGCAGTGGTGAGCAGGTAAAGGTACTCATTGCTCGTGCGCTGATGACTGCCCCTGAGCTCATGATTTTGGATGAACCCAGCGTGTACCTCGACATCGCAGGCCGTGAGTTCCTCCTCAACACGATTGATGAGCTGGCAGCTGCTCATCCACAGCTTACCATTATCTTTATTACCCAGCGTATTGAGGATATACTTCCTTCTTTCAACCGAGGTATGATTTTGCGCCAAGGTGATATTTTAGCATACGGCTCACGTGATGAGGTGCTGACAGAGCCTAACCTGCGCCGCGCTTTTGATATGGATATTCGCCTTATCCAAGCGCGCAACGGTCGTTTTTGGACCGTAATTGAGTGAATTCCATGCACGAAAATCGCTATTGACGGGGCAATGATAACTCGCACCCGTCAATAGCGCTGCTTCAGCACATTGCAATGCTGAGTTATGAAGCCGGTACAAGCTGTTGCATTACCTTGCGGAGCATGCGCGCGCACTCGGTATTGGAGTGTGCTTCCGCTTTTTGGAGCGGCGTTTGTTTGTGGGCATCCAACGCGTTGGGGTTAGCTCCGGCCTCCAACAGAAGTTTGACGACATCCGCGTGCCCGCGGGTTGCTGCCTCGTGCAGGGGGGTCTCTTTGTATTTATTGGTAGCGTTCGGGTCAGCCTTTGCTGTCAGGAGCATCTGTACCACATCCGCATGCCCATTGGAGGCTGCCCAAGCCAATGGGGTTGCTCCGTACACCTCAGTGGCGGATACATCCGCCCCGGCATTGATGAGGTGTGCCACGCACTTGCTGTGTCCATTGGTGGCGGCGTTGTGCAAGGGGGTGTTGCCGTAGGAGTCTCGCTCATTCAGGCGTACGCGGGTACCGAGCAAGAGCTGGACGCAGGTGTCGTTCCCGTTCATGGCTGCCTCGTGCAGGGCAGTGGCGCCTATCTTGTTTTGCTTGTTGGGGTCTGCCTTGGCTGCAATCAGCGCTTGTACGCAATCGGCATGCCCGAACTCTGCTGCCAAAATGAGTGCCGTGTTGCCCTCTCCGTCTCGCAAGTTCGGGCTGACGCCGGAGGACAGGTAATGTTGCAGGGTGGCGGCATCTCCGATGATGGCTGCGGTAATCGCATCGCACACGGCACCGGCTGCCACTAAGGCTTTAACGCACTCGGTGTTGCCTTTGCGCGCTACCCAAAGCAGGGGGGACTTGCCGTCGTCATCCCGCTGGCGTACGTCGGAGCCTGCTGCTACCAATGCCAGCACACATTCCGTGTGCCCCATTTTGGCAGCAACGAAAACGGCTGTTTCACCATCGCGCGTGCGGGTGTGTACACTTGCTCCGTGGGCTATGAGTACCTGCAAGCACTCTATACTGCCTTGCTGCGCTGCTGCATGCAGGGCTGAGCCTCCGGTACGCGGATCACGGGCGTTGACGTTGGCTCCGGCAGCCAGTAGGGTTTGCATGGTATCTGCATTGCCGGCGTATGCAGCCGCTATCAGGTTGCTGTTATATTGGCGGCGGGTAATACCGGCCTCCTGTAGTGCGGCCACGGCCTCCGCATCCGGTCCCGGGGTTACCGTGGTGGTGGTTACCGTGGTGGTGGTTGCCGTGGCGGGAGCCGTTGCCGGTTCTGCCTGCTGAGCTGTAAGAGAGGGGCTGCCGATGATGCCGGCGGCTGCGCTGTAAAGTATGATGGATGAGAGTTTCATGCGGTGTCTCCTTCCGGTTGATTGGCACAGCGGAAATGTTATTTTCCGTATATCCTACAGTATAATGCTCGTCTTTCCTTAGTCAAGCAAAATTCTGCTTTCCGGGCTCGGTTAAGGCATATTTTTTGTTGGAGGTGGCATTTATGGGATAATCAGGCGGAGCATGTTTTGCATTTTGAGGACAGTTTCCGCCCATTCATTCGCCTCCACGGAGTCCGGCATGAGCCCACCTCCTGCATAAAGTCGGCAGAGCGAGGGGAATACCTGCATGCAGCGCAAGGTAACATATAAATGAGTGCTGTTTTTGCTGACGGGGCCAATGTAACCGGCGTAGCAGCTGCGGTTTATATCGGGGTGTGCTGCCAGGAAAGCGCGAGCCCGCACCGCCGGAAAACCGCTTACAGCCGGCGTGGGTGGCAGGGCTTGCAATAGTTCCGGCAGGTGTTTTGCAGCGGCTGTAAAGGAGAAATCCGTACGCAGGTGCTCCAGCATGCGCCCGGCAGATACCGTGTAGGGGCCGTGCTCGTGCAGGGTATCTGCTATGGGGGCAATGCACTCACGGATGTGTTGTGCCACGGGGGCATGCTCGTTGATGTTTTTTGCATCCCACGGTTCCTGCGTGGCTACGCGCGAGCCTGCCAAGGCCATGGTGTGCCATTCCGTGCCCTGCCGTTGCAGTAATAACTCCGGGGTGGAGCACAACCACGTGCCGTGTTCCGGGCTGTGGAAGAGGGCATTGAAGGCGTTGGGATTGGTGTTGCAGAGCGTCTGTAAGGCTCGTGTCGGTGAAAAATCCGGTGCCGGTACATCCTCCGTGCGGGCCAGTACCAGCTTGCCGAGTGCATGTTCGCCGTGCAGTTGTGCCGTATAAAGCTCAAAAAGGCGGTGGTATTCGCAGCGCGTGGTTTCTTCCTCCTGCGGTTTGCGTGGGGGCAATATGGCATAGGCAGAGGCCTCCGGCGGTTCGCTGAGCTCACTGCGGATAATGCCGAGCTCTCCGTTGTATGTGGCAATGACAAAGCCCTCACCCTCGCTGCCGCTGTGCATGCCTCCGTCTTTTTGCATGCAGAACCGCATTTCCTCCCCGGGCAAGGCATACAGGGCAAAAGCGCATTGCCTGCGGCACAGCGCATCTGTCCGCTCTTGTAAAAGTATCGGCATCACGGATGAGTCTAGCACGAGTCTCCCGTTCTTGCAAGGGCATTTTCTGCTTTCTGTCTTCGCTCCCATTAACTGTGCAGCGGGGAGGTCAGAGATTCCAGAGCTCGTAGAGCTCTTCCGGTAAGGTGGTAAGGAAGCGGGAAGGGGGGCAGAATTGGCTATCGTAGCTGTGGCCGTTGTAGCGCGGATAGGTAAGGTAGAGTTGGTCTTCCGCGCGGGTGAGGGCTACGTAAAAGAGGCGCAACTCTTCCTCCAGGTCTGCCGCGTCACCGCTCTGAATAACGCGGTAGTGGGGGAATAGCCCTTCTCCGAGGAAGATGATGAACACGATTTTCCATTCCAGCCCTTTGGCTTGGTGAATGGTGCTCAGGGTAACGCAGTCCGGGTCTACTGCCGTTTGGGTGTCCACTTCGCTCAGCAGGGCAACTTGGCTGAGGAAGGTGTCCAAATCCGCCATGTCTGCCAAGGAGCGCGTGAGTTGCTCAAGGTCTTCCAAGCGTTCCTCGTAGTTTTCATAGCTTGCCTTCATATGGGCATCCATATGGTTTTGTGCCAAGCGTACAAGTTCCGTAGGGGTGAGTTCTCGGTCTTCCGGGTGCAGGGAATCCATGGCTGCCAGAAAACCCGCCCAGTGCGGACGCGCAGCGGCGGGAACCGCCACCTTGGCCATAATTCGCGAGTGCGGTTCTGTAAGGGCAGTCTCTTCCGGGTGGGCTGCCAACCAGGCTTGCGCTGTACCGAGCCAGCCTTGCCAAAGTTTTCCGGCAGTGGCCTCACCTACTCGGGGAAAGGTGGAAACAATGCGGCGGAATGCCACCTCATCCAACGGGTTAGACAGCAGGCGCAGCCAAGCCACAATATCTTTGATGTGGGCTTGCTCAAAAAAACGCAGCCCGCTGGTAATGCGGTAGGGAATGTGGTTGCGGGTGAGCTCCATCTGCACATCCATGCTGTGGAAGTGGGCACGGTAGAGCACGGCAATATCACTGCCGGGAATTCCGGCTGCCATGAGTTCATCTATACGCTGCGCAACAAAGCGGGCTTCCGTTCTGTTATCCGGGGTGGGGACAATGGCAGGTTTCATGTTGCCGGCATTGCGGGCAGGGCGCAGCACCTTGGCAAAGCGACGGGAGTTGCCGGCAATAGCCGCGTTGGAGATTTCCAGAATGGCGGGCACGCTGCGGTAATTGGTCTCAATTTTGTAGATGACGGCGTCCGGGTAGGTGTTAGTGAACTCAAAGATGTGGTCCACATTTGCGCCGCGCCAAGAGTAGATGCTCTGCGCGTCATCCCCCACCACCATCAGGGAGGAATCTTCTCCGCCCCCCAGCAGGCCTATGATTTCTGCCTGCGGTGTGTTAGTGTCTTGGTACTCATCTACCAGCACATGCAGGAAGCGCTGCCGATAATCTGCACGCAAGTCTGCATGTTCGCGGAGTAGTTTAACCAAATTGGTGAGCAGATCATCAAAATCCATGGTGTTGCTCTCCAATTTACGGGCTCGGTAGGCATCAAAAATCTTGCTGATGGTTTCCTCATGCTTGCGGAGGTGGGGGTAGTCCGAGTCGAGGGTTTGCTGCCAACTGCAACCTTGGTTGATTGCCAGGCTATGCAGGCTTTGCAGTACTTCCGCCTTCGGGAAACGGTCTTTTTTTACCGTGCTGCCGGCAAATTGTTTGGTCAGGGCACGGAAAAGGGCCCGCTGGTCATCCCCATCCAGTATGGAAAACCCCGGGCGGTAGCCCAAGCGCTGCGCATGCTGCCGCAAAATGCGGTTGGCAATGGAGTGGAAGGTGCCACCCCATATGCCGGATGCTCCGCTGCCTGCCAGGGTGCTTACTCTTTCCAGCATCTCGCGTGCTGCCTTGTTGGTAAAGGTGAGCAACAAGATGCGCCATGGCGCCACGCCACACTCCAGCAGGCGGGCTACCCGGTAGGTGAGGGTGCGCGTTTTGCCGCTACCTGCCCCGGCTATCACCAAGGCGTGGCGGGCATCCGTTGTTACGGCTGCGTATTGCTCAGGGTTGAGCTCCGCGGAAAAATCGCGCCCGCCGGGGGCCGGCCTGAGGGTGTACTTCATGACTCGAAGTCCAAGTATATCTCTGCTCGGCGGTTTTCTCCGCGCTTGCGCTCTTGGGCTGTCTCGTCATCTCCTGCTTCCACGTAGAAACGCGGCTCATTCTTGCCGAGTCCCTTAGTGGTAATTTGCTCCGGTGCTACCCCAAAACGGATGAGTACCTCGCGCACGGCTTCGGCGCGTTTTTCGGAAAGTCGGAGGTTGTATTCTTCGCTGCCCACGTCATCCGTGTGGCCGGAGATGTCCAGCTTGCCTTTACTTTGCTTGAGGATTTCCGCCACGATTTGCAGCTGGCGTTCGGAGCGGGGGGTAAGGCTGGCGTCATCAAAGGCAAAGAAGAGTGCCAGTGAGTCACCGCCCTTGGGATTCTTCACGATGGGGAAGAATCGCCCGCCTTCCATCATAGCGCTTTCCTCATAAGCACCCAGCAGGTTGTCCATGCCGATGCCCGTTATGCGCCAGCCGGCTCCTGTTTGCTCCAGGTTCATGGCTATGTGGTTGGCTTGTGCGCGGCCGGCATCCGCCTTGTGAGAGGGCACCACGTACACCAAGTACATGGCGTTGCGGTCATTGAGTACGGTGTTGCGGATGGGGGTCTCGCGGCACAGCCCGAATGTGCCTTCCTCAAAAATCATGCACAGTCCGGCAATGGTGGCATCTGACACCTTGCTGCCGTCCACCATGGTGCGTGCTTTACTCATGTTGCCCAAGCGGGCTGCTTCCATGAATCCCTCTGCCACACTCATGGAGTCACTGGCGGTGGAAATGTCCGTGACGTCGCTCGGTACAATGTTTGCTGCAATAATGTAAGGGTTTTTTCCCTGTTTGTCCGTGCGTACATCCACGATGAGGTCATTTTTACCGTCTGCGGATTTGATGCGGTAGCGGAAGGTTTTGGAGTCATTTTCATAGTGGCGGATGTCGCCCACTTCCTGCACCTCGCCCGGGGTGTTTTCGGCACGCCATTTTTTGATAACGTCCGCTGCCTCGGGGGCTACCTTCTTGCCGTCTATCAGGCTCTGCAAACCGGCCTCCGCATTGTCTCCTTTAAGGATTTCGTTGACGATGAGCACGCTCTCATGCGCCGGATTGTGCGGGCGTACTCCCTCCGGGAGTTTTACCTCCGGCTGCTTCGGCTCAGCAGTGGGGGGCGTAGGCGTAGGGGTAGGCTCGGTGCTTGTCGGCTGCTCAGGCTCTTGGGGAGTGGGGTTCTCAGCTGTTGTATTGTCTGCCGGTTTCGGCTCTTCCGTCGGCTTCGGAGTAGCAGCGGGGCTCTCATCTGCCTTATCGGCATCGGTGGGGGCTGTTACAGCCGGGGTATCCGGCTTGGGGGTGCTTGCCTCCGGGGTATTGTTTTGTGTGGGAGCCGGGGTTGCCTCAGCCTCCGCTGCTGCGGGCTGCGGGGCGCGCCCGGCTATGTAGAAGTAAAAGCCACCAACTATGCCGGCTGTTACCAAAAAGGCGAGTAAGAAAAGTAAAATGCTGCGTTTCATATGCTGGAAAGGGGTAAAATGTGTCAGGGGGTACCGGCTGAGAATGCGGAATTGAGTTTGAGCTGAGCGGCCACATCTCGGTACGGATCCGGGAAGGCCGGTGCCGGGTGTTTGGTGATGAAGTCGGCGGGGTTGAGGCGGTTCATGGTGCCGGCGGGATGGTAGCCGGGCATGCCGGCCTCTACCACACGTGAGGCGCTGAACTCAAAGTGCAGGTGGGCTAAGTAATGTCCGTTGCCGGTGCCTATGGTGCCCAGCTCTTGCCCGCGGTACAGCACATCTCCCACTTTTACTTTGCGCTCGTTAAGGTGGGCATACATGCTTTGGTAAATGGTGGTGCTGCCGGGCAGACGGTGGGCTACTACTACCACGTTTCCCCAAGATTCAGAGGGTATACCGCTGTAGATGACCAAGCCGCGACCGGCGGCGTATACAGGCTCTCCCAAATCGGTGTTTTCGCCGCCAATGCCGTTGAGGTCCACCCCTACGTGTTTGCCGCCGCGCAGGTTGTTATCAGCCCCGAATCCTTGGGCATCATACATGAATGCCATGTTCGGCGCGCCAACGGGCCATTGGAATCCGTCCGCAAACGGTATGCGAGCCATTTGCTCAGCCGTAATGGGGAGTAATCCGGGCATCAGGTTTTCCGGCAAGGTGGCACGTGGGGCATCAGTCTTGTAGATGTTGCTGCTGTCCTCTGCTCCGGAACCCGTGCAAAGTGCCAGCCCCAATCCCACTACTCCCAATCCGGCCAAGATTAGGAATGCTGTAAAAAAGGGTCTCTTTTTCTGTGCGCTCACCATGCGCGCGCATTATACACGCCACTTTCCGCTTTTTCAAGCAAAAATAAGCGTGTTGACATAGTACGTATGGTGCCTATCATTCTCCGTTGCCGGAAAATATGAGCGGGAGCCGCTTCTCAGCGCTCCCGCTCATACTCAATCAACTCTGAAATTACATGAAAAAGACATCGTGGATCTCACCCACATATGTCGCACTTATGTGCTCTTATGCAGTTTATACACCGCCGGGGCATCATGCGTTCAAAATTTTTTGATTTTTTTGGCTCTGTTAAAGTTTATGGTTGATGCCACAGTTTGCGTTGAGCGAGAAATCAGAATTTGAAGGGGTGATGGTGGGAGAATTTTGCGAGCGTTAGCGAGCGGAATTCTGAACCCGCGTCAGCGGGTGACCTAACTTAGCCTAGGGCGTAAGCCCTAGGAAATGGGTAAAAAAACAAATCCGAACCCGCGAACCGTTGAGGCTTGCCGAAACGGTATGCGGGTGGCATAACCCTCCCGGAGCACGTAAGTGCGAAGAAATTCCGTATGCATTAATTCGTCTTATGACATCGCATTATCAATGGGATATTAACGCACAAACAAAACACGCGCCACCCCGGCTCGGAGCTCCCGGCTTCGCGTCTCGCTGCGCTCGCTTGCTACGCCGAGGCAGGCCGCTTCGCTCCCGGCTTCGCGTCTCGCTACGCCTGAATTTTAAAGTGCGTTTTTTGAGAATGAATGAGCCGTTGTTCTTGGTGGAACAACGGCTTTGTCGGTTAAAACTAATCAGAACGCTTATTTGGCTGTTTCTGCAATGGCCTTGAATACATCCAGAAGGGCTTCGGAACCGTAGAAGTTTGTATCGGCCAAGCGTTGGCAGTGTCTCTCGAAAGTTTTTTTAGCTCTTTCAACATTAGCCATCAGATTCGTGATTTCTCGTTCGGTGGCACTGTCCATGTCGCCTTCGGGGGTCATGGTTCGGATAATCGAAAGCTGAGTGGCAAAGTTAATGAATTCTGCCATAAACGGCTCGACTGCGGCATCTGCCGTGGCTTTGCTGTTAACCCCGGCCAAGATGCTGTTCATATTATCGAGTGCTGTTGAGAATTGGTACACAGCTTGGTACATTTCTTGGGCGTTGGTAGGCTCTGCCTTTGCGGGGATATTGACGCAAAGGATGCTGAGAAGCATGGTGATGAAAGTAAGTACTTTTTTCATGATTATATATTTTGGGTTGTAGGTGTATTCATTACGACCTAAGGAATATGTTAACGGACAGTTGTTATGCTGTCAAGTATTAGATCTCAAAAAAACGTCTAACGAGCTTTTTTTGCAATTCTTCGATTCAGGTAGCCTCGCGGTATTTGCCACCGGGCAGGGGGATAATACGGCGCATGACTTGCAGGTAGACTTCTACCCGCAGGGTGGGGTCTACCACGCGAAATACGGCCTCTGCCACCTTTACGTCCGAAAGCACGCCTTGTGAGCGCGGGCGCATCAGGGCGCGGGCTTGCAACCCCTCGGGTACGAAGTAGTCGGAGGTAACGTCGCCGTCACCGAAATCTTCCTCAAGCGCCGGTTTGATAAGCGCCTCCTTAGGCGCACAACTTTTAGACAAGTGAAAATAATACCGAACAAAATACACGTTAGGGAAGTCAACAGAGTAACAGATACAACAATTCAATCACACATAAAAATGCAAAGCACAGAAACCGTTGTCATAACTCAAGACTCCACACACGCGCCGATTCACCCTCCGAGTCTGACTGTAAGCCCACGGAAGATACGCGACACGAAGCCATAGACACGTTAAGAGGAATGGGTATCAACAACTACAACGTGGCAATACTCAGCGCCTATAACGATCCGCACAAACTCAGACTGCTGATAGATGCGGGAGCAGATGTCAACTATCAGGACAGGAATGGGAACACCCCCCTGAGAATGGCAGCGCGCTACGGCCGGACGGAATGTGTTAAACTCCTGCTTGCAGCCCCCGGCATAGACGTGAACCTCGTGAACCGGAACGGGGAAACCCCTCTGTATTGGGCAGCTTGCAACGGCCAGACGGAATGTGTTAAACTTCTGCTTGCAGCCACCGGCATAGACGTGAACCTCGCGGAGACGCGAGAGGGGATGTCGCCGCTTTGCGCTGCCGCCAAGTATGGGCGCACACCGTGCCTACAACTTCTGTTGGCAGTACCCGGCATAGAAATCAATCAAACGTCATTCAATGGGGGTACTCCCCTCTACTGGGCAGCAAGCCATGGAAAAACGGAGTGCGTGCGGCACCTGCTTACAAATGGGAGCACTAACGTGAACCGCGCAAACAACAACGGTGAAACACCCCTCCTTTGGGCAGCACTGAAAGGATACACCGCATGTGTTCAATTATTGATTGAAGCCGGGTCAGATGTTAACCAAGGGGATTATTCCACACCGTCCCGCACCCCCCTCAAAATAGCAAAAAACAAACGCCACGCAGAGTGTGTAAAACTTCTTGAAAATGCCGGGGCAATACGGTAGAATTCAGCATCACTCACACAAACTCTTCAAAGCATCAGAGAAACAACGTCATCAACCATGAAACAAACAACATTAGCACTCGCAGCAGCAACCCTGCTGAGCCTCAGTAACAGCGCTATTGCAGCAAATGAACAACCGGCGGAAGCAGGCAACGCCGCACAACAGGAAACCGAAACCGCCTTGCAGCCTGCGCCGTTCCGCGCACTGCTGAACAACGGGAGCAAATTCAACGGGGAGTGGTTCCGTGGAGGCAGATTCGGCAAACTGACCCTCAAGATTGAAAAATCGGCTATGGCGGACGGAGATATCGTCTTTTACGGCTCGATGTATGACTCGGATCTTCCGCTAGCATCCATCAGCTTAGCCGGGACATGCAATGCGGCCCCGAATGAGGACGGTACATATACCATGCTAATCACGCTGTATGATGGTGCCTACAATCCGGATACCCCCACGGCGGAAATATATGACCACCCGAATTCCGTGCTGGAGCTCAGCCTGAGCAAAGACGGACGGCTCAGCGGCATCATGACCCGCGAGGACTGGCAAGACACCCCGCAAAAAGCATTCCGGGTGAACTTCAAACACACTACAACCAAAGACGCAGTTAATCAAACGGAGTGGAGCCGCGCACACATCGCGCTTTTTGCCCCGCAAAGCGTATTCCTCGGTTCTTGGAGCAGAGACACGCTCTCCGGCGGAATGGCGCTCAAGGTGATTAAATCGGAAGTCGTAGCAGATGCCATCCACTTCCATGGCACCCTCTACAACCCACAGCTACCCGGTGCTCACTTATATGTGAACGGGCGCTGCGGGCTGACAAAACAAGAAGAAAACGGTGGTGGCATTGTAGACATCACCCTGCTAGACGGCAGCTTTGACCCGAACGAAGCCACAGCGGACGCCTTTGAAAATGAGGATGCACGCCTGGAGCTGATGTCGGATGCAAACGGCAACCTCACCGGAGTCTTGACGCGGGATGACTGGAAAGACGCCCCGTACCTGGACTTCACCGTACACCTGAAAGCAAAAAATGAAGACTGAGTAACCCATGACAGGCACCGCTGCTTTGCCTGCCGGGCTCATGCCGGGAAAGTACAAAATCCTCCGCATTTTCAGCTACGCACACCGTAACCCTCCCCCCTAGTACCACCTGCACAAGCGTAAAAAAAGCTTGCGGTGGGGAATAGGTGTGGTAATATGGTGAGAAGCAGATATTCAACATAACAAGCACAGAGATGAAAATATTATTGGTAAACGGCTCACCGCGGGAGGATGGTTGCACATACACGGCGTTGGCAGAAATGGCGGAATGCTTTCGGGCAGAGGGTGCAGAGGCAACAATCTACCACATCGGGGCGGACCCGGTGGCACCCTGCCGCGCATGCCGAGGCTGCGCTCGCGCAAAAAAGTGCGTTATCCAAGATAAGGTGAATGAGTTTGTGGAACTTGCGCGGGAGTATGATGGCTACGTCATCGGCTCCCCGGTGCATTATGCCAGCGCCAGTGGCTCACTGGTTGCATTTATGGATAGAGCCTTCTTCTCGGATTACGTATCCGGCCATAATAGTTTTGCCCACAAACCGGCAGCAGCAGTAGCCTCCGCACGCCGTGCCGGCACCACGGCCACACTGGACCAAATCAACAAATATTTCACCATTTCGCAAATGCCCATCATCTCAGGCCGTTATTGGAACATGGTTCACGGTTTTACGCCGGATGACGTCCGCAAAGATGCTGAAGGGCTGCAAAATCTGCGCTATGTAGCGCGCAACATGGTGTACCATTTACGCTGCAAAGAGGCTGCCGCAAAGGCCGGCATCTTGCCGCCGGTGCAGGAAAACCCCGTCTACACGCACTTTATTCACTGAACCGCCCCTCTGCCATGCACATGAAATGCCGCCCCGCCATTCATATGCTGCTGTATGCCATCATCGGCACTGCATCCCTGCCCCTGAGCGCCATTGCAGACTGGGAAGAGGAGGAGGACTACGAAGAGGCTGAAATCTTTGCCACCGAGCGCCTTATCGCCGCCATCCGCCTTAACCGCATGCAGGAATTAACACATTTGGTTGAGGTGGAAAAAATGGCACTCAACAATCCGGATAAGCAGGGGGATACCCCCCTCTTATGTGCCGTACAGTGTGGCAATGCTCCGGCCGTAAGCCTTCTGCTCCGCAACGGAGCAAACGCCGACGTATGCAACGCCCGGGGCAACACCGCCCTCCACTTGGCGGCAGAAGCCGGGCATGCAGCCATCATACGCATGCTGCTGCAACATGGGGTCAATGCCGATACCAAGGGCGATTTCTCTTGGACAGCGCTGATGTACGCCATAGGCAACGGGCACTCCGCCGTAGCGGAGTATTTGTTAGCAGCGGGAGCAAACCCCAATGCTGCGGACAAAATGGGGCAAACACCCTTGCTGATGGCAGCCCAACGCAGGCAAAAGGCATGTGCCGCATGCATCTACCGAGCGGGAGGGCGCTACGGTGATGAGCTTATCTCCGCCGTTTTGGCACAAAATACCACAGAGCTGGAGCAGCTGCTGCGCAACGGAGCAAACCCGAACAGCTGCGCCCCCAATGGCGATACTGCTCTCATGTTGGCCTGCTCCTATGCCACTCCGCAAATACGCAGTATGCTCCTGCACAGCAAGGATATTCAGCTCAACGCCCGCAACGCTGAGGGCAACACCGCCCTCATTCTGGCAGCTCAGCACGCTGACAATACCGTGTTGCAGGAGCTCATCCGCGCCGGGGCGAACGTTCACAGCGTCAACAACCGCGGGCACTCCGCCTTATCGTACGCCCTCGTGCTCAAAAATGAGCTCTGCGTTAAAATCCTGCTGAGCTCAGGCGCAAAGTAAGGGCCTCATTCGCCCACCGATTATCAATTCAGCGTCCTGTCACTGTATGGCACTGAATGGATGCGAACAAACTTTGCGCTTGAAAGGGGCGGGCGGACATGGTAGGCTAGTGGCATGAAGAGCTTAGTATTGACAGCGATGGGCCTGGCGATGGCAAGCCAAGTAGCAGTGGCAGCAGTAAGCCAAGCCGGGCGCGAAGCCCAGGCAGCAGCAGGAGAATACCGCGCGGCAGTCATGGCATGTGACATGGGCTGGGCATTTGACTTCATGTACCCGCCGATAAAGCGCACGCTGGCAGACAGGTTTGCAAGCCGCAACCCCGGCCAAGAGAGGCAGGACGCCCGCCGCATCATGGGCTTGGAAAAAGAGACCGCCGAACAGGCCGAGGAGCGCATGAAAAAGAACATGGCAGCCTTGCGCATGCAGTATGTGCGCATGGGGCAGCAAATGAAAGCGCAGGGATTTAAGGTGGAGCGCTTTGTGGTAGGTGCGCCCTATGCGGAATATGAGCTGGTAAGCTCCGGCAGTGCGGCACGCTCCGTGCGCGCAGGTTCCGTACAGGGACGCGATGGCAAAATAAAGCGGGCAGAGGACATCCAGTGGGAGGGCGACCGCAGCCGCTTGGTCGTACTGCCAACCACCCTGTGGATAAGCGTGACGGACGCCAAAACCGGGCGCACAGTGCGCATGGAGCGCAAGGATTTCATTTACGCCGTGCGTGATGAATACCACAGCAACAGCAAAGCCACCAACCGCGGCACCAAGCTGAACAAATGGTACTTTATTGACAGCAACACGGACGTCAACACCCTGCGCACCTACTTCCCCACGCTGCCGCTCAACATTAACATACCGGATACCGGTGACCGCCCGCTGAACTAATCCGGTGGCAGCCCTCGGCCCCCTCCCTTCCGCCCGTAAGAGTGTTAATCTCGCAAACAGAGCAGGATTTTTCCGCCTCCGGCATATTATCCGGCGGTAAGGGATTCGAGTACCGCCCGGAGCAACAGCAAATGGCCCTGGCCGTAGCAGCGGCACTGCAAAACCGTGGTGCTTTGCTGGCAGAGGCCGGCACGGGGGTCGGCAAATCACTCGCCTACCTCATACCGTCCATTCGCTATGCCTTGCAACACAACCGCAAGGCAATCATCTCCACCCACACCATCAACCTGCAAGAGCAGCTTTTTCACAAGGACATACCGACGGTAGCCCGCGCCCTGCAACAGGAGTTCGACGTCGCCTTGCTCAAAGGCAGGGCCAACTACCTTTGCCTGACACGCCTCAAACGCGCACTGGAACAGGCTACGGACTTGTTCAACCAAGCAGAGACCAAACAACTGCATGACCTGCTGGCGTGGTCCCGCGAGTGCGGTGAGGGCAGTTTGGCCGAGTTGCCGGCGGAGCTGGACATCAGCCCCAAGGTATGGGCGCAGGTATGCAGCGAAAACCACGTGTGTACCCCGCGCAACTGTGGCTACACCTGCCCCTACCAGGCCGCCCGCTTACGGGTGGAAAAAGCACAGGTAGTGGTGCTCAACCACACGCTTTTTTTCGGTTTACTTTCCATGGCGGAGCTCACACGCGAGGAAGGCATGCTCGCGGAGGAAGAGCTACCCTCTTTCATCTTCCCGAATGATTTTGTGATACTGGATGAGGCACACACCATTGAGACGGTGGCGGCCTCCCAGTTCGGGCTGACGCTGGGAGAAGCGGAGCTGAAGTACGACTTATTGCGCCTGTACAACCCCCACACGCGCAAAGGCAGCCTACGCCACTTTGCCACGCCTACCCTGCTGCACCATATTGAGGAAGCACAAACGGCAGCGGACGAGTTTTTCCGTTGCGCGCGCCTGGATTGCCGATTGGATGAAAACCAGGGCTGCGTACGCCTGCGCCAACCGGAGTGGACGGAGGACATCCTCTCCCCCGCCCTCAATACCCTGGAGGCGGAGATAAAACAAATGGCGCAAGTGCAGGAAAATGAGGTAAGCCGGGCAGAATTGCTGGACATAGCGGCGCGCCTGATAGCCTACCGCAGCAGCGTGGCGGAGATGATACACCTCAGCGAGGCTGATACCGCCGTATACTGGGCGGAAAGCACCGGGCAAGAGCAACGCTACACCACCCTGCGCTCCGCCCTCATCAACGTGTCCGACCTCCTGCGCGAAAAACTGTTCGAGACCGGCAACACCTGCATTTGCACCAGCGCCACCTTATCCACCGGTAGGCATGGCATGGGCTACTTTGCAAGCCGCGTGGGGGCGGAAAGCGCGGAAACCCTGCAAATAGGCAGTCCCTTCAACTTTGCTGAACAAATGCGTGTGATAGTGGCTCGCAGCATGCCCCCGCCACCACCCGCCGGCAAAGAAGAAGAGTACACCCCGGCCTTATTTGATTGGATTACACGCTCCCTGGAGGAATCCGACGGCCGGGCGTTTGTGCTGTTCACCAGCTACGGCACCATGCGCCGGATGGCAACACTGTTGCGCCCCTTTTGCGTGGAACACGGCTGGAATTTGTTGGTACAGGGAGATGGGCAAAACCGCACACAGCTCCTCGCAGCCTTCAAGGAGGACATCAGCAGTGTACTGCTCGGTACGGACAGCTTTTGGACCGGGGTGGATGTGCCCGGTGAGGCTCTCTCTCACGTCATTATCACCAAAATCCCCTTTGAATCCCCCTCCAATCCCCTTACGGAAGCCCGCTCCGAGGATATTACCGCGCGTGGCGGCAACGCCTTCCGTGATTACCTCCTGCCGGAGGCTCTCCTCAAATTCCGCCAGGGAATCGGCCGCCTCATCCGCTCCAAAACGGATACCGGCATCATCACCCTACTGGACTCCCGAATTACCGGCAAACCCTACGGCGCAAACTTCATGTACGCTATCCCCGCCCAGGCCCCGCGCCAATTCCTCTGATTCCTCCCCCCAAAAAAATCCTTTGCTCATGAAAAACATCGTTATTCTCTTCATCGCTTTATTCTGTTTTATCACCCCGGAAAGCCGCGGTATGATAGAGGCCCACACCACCACTGCCGTTACGGCTCCGGAGGAGGAGCAAACCGCCCTGCGCCACCATGTGGAAGAGCTTTGCAAATACCCGCGCTACGGCGCCACCATCACCAAGGCGCGTGACTACATCGCCAACCACTTCCGCAACGCCGGGTGGGAGGTCTCTCTGCAAAAATTCACCACCTCCGACGGCGAAACCCACTACAACGTCTGCGCCTTACGCCGTGGCAAAAATGACACCCGCTACATCATCGGCGCTCATTACGATGCCTGCGATATAGGCTCCGAGGGCATTAACCAAGGCGCGGATGACAACGCCAGTGCCGTAGCTGCCCTGCTGGAGCTCGCCTCTGCCCTTCCCGCAGAACAGCAGCCACTGCACACCATCGAGCTGGTGGCTTGGGCGTGCGAGGAGCCCCCGTGGTTCGGCACGGCGGATATGGGCTCTGCCCACCACGCTGCGGCCTGCAATAAGGAAAAGGTACTCGGCCTCATCTGCCTGGAGATGCTCGGCTACTACTCCGATGAGCCTGATAGCCAGCCCGCCTTCTTCCCGGGCTACAAGCTCCTGCTCCCCACCGTGGGCAACTTCATTGCCATCGTCGGCGATCCCGCCTCCCGCGAGCTCTCCGTCGATGTCCTTGCTCACCTCAGGCAAAACATGCCCACCGCCCGCATCAACCTCCCCTTCACGCACGATACCGAGCTGTACTTCTCCGACCACCGCAACTATTACCCGCTCGGCATCCCTTCCGTCATGATTACGGATACTGCCCTCCTCCGCAACCCCAATTATCACGAAACCTCCGATACCCCCGATACCTTGGACTACAACCGCCTCGCTCTCGTCACTCGCGGTGTCATCCGCGCTGTGCGGGCTCTCTCCTACGGCAACTGATTTCTCTTTACTCCCCTCCCTCTCACGCCCCCCAACTCCTTACTTTGTCAAGACTTTACAAATTGTGTCATACCAAACAAAATTTGCTGTACATCACATAACAAAACATGTATACTTCACGCATGTTATTTTTGCGCCCTAACAACATACGCAAAAAGCAGCACTCACTCAAGACTCTCAATCAATCATAAGCATCATGAAAAAGACTTTCACTCTCATCCTCGCTGCTGCCGGCGTTGCCATGGCCGCAACTGAGATTGACCTCACCGACAAGTGGGAGGGCGATACCGCTGACATCAGCAGCGAAACATTCACTGAAGGAAAGGCTACGTTCTTTCTGACTCTGAATCTGGAACAATTAGATGCCTGGACAACGGCAGATGGCAATGTTTCATTGGGGTATTTGAGCGCTGATAATACAAACAATGCAACAACTGTGCTGGGAACCAGCATTAATTCCCAGTTCAGTACTATTCGCAATTGGAGGAACAACGGTATTGGTGATTCCTTCCAAGGAACCATATCCACTCTTCCTCTGCCCGATGATATCGACGGCGTGGAATATGCATATGCAACTCTGGTTTCCTATGTGTACACTTCTGGTAATAATTCCAAGATAAAAACTGATATGTATTTGTGGAGTAAAGATTTGGAATTAGTAGACGAATTAACATCCAATACATCTACACTCGGGTCTACGTTTTTAAGCGGCATATCGTATTCCTCGTTCACCCTTAATTCTGATTACGTTTACAGCGACCAAGTAGCGCTTTACAATGGACAACTCTCAGAAGACCAAAATCAGTACGAAATTGCAAAATCCTTATTACCTGCCGCTTCCACGCCCGGCACGGACAGCACGGTACCGGAGCCTACAACGGCAACGCTGAGTCTGCTGGCCTTGGCCGGATTGGCAGCACGCCGCCGCCGTAAGTAAAAATGACCTAAAAACACCAAGCACCCGAATGGGTGCAGAGAAAAGGAGTGAGGGAAAAGAGCCCTCACTCTTTTTTGCTACACCGCCCCCCGCATCAATAACTTGTCAATCGCAAATAATGCGTAGCACCTTAATTTACTTTTCAAACGCTTGTAGAAGTAGTATAATGGGGGCATGGCCATATCAGAGGAACTGTTTGAGAGAGCATGTAAGGTAATCCCTGGAGGAGTCAACTCACCGGTACGGGCATTCAGGCGACTGGAGCGGGCACCGTTTTTTGTAAAACGAGCAGCGGGAGCACACCTTTGGGATGAGGATGACCGTCAATACATCGACTACGTGGGGACGTGGGGGCCTGCCATATTGGGGCATGCGCCGGAAAGCGTCATCAACGCCGTGAGAGCCGCCATACCCGGAGGGCTGGGCTACGGAATACCGACACGCGTGGAGGTAGAGATGGCCGAAATGATTTGCCGCCTGGTTCCCTCCATCGAGAAAGTGCGCATGACCAACAGCGGAACGGAGGCCACCATGAGCGCCATACGACTGGCCCGAGGCTACACCGGGCGCAAGTATATCATCAAGTTTGAGGGGTGTTACCACGGGCACGTGGACAGCCTACTGGTGGCCGCGGGCAGCGGAGCCCTGACCCACGGAGAACCGGACAGCGCCGGAGTACCGCGCGAGTTTGCAGAGCTTACCCTGGCACTGCCCTACAACGATGAGGAAGCCGTGCGCCGCGCCTTTGCCCTGCACCCCGGGCAAATTGCAGCCATCATAGTAGAGCCCTACCCGGGCAATGCGGGTTTTTACCTACCCAAGCCGGGTTACCTGGAATTCCTGCGCGACATCACGGCGCAGCACGGAGCCTTACTCATTTTCGATGAAGTCATGACGGGCTTCCGCATTTCCCGGGCGGGAGTGCAGGGCAAACACAACATCACCCCGGACCTCACCACGCTGGGCAAGGTCATCGGCGGCGGGCTGCCGGTGGGAGCATTCGGCGGGCGGGCGGACATCATGAACTGCGTTTCCCCCCTCGGTCCCGTATACCAAGCCGGCACCCTGAGCGGCAATCCCATAGCCATGGCAGCAGGGCTTGCGCAATTGCGAGAGTTGGAGACCACCGGGGCATATGAACGCTTAGAA
Source organism: Akkermansia sp. (assembly GCA_017415995.1). GTDB lineage: Bacteria > Verrucomicrobiota > Verrucomicrobiia > Verrucomicrobiales > Akkermansiaceae > Akkermansia. Next base: position 473 of record JAFQDN010000012.1, on the reverse strand, counting down.
GCCCTAGGGGCGCGTTTGGAAAGCGGAGTACGTGCCGCCTTGGCAGATTTGCAACTACCGCTCACCTTCAAGCGCAGCGGTTCCATGTTCTGCCTGTTCTTCACCACGGAGGATGTCACGGATTTAGCCACAGCCACCACGGCAGATTTCGGCATGTTCCGGCGCTACTTCCTTTCCATGTTAGAGCAAGGGGTGTATGTAGCCCCCTCACCGTATGAGACCGGCTTTATCTCCACCGCGCACACAGAGGCGGACATAGACGCCACGGTGGCAGCCATGCGCAGAGCACTCAGCACTTGCCGATAAAAGCCGTTACAGCAGAGCCATGCCAATTCAGGGCAAACGCATTGGGCGACGTGTCATACAGAAAATACGGCTTCAAAAATCTTTTTCATGTATTCAACATCCACAGTACAAGCGAATTGCATGTTCTTTACGGATAGTTTTTCGTTTGTGAGCTTCTTATATCGCCT
>JAFQDN010000011.1 GCA_017415995.1 Akkermansia sp. | reverse complement strand
AGTGGTTCAGGAAAATGGGATTAGTCTCATTGCAGAGCGTAATCTGTAAAGGTTAGGAAACCGCCGTATGCCATAAAAGGCACGTACGGTGGTGTGTGAGGGGGCGAAAGCCCCCTACACGATTATGGGGTGCAGCTACCGTGAGAGCATCGTGCACCTACCATCTTTTCTGGTTGATTTGCAAACCGGGCGTCTTGTCGGAGGATAGGTCCCGCGACCCGTCTTCGCGTCTCGCTGCGCTCGCTTGCTACGCCGTGGCCTCCGAGCTGCTGCGCCGCTCTCCGGGACCCGTCTTCGCTGCAAGGGCTATCGCCCGTGCAGCTACGCCGTGGCAGGGTAGATAGCCACCATCCGTCTCCGCGAGGGGCTGCGCCCCCTCTCTACGCCGAGACAGGGAAATAACGAAGCCCGCAGGGGCGAACGTTTACGAGAGTGCCGACGAAGCCTAAATTTGAGCCCCGTCCGGGGCTCCGGAATCGTAGCCGGGGGTAAGCCCGCGCCAGCGGGCGCGACCCCCGGATAAAACAGAAAAAGACATCAGAGCCCCGGTAGTGGGCGACAGCGGCTACGGCAACAATACATCGCGATGCTTTCTGTCGTTCCGTTCGGTGGCAATTGTTTTGAAGTCCCGCAGGGCGAAGCTGCGGAGAGCGACAGCAGAATGGCTGAATTTTCAAAAATCCCGGAGAAGTGAAAAAATAGCATATATCAAACGTAGAGTGGTGGGGTGGTGTAAAAGAGCATGTATGGATGATAATCAAGATGAGTATGCACAACGCAAGCTGGCGGGAGAGGAAGCCGGGGATATGCTGTCTGAGGAAGCCAGACTGTGTGAGATGGGGCTGAGTTATCCGCTCAATATGATGCATACGCTGTATTATGAGATGCCCGGGGATGCTCCTGAGGAGTTGCGCCCAAGGATTGTAGAGTTAGTTCCGCAGTTTGCTACCGGAGCAGAAACGCGAATCAGAATTTATGAACAACAAAACTGAACAGAATAAGAAGTCAGGATGGACGCGCACGGCCGGGCTGGGTGTGTTTTCTCTGGCTATGATAAACGTGGCAGCCATTGTTAGTTTGCGAGGCTTGCCGGCAGAGAGCGTGTATGGGCTCAGTTCTGCATTCTATTATTTGTTTGCAGCGCTGTTTTTCCTGATACCGGTTTCGCTGGTGGCAGCAGAACTGACAACAGGATGGCCGCAAAAGGGTGGCGTATTCCGCTGGGTCGGTGAGGCATTCGGAACCCGAGCGGGCTTTTTAGCCATATGGTTGCAATGGATTCAGACAACCATATGGTTTCCGACTGTGCTTACGTTTGCAGCTGTGAGCATAGCCTTTATAGGACCGAATCAATCGTGGGACGCAGCGTTGTCCTCTAACAGCGTGTATGTGCTGTGCATTGTGCTGGCTGTGTATTGGTTGGCAACATTTCTCAATTTCGGGGGGATGCGTTCCAGCGGTGTTATTACAAAATGGGGTGCTTTGCTGGGAACCGTGATTCCTGCGGCATTGCTCATCGTGTTGGGCTTAGCTTATTGGCTGTTGGGCAATCCCATAGATATCAGCATGAATACGGCAGATTTCATCCCTGATTTGTCGAATTTCAACAATATAGTACTGGCTGCCAGCATTTTCCTATTTTACGCCGGAATGGAGATGAGTGCTGTGCACGTGAAGGATGTACAGAATCCGGGGCGTGATTATCCCGCCGCGATAGCATTGGCTGCCATCATAACGGTATGCATATTCGTGTTCGGAACATTAGCCATTGGTTTTGTGATACCGGGAAGTCAAATCAATCTGGTACAGAGTCTGCTGGTAGCGTACGATAAGCTGTTCCTGTGGATAGGAATGCCGTGGCTGGGTAACATAATGGCTGTGTTCTTAGCCTTTGGAGTATTAGCTCAAGTGGTTGCTTGGGTAGGAGGCCCTTCTAAAGGCTTGCTGCAAGTAGGAATGGCCGGGTATTTGCCGCGTGCATTGCAAAGGCGCAATCACAATGATGTACAGGTGGGTATTCTTATTCTGCAAGGTTGTATTGTTTCCTTGCTGGCTACGCTCTTTGTGATTTTGCCCTCTGTGCAGACGGCATACCAGATTATTTCGCAGCTTACCATCATTCTCTACTTAATCATGTACATATTGATGTTCAGCGCTGCAATTTATCTGCGCCACAAAGAGCCCACTGTAAAACGCTCCTTCCGTGTACCGGGGGGCAACTTTGGTATGTGGTTGGTAGCGGGTGTTGGCTTGTTAAGTAGTTTGTTGGCATTTGCATTCAGCTTTATTCCTCCGGGGCAGATACCGGTGGGGAGTCCGGTATTGTACGTTGGCATTCTGATTGTGGGGGCTGTGGTATTTGCCGGAATTCCATTGGTTATTTACTCCATGCGCAAACCGGAGTGGGCGGATCCTCAATCTAAAGCTGAGTTTGAGCCTTTCGGGTGGGAGAAAAAGTCATAACATCGCCTCCTTGTCATCATGGTAATAAGGCGCAGGGGAAGATGCTTCCTCTGCGCCCCATTGCTTTCCCGATAATAGCTTAGGCGAGAGCTGATTCCTCTGTGAACCGCTCAACCAATACATGCCGGGGGGGGCTTCATCCCCCATCAGCTTGATGGCGCGCAGTAGTTCCGGGGCATACTGCACCTCATCGATGCACAGCTGTGGCAGGGTATCCCCGTGCAAGTACGTTGCTTCCGGCAAGGGTGGATTCCCGGCATGATTTCGGGCGTTGGCATCTGCTCCCTTGGCTAAAGCCGCAAGTGCGAGGAGGACTTCCCCCTTGCGGATAGCGGTGTGCAATCGGCAGTTTTGCAGGGCGTGTTCACTTGGCTCCGTAGCTCCGAGTTTTCTCAGCATTATAACGGTTTCCGTTTGTTCATCGGCCAAGGCGTAGCACAGTGCAGAGAATCCTCCCGCGTCCGTTGCATTGAGTGCTGTTCCGCTGTTGAGCAAGAATCCGATAATTACGGAGGGTGTGTTTTGTCGTACGGAATATATCAGCGGTGTTTGTTCGTATGCATCCGCAAGGTTGATGTCTGCGCCGGCTGCCAACAGCAAACTCATCGAACGTATAGCTTCAGCGGCGGATTCCTCATCCTCGCCACGCTTTATATCAGATTCATGAGTGGTGTTTTGTTGCATAAAAAAATGAGTCAGGGAAGTTATTCTGAGAAAGCAAACCATTCACGGTAGTTTTCTGCGGAGGGGTGGAGGGCTTCCACCGGCATTTTTGCAGGGATGATGAGCATTTGGTGTGCAAAGTAGGGCACGTGCGTGGGATTCATGTTAGTGCCGTCCTTGATCACCGCTGCGCTGATGGCAGGCGCTGCCGGTATGGCGGTACGGGGGGCTATGCGGACGGTGTCGAGGTGCTCGGCATCGCCCACGCCGCCGTCATCATACACGTACACGCAGGGGCATAGCTCCTCTGCCTGTAGCTTTGCCGTCAGCTCGCTCAGCCAATCTTGGCTGAGCAGGGCTTCTTTCTTAAATTGGCGCTTGAATCGGAAACACAGCGCACCATACCGCAAGGCTGTGTTTTGTTGCGGTGCCAGGCGGTAGTAGTGGCACCGCAGCCGGTAGGTGCGGAGGCGCATCAGGTAGTGCATTTTCATGTTGCGCTGCCGCCCCTGCATGGTGTGGTGCGGGTTGAGCGGTACCACTACCGTCAGCATGCGGTAGCCTTGGTATTCTTGCTGTTTTTCTGTGGTCATCAGTATTGCCGTGGTGTGAAGTTAACGAGTTTTGCTAATTCGGGGTATTCTTTGTCACTCAAATGGTCTTCGATGAGGCATGCAATGGAATGGTGGTTTTCGAACAGTTCGTACAGCCACGCTTTTCTGCTCTCCCAATTCGGCTTGTATACGATGGGCTTGGTCTTGATGCTCAGCGGAACATGCGGCAGGGCTTTGCTCTTTTTCTTGCGTCGTTTCGTACGCCGGTGCAGGGTTTTACGCCTTTTGTTGGGTGCGGGTTCCGTCTTGGCCGGGGGCACACTGTTCCCCCGGACCAGCAGGGAAAATTGCTCCGCCTTATCATTGCCTACCACGAGGTGCAGCGTACAGTGCCGCTCGAAGGTGAGCTTGCATATATCCGGCAGCTTGATGGGGCACCACCGTGCCGGTTGGCGGAATTTCTGCGTGCACGCCGGGCTTTTCTGCAAGACCAGCTCCCCCTCACCGAAGGGGAGTGCACCTCCCGCTGCGGTGGCTGCAATCGGCTGCCACTCTTCACTGCCGGGGTGCTGTATGAGAGTCGCTTCGTGCATCACATAGGCCGCAGCGGGGGAATCCTTGTTCACTTGGGGCGTGGCTTCGCTGCGCTGCTTGCGCAGGGGCAGGTAGTAGATTTCACACTGCGCGTTGGGGGCCACATAGCGGCAGCTGCAAATGCGCACCGGCGCGCCGTTTTCCGCATCTTGTACGTACAAATCGAAGAATTCGCCGACCCAATTGAGGAAGCCATTCACTTCGGTAATGCTCATTTCTTTGAGCTCGCCCTTGTGCGGGGCATCGTTTTTGTGGCATTGGATAACGGGCAGGCGCAGCGCTGCGCTGAGCAGTGCCTGCATGTTGTCGGTCGGTGTGGGGGTGTTGTTTTCTTGGTTCATGGTGGTGGTTGGTTGGGGGTGTTAATGGGTAGGGGCTTGTGAGACTTCGTCGGCAGGGAGGGTTTGGCCTCTCATGGTGAACCGGCGGCGCTTGCCGTTATAACCGGCTGCTATGTTGATGGTGCAGGGGCGCTCCAGCACCACATCATAAATGACGGGAAACCAGTCGAACAGCACGCTGCCGTCCTCCTGCGGCACGAGCCCGCCATAGCCGTGCTCTTGCTCCATGGTCAGGAACTTGCCCTCATGGGGCAGGCAGCGCGGGTACTCCAGCTCCGCGGCGCGCACCCACTGTTGCTGCTCCGGCAGCCACAGCTCCGTGCTGCCGCCCACAAAGTCGTTCCAGTAAGAACTTGCGTACCACGGAAAATCATCACTCACGCCCGGGCTGGCGGATATCCGGCGGCGGTAATCTGCCAGCTCGGCCTCTGTCGCGTGCGTCGTGTCGTGTTCATACACGGTGGGAATGTAGGCCGGCACTTGCTTACCTACAGAGCGTATGGACAGAATACGCACCGGCTCGCCTCCCTCGGCATCTTCCACCGCCAGCTGCAAACCCTCTCTGCGGTAATAGCGCAGCATGTCCTGTAGGCTCTCCACACTCCGCACCACCGGTGATTCCGGCGGTATCGGTATGCGCACACTGCGGCAGCCACCCATGGGGGCATTCACCAATGCCGTGCGGTAGGTGGGACGTGGCACATCGCGGTCGCGTATCGGGTTGTCGGATTCGCATTTAATCCACTGTTGCTTCTCCTCATGCCACACTTGGTAGGGAAGACCGATTTCACTGCCCAGGGCAATGACCATTTGTTCTTGTTTTGCGTTTTGTTTCATGTTGTATAATGAGGGGGGATTATTGGGTTAATATGATGATGATTGGGGGCTGCATGCCACCGCATGAGCGGTGGCGCCATCGAGTGCTTGCTTCATTTTGAACATGGTGATTTGGGGTGTTGGTGCTTGCCGGTGCAACCGCACTTTCCGTCCACAGTCATGCCTATGCGTAGGCACAGCTTGCGCAGGGAATAAGCGGTCTTAACCGGCTCATGCTCAGCTTATCACACAGTGCCCCACAGGCACGGTGCAACAATGCTTTGGTAGTATCGGCAGCAACGCGACCGCAGTCGCAATGGTAGTAGTATTCATAACGTTGATAAACAGTTTTTGGTTTTGTTAGACAGACGTGCAGGGCTCATGCCCCGTACGATTTTATCTCTATCATATTTTTGTGTTTCTGTCAAGCAAATTTCGAAAAAAAAGAGGTGCAAAATCAAATTGAACCACTGCGTTAAAAAAGACGCGTGTATAAAGAGGGTTCGGGTTAGGTTTCAAGCCGCTAATCGGGAACGCCCCTGCCTGACGGCAGGGGGAAGAGTTGGAACTTCAGGCCCGAATGCCGCCCTGATATCCACGTTCACAAGTGCTCAGGAGCGGGCTGTGCTGAGGCGCGCATTGTCGAATAAACGGCGCATCGTTCACGTTTGCCCGCAGGGAATTCCTGCGGCTGAGTCACTTTCTGCGGAGTAGCAGCTCGCCCTTGAATAAGAAGGTTGCGACCTTGTGCAATGAATATGCGCTCCGGCAGGCGGTGGAAGTATGGGTGGGTGATATTTCGCCCAACGGAATGCTGGCCTCGCTGCTTGAGACCCAGAATCAGGAAGCCCGAGCCTGAAATAGCCCGGGCTTCCGTGTGTGGTGGCATCTTGGCTTTATTACAGCCTATCCTCCGTGTAGGTGAGCACTTGGGCCGGTGCCTCCTTCGGGCAGGAGATGAGGGAGACGGTGATGGCCTGAGTGGGGAGACTGAAGGCGTCGCTGATGAGCTCTCGGTAGCTGCGCATTTGGGGAGCGTAGTGCTCGAGGAGCCAAGACTCGAACGTGTCGTACCCATCGCGGGGACCGGGTTTATTGGTCTTGAAGTCGATGATGTGGGCTGCTACCACTTGCCCCGCTGCATCATACGTGAGAACCAGTCGGTCAATGGTGGCGGAGACCCACTCGTCTTTTTCGTTAATGGCCTCCACGGCTTGCTCATTGTACACCTCTTGTCCGGAGTGGCGGGTGAATAGTGCTTTGACCTCCGCTTGCTGCAAGGCATTGTGAACCACGGTTTGCTCGTCATTTTGCGGGGCGGAGAAGGGGAGTTTTCCGGCAGCGTCCAGCCACAGGATTTGTTCCCATGTTTTGTGCACCTTTGTGCCGAACTCTGCGCCATCCGCGGAGCCCCCGTATACGGCAATGCGCGCGGGCTTGTCCTCCGGCTCCGTCTGCTGCTTATCTTCCGCAGCTGCCATCTTGGACGGGCTCACCCGCTTACGGCGGGGGATGCCTGCACCCAGTTTAGCGTGCTCCGTTGTTTGCTGCGAGGAAGCGGTGTTTTTATCCAGCTTTTCGTACCAATTTGCCTCACCTTTGAGCTTGAGAGTCTGCTCTTCGGTCATCTTGTCGAGAGTGAGCTCAGCCCCGGGTTTCATTAGAGCACAGGCTTGGCGGAGTAGACCGCTAACGGAGCGGGCAGATGCTTTCCAATCGTAGGTGATTTCGCCTGTTCTTTTGGCTACTTTAATTTCAAGCAGACGCGCACCGTGGCAGATGATGTAATTGGCGTGTTTGGCTCGGGTGACGGATACGTACAGCAGGTTGTACGCTTCTTTACGCTGCTGCTGTTGCCAGCGGCTGGCGAGCTCGGTGAAGGTGCTGCCGTAGTGAGGCCAATCATCCTTACCGCCGGGGGGAAGGATGAGGGATTTATTGTCTTCGGAAATAAAGTACTTGAGATCCGACTCTGCATCCACCGCCTTGGCTGCGGGGTAGGGGAGGATGACGGCATCAAACTCCAGCCCCTTGCTCTTGTGCATGGTCATAATCTGCACGGCACCGGCAGCGCCGGCTGCTTGCACGCTGAGGTTTTTCATGTGCAGCACCCAGTCCGCCAGAGCGCCCCCGTTGGTGTCAAAGGCGAGAGCCTCGTTCTCCCAACAGCGGATAATGGCGCGGTTGGCTTCAGCATCTTCCGCCGGTAGGGTGGTGAACAACTTGCGAACCACACCATGGTAGCCGATGTTTTGCAGCTCTTGCAACCATTCGGCGTGTGATTTGTCAGATTCCCAACCGATATGAGCACCGAGGAAAGATGTTTTTGCCACATTGAGCGCGGCGGCGTCACCCGGGTGTAACAGCCACTTGAAGAAGTAGAGCATCATCTCGCCCATGGGGCAAGCCACTGCGGCCAAGCTATCTTTCACCAGCACGGTGGGGAGGTTCGGCATGCGGTTGCGCACGTGGTTCTGCACCTCATCAGCATCACTGTTGGAACGCACCAAAATGGCAATGCTCATGCCGTTTTTGGGGGATTCTCCATTAACGGTCAACTCCTGCAGAATCTCCACGACCTTGTCAAAGATGCGTGCCTTTTGGCTGGAGTCATCCTCGTCGCTGTTTTTGTCAGGCGGGGGGATGAAGCTCATCTCCACATAGCCCGGGAGGTCTCTTGCGGAGCTGTGCTTCATGAAATCATCGGAGAAGATGACCGGATCCGTTGCAATGCAGCCATTTGCTTGTTTCTCGGTGTTCTCCACTTTGGCGAGAGCGCCGAAGAGCTCATTGGTGAACTCCATGATGACGGGGGAGGAGCGGAAGCTGCGCTGCAAGGGGGAGGGCTGCAGCGGTTTTTTCCACTGTTCTTCGGTGGCGAGGCGTTCAAAAACCTCTGTCTTGCCGGTGCGGAAGCCGTAGATGCTCTGCTTTGTATCACCCACGATGAACAGGCTTTCCTTAGCGACGGGGTGCTTGTGCCCTTGGGTGAGCTTGCCCTGCAATTCCGGCGGCATGTTAGCCGTCCACCGCTCTTCCGAGAAGTCGAATGCGTTGGCGCCTGCTTCTTCCGCAATGGGTTGGAGGAGCGGCGTGAGTGTGTTGAATTGAGATTCGGACGTGTCCTGGAACTCATCAAGCATCCAGTGGGAGAGTTTGCCGCCCATGCGGTAAGCAATGTGGTGGCGCAGCCATCGCTCATCCGCCTCATCGCGGAGCATGAGCTCTTGCGCCATGCGCGAAATATCCGAGAAGGTGAGCCGCCCTTCCGCCTTCATGCGGGTATCATAGATTTCCGCGAATCCGGCAATGAGTTCTTGCAGGCTTGCGCTGCGATCTGCAGCAGTTCTCAGCTTGCAAGGGATAACAAGGCTGAGCAAGGTGTCTGCCAGCAGCGCGATGCGACTGATGGGCGGTTGCGATGTATCGCTGCTGTCAGTGGCTCGGGTCACATCTTTGATGGCTGACGCGGCATCACGCTTGAGGCGCAAGCCTCCATTCGCGAGCTCATTGAATTGGGAGCGTGCGTTCGCTTTCAGTAGCTCTGCCCCATGGAGTTGCAGCAACTCTTTGAGCTCCGCTGCTGCGCTGTTGTAGCGTGCCGTTTCTTCATCCGTAGCCAGTCGTAAGTCTGCGGAGGAATTGAACGAATCAATGTTGCCCCATTGTGTTTGGGGCAAATCGCGGTAAAGTTGCAGGAATTCTTTAATATCAGCATCAATCCGGGCTTGTGTGGTATTCCCCACACCTTCCGTGATGCGGCTGAACATTTCCAGGAACTCCGTGCGTGTTTGCTCATCCGCGTTTTTGCTGTCCAAGTAGCGCAGAATATCCTCGGTACGGATGGGGTCTTCTTCCGTGGGGTCAAGGGGGGAGACGCTGTTCATCCCAAGCTCTAAGCTGTTTGTTGCCACCAAGGAGGAGAAGAAGCTATCGATGGTGGAAAGCTGTAGCTTGCTGAGCACGGCGACCATGCTCTTCAGCAAATCTGCAAAGGTGTCGGCAGTTGCCGGTTTGATTTGATAATAGGCTTGCAGTGTCTTGTCCTCGTTGTAAAGCTCTTCCGTGTATTGGCGCTGCTCTGCCGCCAGCCGCACGATTGCCTCGGTAACCGGCAGCAGGGGGACGGGGTTGGAGGCCGGTACCACATCCCAAGGTCCATATTCCGTGGGGACAACAGAGAGCCCGCTCAGGACATCCCACACGCGGACGGCGAGCTCGTTGCGCTTGGTTTTTGCGTCTCGCTTGTCATCTGCGCCCTCTGCCAAGGCGTGCAGAATACGGTTGCGGAACTCGCCCGCGGCTTTGCGTGTGAAGGTGAGTGCAATAATCTCCTCCGGTTTGGCGCCGAGCAGGAGCAGCGTGATGTAGCGGGATGCCAGCTGATATGTTTTGCCCGTACCGGCAGAAGCTGCAATACGGTTGCTGGTAACGTGGTGTTGCTGTGTGGAGGCAGTGGTGAGTTTGTTCTGTTGAGTCATCATATGAACAGATAGGGTTTGGGATTATTTTTGGAGTGTCGGCAGCAGGAACAATTGGCGGGGATCATTTTGCAGCGTAAGCGCGCCGAATCTCGGGGCGGTCGTGCCCGGTTTGACGATGGCTGAGAAGGGCTTGCTCTTGTACTCCAGTGATTCTGCGGAGAATAGGCACTTGCCGTCGCGAATCATGCGAATGGCGGCCTTTACCGTTTTCATGGCTGAGCTGAAGAGCTCTTCCGCCTCCGGCACTTCCTTGTTTCTGCTGGAAATCTGCTTCACTTCCCCTGCTTCGACAAGCGGGAATACTGCGAGCTTCTCCGTCTTATTTTGCAGGTTGTAGTAAAGCAAATCCGGTACTACTGTTGACATGTCTACCTCTGCCGCGATGCCCAATTTCACGCGGTCTTCGGCGGATGGGTGGCGCAGTCCGTAGGCGTAGAGCGGAAGCTGCACGTCGTTCCAGCGGTACATCTTCTCTCCGAAGTATACCGTGCCGAACTCATAGCCCTGCACATTCATGAATCTGTAGAACAGTGAATCCTCCCCTTCTTCCAGCTCGTCGAAGTGGATTTTGTGAGGCTTTTTCTCGGAGTTTGAGGTTTTGTAGTCAATAATGCGCCAACGGCCGTCGCGGTTGCGGTCGATGCGGTCCGCATTCATGGAGAAGCGTGCGATTTCATTGTTGGACAGCTCCATGGTGGGGGTGAAGGTGAATTCTCTGGCTACATTGCACCAGCCATCTGCCAAATCTTTCAAGTGTTGCGCGACGAACGACTTCAGGGTACGGTCAATGGCCTGCAGCTGCACTTCCATGGCAAGCGGTTGCTTGTTTCTGGCGGTGGAGCTGTTGTAGACGGCTTGCCACTCCGCCTCTGCTATGGTTCTGCAGGCTGCCAGCATGTGTTCTATGCCGGCAGTATCATCCGTAGCGGCGGCGGGGCAGGCGCGGTGCAGCGCTTCTTCATCGGGGAATTGCGCCACCAGCTTATCCAGTACGGCATGCATGACGGTGCCGTATTCATTGCTCTCGAGCTCCGCCTTGTTTTCTTTGTAGCTGTTGCCGAGGTCGATGTAGAACAAATTCTTAATCCAGAAGCTGAGCGGGCACTGCAGGAAAGTGGAAAGCGAAGACGGCGAGAAGCTCTTTTGGTAGCGGTTGCCTTGTTTATCTTCATGCCACTTGGTGAAGGGATTCTGCTTGCCGGGGGCAATGATGGAGATGGATTCGAGCTCACCCGGGGCAATTGGGGCTTTGCCGCATTTGGCGCGGCGTAGCGGGCAGGGGGCTGCTGCCGGTAATTGGCGGGGAGTCTTGCTTTCCGCAAAGAGGGTGCGGGCTCTCTTGGGTAGCTCATCCCCGCAACGCATGAGCAAGGAGGAGGGCGCCAGTACTGAGCCGTCTTTCTTTTGGCGTGCCAGCACGAAATCCACGCGTTCGTCTTCGCGCTGCCTGCTTGCCAGTAGGGAGGTCAGCAGGTAGCTATCACGCGCTGTGCGGAACTTTTCATGGCGGATTCCCAGCTCATCGCAAAGGGATTCCGGCAGGAACTCATCCTCCTGCATCGGCTCCGGGATGCACCCATCATGCATGGCTGCCAGAATAATGCGCTTCCCTCGGGCATAGGCAAGCTCTCGCCAGCCCAGTAGGTCGCTCACGCTGCGGGAGGCGTCAGCAAAGGGGCACGAAGCCTGGTTTTCCTCAACGCTGCGGCGCAGTAGCTCGATGGTGTAGCGAGCAGAGGGCAGTTGCGCGTGCAGATCTGCGCAGGCTTTCATTTGTTTGGCAATGCCTTCTGCCAGTTTTTTTGTACTGCCTGCTGCGTGGCTTCTCTCCAGCTTTTTTGCCAGATTACTGAGTTCTGAGGAGATATTACCATTACCCAAATTATCGAGTAGCTCGGATACTCTTGCCGCGAAGTCGTAGTAGGCGGAGTTTTGCCCTTCGTTGAGCATGGTGATGGATTTGTACCCACCATCTACACCGGGAATTTGCTTGAGCATTTGCAGCAGGGCAGCCTCACTACCGGGCAGCAGCAGCATTCGGATGCTTTCTATGTGTTGCTGCATGCCGATAAGCGCCGCCGCATCTTTTGCCAAAGCTTGTTGAAGAGCACGGTTGCAGAGCAGCGCCATGAAGGTGTTCAAACCTTGCGTGTTATTATTATTTACCGTGCCTGTTTTATCGTCGTATAGGGGGCGGTTCTCGCGCGCCTCACAGGCATCCGCCAGTTGAGCGGACAAACACCCTAAATCCGTGCTTAAGGTGTTGCGACCTTCGGGAATGTTGAGCGTCCAGCCGGCTGCTGCTAAGATGTTCACAATGGCCGGTGCAAATTCATCATCTTCAACGGATAGAACGACCTCTCGCGAATCACAGCCTGCTGCCAAGCGGAGGACTTCTGCTGCCATAGTCTCTTCATCATCGACTAAATGAATGGCGGAGGCTGCGTTGTTGACTTCCTCCTGCTTCTCATCCGCGTAGACAAAGGCATGCGGAATGCTGATTTCTCGATTAAGCCAAGCAGCTTCTTGCGGGCGACCGATGGAATCGAAATTCGGCTTTTCAGCCTCGGGGGCATGAACCCATACCTCAATCCTACCGCCATCTTTACCATGTAGGTTGCAGAGGTAGCGTTGCAATTGGGGGGAAAGCTCGGGCACGCAAGCGAGAATGAGTACTTTGCTTTGGCCTTGCCATGTAGGATTGGCGACTTGCTCTTCCCGGAATTGTTCTGCCGGTATTTTGGCCGGGAATAGTTGCGTAATGCGCGCATCAACATCACGGAACACTTGCCCCAGCGTGCTCCAGCGCTGCTGTTCATTCTGCATGACTTTGCACTGAGCCGTCAGGTTCGCCTTCTCGGTTTTGGCCTCAGCCGAGAGTGCGTTCAGCTTTTCGGTGAGCAGTTGCTCTCGCTTGGCCAGTAAGCCGGTGACTGTGTCGTGGGTGATTTCCTCTTTTTCGAGTCGGTCTCTCAGGCTGATGAGTTTGTGGGCTACCGCGACAGCCCAGCGCTCACATTGGGCTTCCGGGCGGCGGGGGATAAGTGGGGCGTATGAATTCAGCGCGCTCTCATTCGCTGTGTTGAGAAGTTGCAACCACGCAGCCAAGGTTTCCGTTCCCGTGGCTACATGTACTCCCTCGCTCGGTATCAGTTGCCCCGCCAAGGTGATTTTCGGCATAAGGATGGGCTTGCCGTTCTCCTTTTTAGCCATCTCCGCCATATATTCGCGCAGGCGGCGGCCACTGCCGGATGTGGGGACAACTACCGTGGCGCGGCGGTAGAGGGCAGCTTCCTGTTTGTCCGCAGAGTTTAAGAGAGAGTAGAGTTTCTCTGCTACAAGCTCAATGGCCGGTTTGTCCCAGCCGATAAATTGTCTTAAGTCGGGCGTTTCCATGTATGAATGCAGTATAGCATATTTTCGGTTGTTTTTCAAGAGAACCGGAGCGAAAAAATAAAAAACTCGCGCCGTAGGGGCGCGAGTTAATGAATCAGTGGCAAAAAAAATCAGTTACAGAGTTGGGCGAGCGCTTGGATGGCGTAGCCATCGCCTTGGTTAGCCGCCTGTTGGTACCAGTATTTTGCCTTTTCCAAGTCGGTAGAGACGCCATCCCCTTGCTCGTAGCAAGAGGCAAGGTTGACTTGAGCCTTCACGTAACCGAGCTCCGCTGCGGCGGTATAGAGGCGTATGCCTTCCTCCGCATTTTTCTCCATGCCAATGCCCTCCTTGCTGCAGACAGCCAAGTTAAACATGGCTGCCACGTCGCCGCCATCAGCTGCAAGACGGTAGTATTTGAGCGCCTCCTGCATGTTTGCCTCTACGCCGCGCCCATAGTGGTAGCAAAGAGCCAGATTATATTGAGCCCCGGGGTGTCCTTGCTCTGCTGCGACGGAATAGAGGATGAGGGCGTCTTGCATGTTTGGCTCTACTCCGTAGCCGCATTCATAAGCAATGCCGAGGTTGAATTGTGCTTCCGGATGTCCTCCTTCTGCAGCTTTTTTATACCAGAAAGCCGCGGCATAGTAATCCTGCTCGGTACCGATGCCGTTTTTGTAGCAATACGCCAATTTGCATTGAGCTGCTGTATGATTGTTCAACGCTGCGTGGCGGAGTGCGAAAACGGCGTGGTGAGGAGCTCTCTCTAAATGTGTGCCCTTGAGGTACATGGAGCCGAGCGCGTATTGTGCTCTGATATACCCCTTGGATGCCGCCTTGATGAGTAACTCTTCTCCTTTTTGGGTATCTTGTTTTACACCTCTGCCCAGTAAGTAAAAAATGCCCAGATTGTGCAGCGCCGGCAGAAACTCTTTCTCAGCAGCTTTGCGAAACCAAGCTGCCGCTTTTTTGTCATTTTGTTTTACACCTCGACCCTCTTCATATAAGGTGCCGAGGTTGTATTGCGCGATTTCTTCGCCGGCTTCTGCTGCTTTGCGGTACCAAGTGGCAGCTTTTGCCGGATTTGGCTCGATGCCGGTGCCGTGGTCCAAGGCTTGAGCGTAATAACGCTGTGCGGTAGTGTGTCCTAATTCTGCTGCACAATGGAAAAACAATGTGGCTTTTACATCATCTTTTTCGGTACATGAGCCGGATGAGTATGCGTAGCCCAGCATGAAAAGAGCTTTCGGGTAACCTTGTTCAGCGGCTTTGTGCCACCAGTACATGGCTTGTTGCGGAGATTTTTCGATGCCTTGCCCGTCTTGGTACAAGACACCTAAGATGACGGCTGCTTCCAAGTGCCCGCCTTCCGCTGCTCGTTGGTAGTATTGAGCTGCTTTTTCTTCATTTTTCTCCACGATACTACCGGCTCCGTAGCTTTGCGCCATAATGAAGCATGAATCCGGATGCCCCTCTTCTGCCGTTCGGGCAATACAATCCAGCGCGAAGATATGTTCTCCGCTGTTATCGCTCTCAAGTAGTATTTGCCGAGCTCTCGTGTAGATTTCTGCGAAGTATTCTTCTGGTGGGGATGTTGGTGTTGTCATGTATCGACTATATATAGGATTTTCGTTAGGAGTCAAGCTAAAATTCAATAAAACGTGAACTGAGGTGCGCCCCGTTTTCTGACCACCGGATATGTTGTTTAAGGAATTTTGGAGCCGATGCTTGGAGTTGTGGTTAAGTTAATGCTTTTTGCGGTGACTGTGAATCCTAATTTTTTGGCGATTTTGTAGTGGAGGCGTGGGCGTGTCGCGCGCAGCGCGACCCCGGAGCGTAGCGGAGGGCGCCCCGCCGTAGCGGAAAAATCGCCAAAAAATTTCGCCGGATGGGGGCAGGCGGCAGATTGATGCTCTTCTCTCCATTCTTCCGGTGTCTTGTTGCCAAGGGCTGAATGCAGGCGCTCGCTATTGTAGTAGCGAATCCAGGTCTTGAGTCGTTCTCCTATTGCCTTCTGCGTCACATTGTCATATAAACTGAATAATTCGTATTTGTAGGTGCGCCGGAAACGCTCCATTCTTACATTGTCCCTCCAACTACCCTTGCCGTCCATACTGGGCTTGATGCCCGGCTGGCGCACTCGTGACAGCCAAGATTCAGACGTAAACTGACTACCCTGAAATGTATTGAGTGTTTTCGGTTTGCGCCCACCGAATAACGCCATTGTCAGCGCGTCATGGCACAATCCAACTGTCATGCTCCGTATATTGTTTGCGTTGTTTACTCATTGTTGTGTTTGCGGTTATTTTACCCCAAACACGATTCTTTTTCTACCCTAAAATTCGTTAACCTGTTTGGCTTTGGACGGGGCGCAGCTCAGTGGTGTGAGAGGGGCGAAAGCCCTCTACTCGATTGTTAATGCTCCATTTGGTAGGACATAGCCATTAATGTTTCGGGATGTCTATCAGGTAAAAATATGCTCCCGTCCACAGTGTGTGTTGTTTTCTCCACGCGTTATCTTCTTCCTTGTCTTTCATAAATGGGTAAGATGCGTCGAATCCGGCCCACTCGTTTCTGGACACTGCTGCTATTGCAGTTCCTTCTCGTAACGTGAACGGTAAAAAGTGCAGCATTGTATTCGATGTAATTCTGATAAGTTTTTGAGGTACACCATTAACATCCGGTCTGGTTATAAGATAAATGTAATTATCAACATGTCTGACTTCTATAACTACACCCAATCCGTCTATACTTTGAAGCCTATGAGCTCGTGCAATATCTGAGTTGCGGCACCCCGGCGGTGTTCCGGCATCAGGGGCTCTCCCCTGATCAATGAAGCATGGCTTTGCTCCTTTGCTTTCCTGCTTTAGCTGACCGGATATATAAAGATATGCATAATTCTAGAAGCTGTCATTTATTTCCCAGTAGAAGAACAAAGCGTCTTCCTGTTTGTTTTTGCCACGAAAATGGGTATATTGACATATTGTTTCTTCATGATTGTAATAGGGAGCGTAGCTTAAGTCTTTTGTTGTTATGACTTCTTCCGGGGTTTCTCTGATTCTGCGCAGCCCTTCGGGACTTATGATATAAGCCGTATCAGCGCAAGGCGTTTCGGTTGCACTGCATATAAAGCTTTTTTCGAGGGGGTGCAATGTCTTTATGGGGTGCATTTCCGGATACATTAGCTTTGCTTGCGAAGGGTGCACTGTACGTATATAATTCCCTTCTGTATCATATTCATTGATTTTATTGCCGTAATCAAAAAAATATCTGTGTCCTGAAAAGCAAATCCGGCATTTTTCTGCTATTTCCTTTGGATTCCGAAAATTCTCGTAGGCGTTGATTAAAGGTGCATGGACGACATCTTCTTCCTGTATATTTATGGGATACACTTTTTTTGCACCAATATGGATGCACCAAGCTTTTTTCCTTTTAGGGTGTAGGCAGAGAATGTATTTTTCTTCCGGATGTAGTAGAAAGGTGGGTTCATCTTCCGTATCGGCATTTATTAAAGGTATGCCGGTACTTGTTTGATGGCGGTTGTCTTTGTATATAATTTCAGTCGGGGAGCTGTCGTAGGGGTCATTAGTGCTATCAACAGAACTTATGTGCAATATAGCTTCTGCGGTACCGCCGGGACGTGTATTTGCTTGGAGAGTCGGTATCCCCCCCATAAAAATGAATATGCAAATGGTCAATCTCAAGAAGGTTCTCATGGTGGTTTAAATGTTGTGCGCGTGCTCAGTTTATATGTTCAGGTAATTCAATAAAATATGCGTGAGGCGTGCTCGTGAGAGTGTGCTCCTTGATCCAGCTTTCGCTATAGTTTTTCGGCATGGGGGCGTCGAACCCCCTCCATTCATCGTTCGATACGGCAAAAAGAGTTTTTCCTCCGTTTAGTAATCTGGGTAAAAAATATAACTGTGTGCCGGAATGAATTTCTATGATTCGTTCTGTATCCGGCCTTATAATTTGGTATATATAGTATCCTCTTTGGCGATAGATCAGTATGGCCACTGCGTTGCTCCCTATTTTTTGAGGCGTATTTCCCGGCTTATTTAACGTGCCATATTCATAGTCCACCATACTGTGTATAGGGCGTGTTGCGGAGTATATATTATACTCTCTTGGGTAATATTCTCCCTCTTTAATAATATGTCCGTTTTTATTTGTGTATATGTATGATATCCTGTGGTAATTCGTGTTTGTAATTGTTGAAATCCAGTGAAAAAAGAATAAATCTTCATTTGTCAGGGGAGCCGGCTTCTTAATGCCATTCTCTTCCTCTGAATAACTCCAGATTATGCGTAGGTTTGAGGTTGCTTCTGTTGGCGGCAGGTGTGCTGCATTATAGAAGAGTGTGCAGATTTTCTTTGAGTTGTCCGTCCATGGATTGAATGCATGAAAGTAGGGAGTCTCTTCTTCTTTTCGTATGGTTGCACCAACGTGTTCCGAATAATATTGGTGCCAATCTTCTCTCAATGTGTAAAAAGGTTTGTCTTCGCCCTTTCTGTATATGCCTTGCTTACCGTATATAAAAAGACAATCTTCGGTAATGCCTGTTTCATCGTATCGGTATACGTACTCGGAGAGGTAATAATTGTCTGCCAGGTTTGTAATATTTCTTAATTGCTTCTTTATTAATTTCATCAGTGTGTAATAAGTTAGTCTATCAAACAGACATCGAGCTGAAATCGTTCTCCACTTATCTTCCGCGGTACGTATGTATGGTCCCCAAATGTAGGCATGGGGGGCTCCCTTCATCGTATAGAATTTATAATCCTCTCCCAGGATACAAAAGGTGTCTTGCAGCCAGCCGACTTCCAGCCAGCCATTATTGCCACAACTCCCCATAAGGGGGCCTACCGGATAATCTCGGCAATCGTGAGGATAGTGGTCGCAAAAGTACCCCCGGAAGCAAAATGGTTCTAGTACGTATGCTTTTTTTTCATCTGTGTTTATAATCCATCCCATGCTTGTAAGTGGGCTGAGGCATAATATATACCGTTGCTCCGGATGTAAAAATAACGCAGGAGCATTGTCGAAATATGGTTTCTTTACATCGCATGTATGATAAGGGGTATAGCCTTCGGTTTTAGTCCACGGTAAGGCTACTCCTCTTATTTTTTTTAGTTCTTTTTGATTTCTCGCTACACTTGCGCCTGTGTGTGTGTAGGGGAGCATGGCTTCTGCCATGCTCCCGGTCACGTATTCATTGCCGATTGTATCTGCGTATCCCACGAGGATGGTGTTATCTTCCTCGAACTCTGTTCCGCTTTCTCCGTATGCATAAAAAGAGCTCCACATCAACGCTGTTATCAGTGCAATGATTTTTTTCATGATTTGTTCCTTTGTTTAGGTTATTTCCACGGGAAGTTGTTGTCTTTGTTTTGAATGGTTAGTTCTACATAAGGGAACTTAGTGGTGATCTTTGTTTGAACAAGCTGAAAATAGCATTTTTTTAAGCCCAATGCAAGGATTTTTGACGCAGTGCCAAAAGGCGTGCCGAAATGCAAAAAACACCTCGCAGGGAAGCAAGTTCCTTGCGAGGTGTTAAAGAGATGGCCTTCCGGCGCTTATGCGCGGGTGTGGAAGGTGCGGGAGATTACCTCACGCTGCTGCTCGGGGGTGAGCTTGATGAAGTTCACGGCGTAGCCGGATACGCGGATGGTAAGCTGCGGGTACTTCTCCGGGTGTACCATGGCGTCCTCAAGCGTTTCGCGCTCCAGCACGTTGACGTTGATGTGGTGGCCGGTGGCGGTGAAGTAGCCGTCCAGCAGGGAGGCGAGCTTGGTGCGGCGCTCATCCTCATCCTTACCCAAGGCGCCGGGCACAATGGAGAAGGTGTAGGAGATGCCGTCCAAGGAGTCATCATAGGACAACTTAGCAACGGAGAGCATGGAAGCAACTGCACCGTTCTTATCGCGGCCGTGCATGGGGTTGGCACCCGGGGCAAAGGGCTCACCGGCTCGGCGTCCGTCCGGCGTGTTACCGGTCTTCTTGCCGTATACCACGTTGGAGGTAATGGTAAGCACGGACTGCGTGGGCAGGGAGTTGCGGTAGGTGTGCAGCTTGCGAATCTTGTTCATGAAGTTGCTTACCAGGTCGCAAGCGATTTCGTCCACTCGCGGGTCATTGTTGCCGTAGCAGGGGAACTCGCCCTCTGTTTCGAAGTCCACGATGAGCCCCTCCTCGTTGCGAATGGCTTTCACCTTGGCATACTTGATGGCAGACAGGGAGTCTGCTGCCACGGACAGACCGGCGATACCGCAGGCCATGGTGCGCAGAATCTCGGGGTCGTGCAGAGCCATTTCGATGCGCTCGTAGCTGTACTTGTCGTGCATGTAGTGAATGACGTTGAGGGCATCCACATAGGTCTTGGCAAGCCAATCCTGCATCTTGTCGAAGAGCTCCATCACCTTGTCGTACTCCAGGTACTCACCCTCGTAGCGGGGGGCAGGGGGCGTTACCTGTTTGCCCTTCACCTCGTCCATACCGCCGTTAAGGGCGTACAGGAGAGCCTTGGCCAAGTTGGCACGGGCGCCGAAGAACTGCATCTGCTTACCGATGCGCATGGCGGACACACAGCATGCAATGCCGTAGTCATCACCCCAGTGCGGGCGCATCAGGTCATCGTTTTCGTACTGCACGGATGAGGTCTCGATGGAAACCTTGGCGCAGAACTTCTTAAAGCCCTCCGGCAGAGCGGTGCTCCACAGTACCGTCAGGTTCGGTTCCGGAGCCGGCCCAAGGTTGTACAGGGTCTGCAATACGCGGAAGGAGCTGCGGGTTACCAGCGTGCGGCCGTCTTCACCCATGCCGCCGATGGATTCCGTTACCCAAGTGGGGTCACCGGAGAACAGGTTGTTGTACTCAGGCGTACGGATGAAGCGTACCATACGCAGCTTCATCACAAAGTGGTCCATAATCTCCTGGATTTCTTCTTCCGTGATGGTGCCGGCGGCTAAGTCGCGCTCAAAGTAGATATCGAAGAAGGTAGAGGTGCGCCCCAGAGACATGGCTGCTCCGTTCTGCTCCTTAACGGCGGCCAAGTAGCCCAAGTAGGTCCACTGAACAGCCTCGCGGGAGTTTGCAGCGGGGCGGGTGAGGTCGCAACCGTAGCTTTGTCCCATCTGCGCCAGCTCGCCTAAGGCGCGAATCTGTTCGTTCATCTCTTCGCGCAGGCGGATGAGGTCATCCGTCAGCACGCCACCCTCGCGTTCCAGCAGGTCTTTACGGCGCTCGGCGATGAGGCGATCCGTGCCGTACAGGGCTACGCGGCGGTAGTCACCTATGATGCGGCCACGGCCGTAGGCATCCGGCAGACCGGTCACGATGCCGGCGGAACGTGCAGCACGAATGCCGGTGGTGTAGGCATCAAACACGCCCTCGTTGTGGGTCTTACGCGTGGTTTTGAACATGTTGAGCGTGTTTTCGCTCATCTTGTAGCCGTAGCTCTCCAGTGCCTGCTGTGCCATGCGCAAACCGCCGAAGGGCATCAGAGCGCGCTTGAGCGGAGCATCCGTCTGCAAGCCGACGATGGTCTCGAGCTCTTGGTCGATATAGCCGGCTGCGTGAGATACGATGGTGGATACCACCTCCTCATCCGCGTCCAGTACGCCTCCTGCGTCAATCTCCTGCTTCATCAGCAGCTTCACCTTGTCCCACAGGGCGTCTGTGCGCTTGGTGGGGCCGGTGAGGAAACTCTCGTCACCCTCGTAGGGTTTGTAGTTCTGTTGGATGAAATCGCGCACGTTGATGGACTCGGTCCATACGCCGCCCTTAAATCCCTGCCACTCTTCGCGTGTGCAGGCCGCTTGTGTCGTGGTATCGCTCATATAAATATTCTGTTCCAGGGTTCCGTGTTGCGGTTGGCAACACTCCTGAGGTGCCTGCGCGACATGCCTACCCTTGGGCACCGTGACAGGCTATCTCTTGCCTGTGACAATACCTGAAATAGCCCCTTCTGTCAAGTCGGAACTAACCAAATTTTGCATTTTTTTAGAATTTTTCTAAAAATTTACTCTTCCGGAGCCAAATCCAGGTGAGAAACAGCCGTGGGTTCCTTAATGGCGAGGTCCATGGCCGCATTGGTGACGGCGTTGGCATTATCATCAAACCGGTAGGCATAGCAGTCCGGGCAGGTGTGCGCCTCTTTATCAACAATAGCTCCGCATACGGTACAGAGTTTGTAGGCGGTGGGGTCATTGGCGATGGTGATGGCCATTTCTTTGCGGTCAGACTTCATGAGCCCCGAGTATAAAACCGCCGGGAAAAGAAAACAAGCGCATCTTCAGTCATACGCAGCATAAAAAAAGCAGAAGTGAAGTTTAAGATTGAAAGTCAGGCCTGATAGTATATACTGAGGGCGTATGAACAGTTTTGCCGTAATAGAGAACAAGATGAAAAGCGTAGGGCTTTCAGACGCTGCCATAAACGCTTTTCGCCACAGCGTAAACGTGTTGGAAAGCAAGCAGTCCATGCTGATACCCGAGGGGGAGATTGTACCGGCTGAAGGGGTGGAAGATTGGGATGCCTTGGTGGGCTCCACGCCTGAGGCTGATGCCGAGTTGTTAGCTCAAGCCGTATTGGTGAAATTGAACGGGGGATTAGGAACAGGCATGGGCTTGCAGAAGGCTAAGAGCCTGCTGGAAATTAAACCCGGAGTCACCTTTTTGGATTTGATAGTGCGGCAGGTTCGCAGCCTGCGAGAGCGCGCCGGCTACCCGGTTAACTTGTTGCTCATGAACTCCTTCTCCACGAGTGCTGACACCATGGAACATTTGTCCCGCTATGCTGCGGAGGGCTTTGCGGACCCGCAACAGGTGGAAATGATACAGAACCGCGTACCGAAATTGTTGACGGATACGCTGGAACCGGTGGAATTCCCCGCCAATCCGGAGCTGGAGTGGTGCCCGCCCGGCCATGGAGATATTTATCCGGCCTTGGTGGGTTCCGGGTGGCTGGATAAGCTGTTGAGTTCCGGGGTGAAGTATGCTTTCATCTCCAATTCCGATAATTTGGGTGCACAGATGGATACTCGTTTCCTGCGTTGGTTTGCAGAGAGTGGGGTTCCCTTTGTGATGGAGGTAACTCGCCGTACGGAGGCTGATAAAAAAGGCGGTCATTTGGCTACGCGCAAAGCGGATGGGCAGCCCTTGCTGCGTGAGGTGGCGCAGTGCCCGGATGCGGATGTCCCGGAGTTCCAGAATATTGATAAACACCGCTATTTCAACACCAATAACCTTTGGATTCGTTTGGATGCCCTGCGCGATTTCTTGGCTGCCAACAACGGTGTGCTCCCTCTGCCGGTTATCCGCAACGTCAAGACTGTGGATCCGCGAGATGCTACCACTCCGGCGGTTTACCAGCTGGAAACCGCCATGGGCGCCGCCATTCAGTGCTTCCCCGGTGCGCGTGCCGTATGCGTGCCCCGCTCACGCTTCTTCCCCGTCAAAACGTGCAGCGACTTGTTGTTGCTGCGCTCCGATGCGGTGGAAATCAACGAGGCCGGCCTGATGTCGCTCGCGCCGGAGTGTAACGGCGTTGCTCCCATTGTGCAGTTGGATGGCAAGCTCTATAAGCTGGTGGATTCCTTGGATGCTCTCGGTGTCCCCAGTCTTAAGCATGTCTCAAAATTGACCGTCAGTGGCCCGCATCATTTTGAACCCGGTGAACCCCTGAGCGGTGAGGTTTCCGTGTAATGCCGGTTTCTCCTCAAAAACGCAACGAGCTCACCGAGCGCATGAAGGCGCTCGGCGTGCTTGAGCGTGATTTGGAGGAAACCTTTGTGCGTGGCTCCGGTAAGGGCGGGCAGAAGGTGAACAAGACGAATAATTGCGTTTGTCTGGTTCACCACCCTACCGGGCTTGTTATCAAATGCCACCGCGAACGCGAGCGGGAGATTAATCGCTTCCTTGCCCGCCGCGCTCTTTGTGATGAGCTGGACCACCGCCTCAACGGTGCCCCGTCTCCCAAACAAATGGAAGCAATCCGTGCCCGTAAACGTGGCTCCTTGCTCAAAAATATCAGCATCGTGCAGCGCAAAAACTGAAATTTACATTGCAGTGGCTTCTTTGAAGATGTGGATATAAAATCGGGGGGTATCAAGCAATTTTTTTATAGAGAGGTGAACAAATGCCTTGAAATGGCCGTCTATGTGGTATAGACAGACAAACAACATGAAAACAACATCTCGAATAATATCTCAAATGGCTATGGCCATGCTGTCTGTGTGCGCATGTGTCGTTCTTCCTCAACAAGTATCGGCGCAAAGCGCTCGCTACTCAACGGATTCATCTTTGGAAAACACTTTTAACCGGGGTTTGAATTATTTTCATGCGGGCGATTATGCTAACGCTTACACATATATGAAGTCAGCCGCAGATGCGGGGCATGTGAAGTCGTTTTTTTTCTTGGGATGGATGTATGACCATGGATTGGGCGTAACCTTGTCATATGAAACGGCGTTCTACTATTACCGTACTGCTGCCCTGAGGGGGGATTCCGATGCTCAGTTCAGTGTAGGCTGGTTTTATCAGTCCGGCTTGGCTGTCCCTCAATCATATAGTCGTGCTGCTGAGTGGTACCGCAAGTCGGCAGATCAGGGAAACTTCCAAGCTCAGTTCCGATTAGGGTACTTATATGAGTTTGGGTTGGGGGTCCCGCAATCGTATAAAAAAGCGGTAAATTACTACATCTTGGCTGCGGAACAGAATTATGCTTGTGCGCAGCATAAAGTAGGCCTGTTTTATGAGCATGGCTGGGCTGTGCCGAAATCGTACAAGAAAGCCCTAAATTGGATTCAGTTGGCTGCGGAGCAAGGTCATGCCGGTGGTCAGTTCAGTTATGGTTATATGCATGATCACGGGTTAGGTACATCTGTTAATCCCGGTGTGGCTACTTATTGGTATAAATTGTCAGCGGCTCAGGGTCACGCGGAAGCTCAATACTTTTTGGGTATGTCCTATTTGCGTGGCAGAGGGGTAAATAAATCCTTGAGCGAAGCGAAAAAATGGCTTTCCAAGGCCGCTGCCCAAGGGTATACTCGGGCTCAGGTAAAGCTGAATGAGTTGTTCTGAGTCCCTTTTTTCGGATGCCTTGAAAAACTCCTGCGCCGAATGTAAAAACGGCGCAGGAGGAAGGGGGGGGAGATGGCAATTTATTTAGCCCCGTCAACTATGCCGGAGCAGCTTTTTTTATGCACATTTCCCGGTTACTTTTTGCCGAGCAACTCTCGTATTTTGTCTTCATCTGCGTAATCAAGAGCCGTTTTGCCCTTTGCATCTTTTACTGTTACATCAGCTCCCGCTTTGAGTAGCAAAGTGACAAGCTCTTCATTGTCGGTCTTGGCTGCAAATATGAGCGGCGTAACACCATCTTTGTTATAGGCTTTATTTACATCCATGTTGGGTATTTTGAGGAGTAACTCGGCCAATTCCGGTTCTCCCCATGCACTAACTTGGATTGAGGCGACCCCGTACTTGGTCGCTTTAAAAACATCTATGCCGGGCGCTGAAAGCAACAATTTCATGCATTCTCTGCCTCTGTATCCTGAATACGAAGCGAGGTATAGAGGGGTACAATCGCCTTCCTTGCACTTATTGACATCAATGCCGGGAGCTGCTAACAATAGCCTTACGCATTCAGTATAGCCGTTCTTGACAGCATAGCCCAGAGGAGTATGCCATGCTAGTGGATTAACATCTATGCCCGGCACAGCCAGTAATAATTTTAAACATTCACTATGTCCGTGTTCGGCAGGCCCGAAGAGCAGATGACCGTCGACCTCGATGCCGGGTTGAGAAAGCAACAACTTCAAGCAATTTACACTCCCCATACTGCTTGCCACCGATATAATACTGGTTGAATATTGCCCTTTGTCAATCTTGAGGTTGCAATCTGTGCCGGATTTAAGGAGTTTTTGGAGTTCTTTAGCATTATCCTTGAAAATTGTTAATTCCAATGGTGTATAACCGGTTGTATCAATATCCGGGCATGTCAGCAATACGGCGGCACATTTCCCGTACCCGAACCTACTACAAAGCTCCAGTAATGTTTTATCCCATTTGCCCTTTTGCTTAACGTCTATTCCCGGGATTTGCAACAATGCTTTTACAAGTTCTATGTTGTTGTCGTATACAGCTTCTGCTAAACATTTCTGTTCGTTCAATTGGCTCACGTCAGCTCCGGCTTCAGAGAGTAGTTTCATGCAATCATAGTTGTTTTTCAGCACAGCTATATACAAAAGTGTACGACCGTCTTCACGTTTGTTGACGTTAACTCCGGGTGCTTTCAATATGAGTTTGAAATATTGTGTCTTCTCTTCTTGCATTGCCAATGCCAAGGCATCTTGCGCATTGAAACCTGTCATCAGGTGGGCATATACCACTTTGTCATTTTCCTCTTTGATGGCGGTGTGGAAGTCAGGATTCCCGTTTTTTTCCAAAAAGTCAGCTGCTTTTTTCTTTTGTTCTGCGGATGCTGAAAATATTTTCTTTGCCAGTGCTTCGGTCTTATCTGTCTGTTTCCCTTTTCCCTTCTTGTTTTTCTTGCCTTTCTTGTTCTTTTTGGGCGCAAGGAAGATGCCATCTGCAAGCTCCGGGAGGGGAGAAGTGAAGGCGGTAGCCTGTTGTGCGGGCAGCAGTATGCCCGCAGCGGTAAATAAGGTGAGGAGATGATGCTTGTTCATGATGTGTGATGTATAATCGATATTTATATCCTACCAAATTGGGGGGGTATCAAGCAAATTCTTTTGGAAAAGGCAAAAAATGCGCAAATAGCTTGATAATCGGGAGGAAAATTGTACAATAGGGATACCGCAGATAACATTATGGCAAAGAAAAAGAAATATCACAAGGCAAAGCCACTGACGATGCAGGAGATATTGCAGCGTGCAAAGATACGGGAAGAGCGGGCGATGGAGGAGTTGAACGCAAGCGAAGGCCCGTACAGCAAAGAAACGTATGAGTGGGTGCTGGAGCAGGGGCTTAACGGTGAGAGAGAAGCGCAGCTGTTGTATTTTAATCAGGTGGCGCAGGGCTTTGTGGAGGATTTTGATTGGGAGTTGCTGGAAGAATGGGCGCAGGCCGAGGTGCAACGAAACCCGGGAGAAGGCTACCTCATGCTGGCTACGATGTACAGCCCGGTTTTCCCCGGACCGGTGGATCTGACAAAAGCAATCCTCAATTTCAGGTTAGGGGAAGCGGCCGGTAATGAGGTGTGCAAGGAGTGCATTCAGAATTTGCCTGAAGAAATAGAGGGTGGTTTAGCCCCTTTGATTGAAGAGTTTGAAGAGAATCCCCTCAGAGCAAGTTATTATATGCAGCATTTGAGTGAAAATGTTGACGAGGCATTCAAATCGCTTAAACTCTGGTATGAAAAGTCCCCTGACGATGCGGAGTGTCTGGAGCAGATGGGCATTTGTTATGCAAATGGATTAGGGGTGAAAGAGAACAACTCTCAAGCGCTCAAGTTCTATTGCATGGCTGCCGATAAAGGCAGCGCTATGGCTCAATTTTATGCAGGTGAGATGTATTTGCAGGGGCTTGGTTGCAGGAAGAATTACAAAGCTGCCATTGCGTATCTTGAAAAAGCTGTTGCTCAGGATTTTCCTCCCGCCTGTTGCCTGTTAGGCAATTGCTATGAAGACGGAAACGGAGTTAAAGTAAATAAGAAAAAAGCCATTGCGCTCTATGAGAAAGGGGTAGGATTAGAGAATGTGGAATGTTGTTGCCTGATGGCTCTGGCCTGCGCGGAGGGAACTGTACAGGCTCCGAATATGGAAAAAGCGTGGGAATATGTCCGGAAAGCGGAGCAATTTGCCGATGAGGATGATAGCTATACTGCGCAGAAGATAAGTCGAACGTCTGCTCGCCTCAGGCATATGCAAATGTTGGAAGATGAAGACTTTGGTATTGATGCCCTTGAGGATATGGATGATGCCTTCTTCTGGGATGATGATGAATTTTCAGAAGATGACCTCGATGATATGGATTTTTGGGGAGAAGACGTAATGTACACCGAAGAACAGGCTGCCGAAGACTATAAGGAATTGATACACGGAATGGAAGAGGGAGATGAGACGGCTATCTACTTCCGATTGGTATGTGGGCTTGAGCGAGCTGCCGAGGAACCTCGCTTCCGAGAAGCTGCGTGGAAGGTATTGAACGAAAAAATGCTCGGCGACCGCTTGCAGCAAGAGCTGATAAAAGAATTAAAGGGTATGGCTCGCGAATCCGCGTGTCTGTGCCTGTTATGTGGTGATTTGTCCTATCTCGGAATAGGCGTGAAAGCGAGGTTGACAGACGCATTCCGGTATTATGAGCAGGCGAATGTGTATCAGGATTCTTCGGAGGTGTACCTGCGAATGTTGCTGGGATATGCTGAGAAGCGTTGGCCGTCCGGGAAAAATAAAGAAAAAACAAAATGGATTGATTATGCTCGTTCATGCGAAGAGGAGGATTGCAGACTGCCCTACCTCTTAGGGCTGATGTACGCCACGGGGTGTGTCCGCGGTGCCGACGCTGCGGATGCTCAAGAGGCATTTGCGCAAGCGAAAGCTTGGGGGATGGAGCGAAACCCGGAGCCGGATGTGACTGCTATTAAAGCCGGTATGCTCAGCTACAGAGAATGTGTGCTGCCGCAGCCTTCCTTCCCGGAGATGGATTCGTAACCCTCGGCAGATGTTCCCTATGCTTATGTGGCGCAAGTTTTTACTGTGTGTAGCAAGTTTGTGTTTTTCCATGCTGTTGCTGGTGTGGTGCGCGTTGTGCGGGTATCATGATGCGTGTGTGGGGCGTTCCGGAATCGCTACGGTGCTTGTGTGCGGCGTTGTTGCGGCCATTGGAATACCGGTGGCTGCCGCATGCCGGAACTCGTCAACGCTTGCTGGGGCGTTGGTTGGGTGGGGGGCTGCGCTAGTGCAGGGGTGGTTGCTGTTAGTATGGTTGTTGCCGGCTATGCGCGCGCGTTTGCCGGAGGATGTGCTGTGGTACGGCGCGCTTTTGTTGCCGGCTACGGTACTCCCGTGGTTGCTTGGGCTGCATGCCGCTAAGGTGCAGGCTCGTTGGCGCGCAGCTGCTGACTCTGCTGCCCGCGTGGGGATATGCGTGGTCAATGCCGTGTGGGGGGCTTGGCTGTTGTGGCTGACGTGGTTCATGTTGGATTACTTCCGCATGGATGTCATTGTACTGCTGGCGGTGTTCTCTTTGTTGGGCGGGCTCGCTGCGTGGGGGCATGCAGCGGTGGTGTGGATGAAGCGTTTCAGGTTGACTGCGCCGTGGTGGTCTTTCGTCGCCCGCATGCTGAGCCTGCTTGTTGTTTCTGTTTTTTGTATTCTGGGGGGATTCTTCTTTGTGCTTTCTTTGCTTGGTGTGCTTGATTTCTCTCAGGGATTTACTAGGGCCGCATATTTATCGCAATGCTATAAGTGTTCGTATATTGCTTCCCTTTCTCTTTACCTGTTGTCGATGCTTGTCTGCTACTGCAAATACTCCAAGGGGTGGGATAAAACGGCTTAATCTCCGGGAAAAAAGTGCTCTGCAACAACGGGGCTGTTGCAAAAAATGAGGTGCGCCCCGTTTTCTGACCACCGGCTATGTTGTTTAAGGAATTTTGGAGCCGATGCTCTAGGGTCTTCTGTGTCACATCGTCATATAAACTGAATAATTCGTATTTGTACGTGCGCCGGAAACGCTCCATTCTTACATTGTCCCTCCAACTACCCTTGCCGTCCATACTGGGCCTGATGCCCAGCTGCCGTACACGTAATGAGCCAGAGGCAGGGATGGGCGGTGCGGGTGAGGTCGCAGCAAGCAATTTGCAGGTAGCCTCGGTACAGATAGCGCCGGTGGAGCGTTACTGTGCCGTTGACGGTTACTTTCTTGAAGCTGCGGCGCCCCATGCTGTCATAGGCGCAGGAGACCACGGTGCCTGTGGCTTCATTGGTGAAGCTGACGGGGCGGTTTTCTGCGTTGTAGACGGCAGTCCAGATGCCGGTTTCGGTCTTGATGAGCGTCTGGTTACCGTCGGCGTCGAATTGCGGTGTAAAGGCAGCTTCCGACGCTTCCTGTATGGATGTGTATTGATTGAGTTCATTCGCCGTGTACGTTGTACGGCTTGCCACGCCGGAGCTCTCTTCGAGAGCGGCGGTGCGGTTGCCGACGTTGTCGTAATCGTAGCCGTAAGCCTCGCCATTCACCTGAGCGCTTGCGAGCTCGGAGTGGGAGTTGTGCACGAAGGTATCGTTCACCACGTTGCCCTGGCGTGAGGTTGTGCGAGCGGTGGGGCGGCTGAGCACATCGTAGGTGTATTCACGCTGCGCCACTAAAGTCGAGCCACGGTGATATGCCATGCCGGTGAGCAGGTCTCGCTGTGCCTCATAGCTCTGCGTAAGTGTCATGCCGTTGGGCTTGGTGAGCTTGTGCAGCAGGTTGGTGCCTTGCAAGTACTCATAGCGAACACCGAATCCAAAGGGAGCTGTCCGAGTTCCTCCGCGATGCGGCGACCGCTTATTTTTCTTGACGTTTCATTGCAAAGATGTTAGCATCATCTCCGATACTCGAATAACCTCAATCGAAGACATGATATCCTCCGTTTTCTTTACCTCATTTTCAGTCTTGTCTCGCGTTGTATCAAAAATAGTGATGAAACCACAAATCGTCATTGTTTGGGGAGTGTTGCTACTCTGCTTAGTGCCATGTTTGCCTGCCGGAGCTCAAAACGCCGCGCAAAAAAATGAAAACGCTGATGCTTCGTCTATGCGTGATGCGAACAAGCCTGATAAAGAGACTATTCTCCAAGTTTTGGAGAACTATCTTGCCTATGAGCCGGAGTTCAGCGTATTTGTGGCTTATTCTGTTCTCAAAGCAGATATTGATTACTCTTTTCCCATTATTACATCGGCAATTGTGCATCTGAAATCAGAACTTCCTGAGCTGAATAGCCCTTCGTTTTGTGATATGGTGTTGAAAAATCAGTCCGAATATAAATGGAGAGTGCATGCGGATGTCATTTCTCTTGATAACTCGGTTCCCAAATTTGTTTACCTCAGCTCTGCTGGGAAAAACTGCATTTTGCCCGTTTTTATGGAGGGTTCAGCCTGCCCAGGCATATACTTCATGTATTTTGATGTCCCGGCCGATATCAAATTGAACTCTCCCGGGTACATGCAGTTGTGTATAGGTGGTGATACTCTAACCTACCTACTGCACAGCTATCATGCTCCTAGCATGTTGCAACTGGTGTTGATATCATTGCCTTCCTCACCTACTTTTGAAGATGACTCGGAAATGTACCGCTTCTATCCCAAATTCGAAGCCGATAGAACATAGTCTAGCAGTCATTACATCGGGGCGAAGCATTCTGGGCTTGTCATAATTTAGGCTCTGTTGAGAAGCGAATCAAAGCAACTTATAAAAAAATAATGAGTGCATTGAATAGGTAAGAATATCCTACCTATTCAATGTGTTCGAGAGTGTTTTTATTTAACGCTTACGCTTTTTTACTTTTCGTTTGTTGCTTTTTGTTTTATTCTGAGGTTTAACTATTTGCCATTTTTTATTGGTTTCGTCAACTGCTTTCAGTGTTGCTTGCGCTATGTGATGGGCTGTTATTTTAGATGGTGGGTATATTGAAGCGGCTGAATAGACATTGTCTTTCCTCCATCGTTTTACGCCCATTCTTTTGTCTACAACGTAAGATGTTTCCATCGAATGCTCTGCATATTGTTGCCACTCATATTTAGTTTCTGAGAACCAACAGTCTACTTCGATGCATTTTTGATGGACAACCATAAGGTCGATTTTTCCACCATCTCGATTTTCCATAAGACGTTTGTTTATGATGCTTATTGCTCGAACGATACAAAATCGCCAAAAAATTAGGATTGACAATCAACGCAAAAAACAGTAACCTAACCACAGCTCCAAGCATCGGCTCAGAAATTCCTTAAACTACATCGCCGGTGGTCAGAAAACAGGGCGCACCTCAGAAAACATATAACAACTAGCTAGACCTCCCATGCGTCATTTTTATATTACCCGAATTATTAAGGAATATGCATGCGTCATATTATCCTTGTTTAGTTTACTGTTTATGTCATCATGCGGGCAGTGGATACTTGATGATTCATGTAAACCGAATAGTAGTCCGGAACGTTGTGTTGCGGTGATTGCGAATGAATTGAAAAAAAAGGATGAAGTAACAAAGAAAAAGTTATTTGATTATGTGATTGAACGAGGTGAAAATATGACTATGAAAAAGAATGAAGTGCCATTTTCTGTTTCTATGGTGCTTTTGCTTAGTACGCGAATTCACCTCAAGACTGAATATTTTCAAGAAGCGTACAACCAGTACATAAAAAATCATAAGGAAAATTACGGCGAGGCTTGCTCTTGCAGAAGGATATTTTCAATTGTCAATGTGGATCAACTGGTTCCTACTGAAGCTGCTTTTTATTACCATCTCATGAAAATAGTGCTTACTGAAATGGTGGTTTATTTTCAGACAAATAGTCACTCAATGTCCGAAGATGTGAAAAAACAATGGAAAAATTCGATTTTTACCATTTTAAATTATTCCGCGAGGTTTCATGGAGAAGTTTATATAATAGATAATAATATTCTTAATGGTGTCGATATTTCTTGGACCTCTCGCGCTAACGGGGGTGAATATCATAAAATTGTAAGAAAAAAATGAAAAAGCTTGTTTTAATACTGTGGCTATCTATGATGTTTCATTCATGATGCTCGTATTATATTTTCAGTGTCATCGTCTAACATATAAACATTATCAAAGCAATAATAATAGGATGTAGATTGTCTACTTCCTATTATTATTGCTATTTATATTTAATTAATGAAAATGAGTTAAATGTTTATATATTGAGTAGTATATGCCATTGGTAAATCCGGGGCAATTTT
>JAFQDN010000010.1 GCA_017415995.1 Akkermansia sp. | reverse complement strand
TGAAGGTGTAAGTGTCAATCAGCAGGGGTGTAATATAAGAGCCTACGGAAGCCTGAGAGCGGAGTACGAGGAAGTAGCAGATGCGTTTGTTTCCACGTCCTCTTATCGCTATATTTTTGTTGAAAACGGGGGTGTAGTTGAGCTGAAAAACGCCAACATTAATTTTAGTGGTTCTTACAGTCAAGTCAGCGTAAAGAGTGGAGGCAGCTTCAGCATGACCGGAGGGAGTATGTATGCGCAAGACTACGGAGCGTATATTGAGTCCGGAGGCAGCATGAGCCTGAGCGGGGTAGAGGTGAAGAATAAGATAGAGAACTATGGCTTACTTAGTTTGGAAAGTTGCACTGTAAACAAGCAGACTGTGCTTATTGCTCAAAATGCAACGGCAAGTATTACCAATACTTCCGGAATTTCAACCTTGACCATCAACAGTGGCAGTACCGTAAGTTTGGTAGGTAATGATTTTTCCGCCACTACGATTAAGCTGAATAACTTTGTGGAGGGTGAAATCATTGATCTGTCCGGCAACTACTGGGGCACGACGGATTGGGAAGCTATTAAGGCTAAGATTCAGGGGTATAGTGAGAATATTGTTGTGATTAACGATATATTGGAGGTAGACCCCACTACGGCATTCATGTATTTGGGCAATTCTCTTCCCCAAGACCAGATTGGTCAGGGCGTGACGGAAGTGACATTCTTCTTCTCGCACGAGATTGATGCCTCCACTGTAACAACGGATACGCTTAAGCTTGTCAACGGCTCCGGGGACGTGTTGCCCTTGGGATATCTGGACGTAGAGGGGCATAACATCCGTGTGGGCTTTGCCGCCATGCAAACGGAGAGCAATTATCGTCTGGAATTGAGCAGTGCGATATTGGATATTGCCGGCGGAGCTTTGCAGCCCGAACCCCGGCCCGGAAAAGGTCATGATGTGCTGAAAGTGAATTTGGGGGCTCCCCGTATATCTCACATGGAGCCGGGTGGCGACTTTACGGGAACGCTCAGCGGTATTACCTTATACTTTACGGAGGCAATTAATCTGACTACCTTGAAAAATGCCGTATCCATCATCGGTCCGGATGGTAAGAAAGTAAGCATTACATCCGTTGAGTCATTGGGGGGGACTGCCTATCGGGTGAACGTGGCGGAGCAGACCGCATACGGACAGTATACCGTAACCGTGGCATCTTCGGTGGAGAATTGGGCAGGTAACAGAATGGATCAGAACGAAAACGGAACGTTCGGTGAAGATTCTGATGCCTATACAGGAAGCTTTAACATTGCCGATGTGGATTTGAGCATCACCGGGGTAACGGTTGAGCAAAATCCGACGGCAGGTGAGACTCTCAGCATAGCTTGGACCGGTGCTAACAGCACGGGCTATGAGCTGAAAGGCTGCTGGACGGATGGCGTCTACTTGTCTAAGGATGCCGTATGGGATATTGATGACATCTATTTAGGTAGCGTGGAGCACGTCGGTGGGCTTGCCGCCGGGGAGGAATACAGCGGAAGCCTTACCGTAACCATGCCCTCAGTGAAAGCCGGGGATTACTATGTACTGGTGCGCACGGATATCAATGGGCAGGAGGCTAAGGATAAGGAATCCTACGAATGGGTGCAGAATTTAGAGGCAAGACCGATAACGGTCTCCGTTCGTGACCTCGTTTTGGATACTGTAACGGAGGGTCATATCTCCTCTGCTGACCGCTATGATTGCTACATGTATCGACAGGACGCAGGTGTGGCGGTGCGTATGAATTTCGGTGATATTGCAGCAGATGAATCCTTGGAGGTGTATATCCGCTATGGGGCTCCTGCCGATGCAACGAATTATGACGTATTGCAGAAGATAAACAGCGATTATACAAGCTTCCGTGTGGAGGCTGACCTCTCCGGTCGTGATGTGTACGTGATGGTGCGTCGCAAGGATGGCAAGGAGGTATCCTATTCGTTGCAGGTTGTTGAGGCGAGGATGGAGATTTCTGATGTCGTTGCGCACAACTTGAATGCAGCTCAGGAATGTACCTTTGATATTATGGGTATCAACCTGAAATATGGTTCCGGCGTTGTCTTTGTGGATTCACAAGGCAACGAATATGTGCCTGATTCGGTGGATTACATCAATACGGAACGAATTACCGTGAACTTCGGTGCCGGTAAACTGCCCTCCGGCTCGTTAAGCGTTCGAGTCACAAAGGACGAAGTTGTTGCTAAGTCAGAGGATTCTGTCAAATTAGTCAACAAGACGGGTTCCCACTTTGTTATCCATGTCAAGCAGCCGAATAGTTTGGGCTATCATATCATCTCAGACTTTACCATCAGTTATGAAAACATCGGGTACGAGGCGATGGATGCACCGCTGGTGTTCTTCACAATTGAGCAAAATGGTGAAAATCGTGCTTTCCTGACAATGGATGAAAGCATAGTGCATCAAGGCTTTTGGACTTCTACGGTGCCGGAAGGCTTCTCCTCTTCTCTTTCATTCTTGGCAACGGGAACTACCGGAACGCAATTGATGCCCACGGGGAGATTCAATGATTATAATGTAGTATTGGCGTTGCCCTCGTCTCTGTTTAATGGTACAACTCGCATAGGTGCTGTATCGGGAGAGGTGGAGGAGAATGTTTCTCACTTCTTGCCTCCGAGTTCCTCATCTCAACTTGCAAATTCTACGAATGTATACTATACCGGCTGGCAGCAGCCGTGGGATTTCTCATATCCTCGCTTTGATATCAATGTTGGCTACATTACTTCTGATAATACGGAAACTCTTGATTGGAATGAGATAGTACCGGAAACGGAAGGGAGCGTGTGGTTGCAGGAGTTCATTGTGCAAGCTATGGAAAAGAGTACCGGCACTACATGGGGGGATTATGTGAAAGGCTTGAATCAGATGCTGGTCAATTTGGATAGAGCCGGTGTGGACGTAGCCGGTCTCAGCACTGATGACTTGTTGTCGCAGATGGTAGCTCAGGCAATGGGCAAGATTTCGCCGGTTTCTACCTTGTCTTCCTCCACGGATATGGCTGTGCAGACAACGGGATTGAGCTTGCAGGTGAGCCGTATGTATGCGAATGATATGTACTCGCACACTCAGAGTAGTGTGTTTGGCTACGGCTGGACTCATAATTGGGATATTAATCTTGATGTTAAAGATTCGGGGGACCTTGTTCTGAATATTGCGGGGCTTTCCATTACTTTCCAGCCGGATTATCGCGGTGGATATCAGTGCACCGCCGGAGATGGTTATGCTCTGACGAAGAATCGCAACGGTTCTTACACGCTTAAGGTCGGCAAGGGCGCCGGCGATGTGGTATATGATTTTACCAAGCAAGGCACCTTGACTAAGGTGACAGATGCCAATGGCAACAGCATTACTTGTTCTTATAATGAGTCCGGTTTGCTTGCTAAGTTGACACACAGCAATGGTGAGTGGATAGCTTATGAGTATACGGTGGATGGATATGTGGCTAAGTTGACATCATCTACCGGAGCGGTAACTGAATACAGCTATGAAAACGGCAATTTGGTATCTTCCACCGGTATGCTGGGCGATACTATCAGCTATTCCTACAGTGATGTTTATGAGCACTTCTTGACAGCCATAACAGGCACAACGGGAAATCAGCAGCACTTCAGCTATGGCAATAATGGTTTGTTGGAAAAGAACTGGCTGCAGGCAGCTGATAGCACCGCAACGCGTAGTGAGTGCACGCTGAGTTATGGTGAAGATGGTGGTATCTCTGTAACGGATCAATACGGGGCATCCTCCACATACTACTATAACCTTTCCGGAAAGATAGCAAAGGCGGTGGATGTGAATGGTAATGTGTTACGATATGCCTATGATAGTGCCGGAAATCTGATTGCACAGACGGATCAGCTGGGTAACATTACTTCCTATGCATATGATGCTGCCGGTAATATGATTTCTGTAACGAATGCGCTTGGGAATACTACATATTATGAGTATAACTCAGCCGGTTTGGTGACTAGCATTATTGATGCCAAGGGAAATGCCATTTCCTATACCTACGATACCAAGGGGCAAACAACGGGTATCACCTATGCTGATGGTTCGAAGGAAAGCTGGGCGTATGACCGCTATGGTAATGCCACCTCATGGACAACTCGCGCCGGTAAGACTGTAGACATGAGCTATGATGCTAAGGGCAATCTGCTTAGCAAGACGGTTGAAGGAGAAGGAACGACTACGTTTGCCTATGATGTGTTCGGCAATATGCTCAGCAGTACGGATAGTGGTGGTACGACCACTTGGACTTATGATGAGCGCTACCGTGTCACCAAGGTTCAGTACGCGGATGGGC
Organism: Akkermansia sp.; assembly: GCA_017415995.1. Classification (GTDB taxonomy): domain Bacteria; phylum Verrucomicrobiota; class Verrucomicrobiia; order Verrucomicrobiales; family Akkermansiaceae; genus Akkermansia. The sequence continues at coordinate 27,964 of JAFQDN010000010.1, read as the reverse complement.
ATAGCGTGAGCTATAGCTATGATGCGAACGACCGCATGAGCTCCATGACGGATGATGCCGGGCATAGTACGTTGTACACTTACAATGGATGGGGTGATTTGACGTTAGTGACAGATGCTGATGGCAATACTGTTGTCAGCTATGAGTATGATATGGGAGGTCGCTTGATTCGTGAATCTAAAGGCAATGGTACTGCCACCACGTACAGCTATACTTTATCCGGCGATGTTGCACGGATTGAGCATCTTGATGCTCAGGGATCGGTAACCTCATTCTGCGCTTATGAGTACAATGAGCTCGGCTTGCGCACCTCCATGTCCACAGAAGACGGCACATGGACCTATGGCTATGATGTGATTGGCCAGCTAGTGAAGGCGGATTTTGCTCCGGTAGCCGGTAGTGAGGTTCCGGAACAGCATATCACGTATGAATATGATGCTGCCGGTAATCGTACTCGCACGGTGGTGAATGGTGTGGAGACTCTTTATACCAATAATGCGCTGAATCAGACGACCTCCGCCGGTGATACGCAGTATGAGTATGATGCGGACGGTAATCTTATCCGCAAGGTGGATGAAACGGGTGTCACCACTTACTCATGGAGTGTGGAAGGTCAGTTGTTAGGCATGACGACCTCCACGGGAGATGTGTATGCCTACACCTACAATGCTTCCGGTGAGCGTGTGAGCACGAGTGTGAATGGCAAGGTAAGTACTTATCTATACGATGGCTCCGGCAATGGTAATGTTGTAACCGAGTATGATGCAGAGGGTAACAGTAAATACTATCAATATGGTAATGGACTCGTGGGCTTTGAAGATGTCTTGAGTGGTGAGTATTGGTATGAAGCCGATGCCCTCGGTTCTGTTACCGGTATTACCGATGCGTCCGGTAACTTGGTAGCAACCTATGCGTATGACCCGTTCGGTGTAACGCTCAGTAGCTCCGCCTCTTTAGGTAATGTATACGGATGGCTTGGATTGCTCGGTCTTACTTCCGATGGTAATGGTTTAACTCATATGAGAGCACGTTATTACGATGCACAAACGGGAACCTTTATATCATCTGATCCGATAGGCGTAGATGGAGGTTTGAACTTGTATACGTATTGTTTGAATAATGCCGTGACTCGAGTTGACATGACCGGTTGTGCTTCGTTAGGTGTTACTGCTGTTTCTATAGGCGCTTTCGGGGTTGCTGGGTTTGGGTACGCTAATTCCACAAAATCAGAAGAGGCGAAAAATCGAGCATTGTATGTGGATACAGCTTACATTTATGCTAATTATTACACCAATGGAGGAGTGAGTAATATCGTTGGAAGTGGCATGGTTTCCAGCACTGTGTGGGGATATTATTGGAGAAGCGTAGTTAAAGATGGTATACCAATGACACTAGATAGAATTAATGGTCAAGAAATAAATCCGAATGACCTTGGACCGCTTGGTAAATGGGTATATGGCTATGACTATTTGATGAATGAGGCTTTCCCTGATTGGTTTGCTGATATGATGGATCGATTGAGAGGCAAAACAAAAAAAATAGCCGACACAAACAAAACCACCACCGGTTCTGCAGGCTCCTCTGACCCCAACGATATCGTAGGTCCGACCGGCTACGGCGAGGAGAACTACATTGCCGCAGGTCAGACCATGCCGTTCATGGTGCGCTTTGAGAACGAGGAGGATGCGACGGCTCCGGCTCGATGGATTCGCGTGTTCACCACTTTGGATGAAGCGTATGATTTGAACAGCTTCACGCTGGATTCTATTTATCTGGCGGGTAACACCATCACCATGGCAGAGGGGCAGGACAGTTTCAACAAGATTGTCACCATGACCTTCGAGGGGCAGGAAGTGATGGTGGACATCCGCATCAACCTGGACTACGACACGCGCGAGCTGAAAGCGGAGTTCATGGCCATAGACCCACAGTCCGGCAGCATGCTCATGGACATCATGACGGGTATTCTGTACCCGAACAACGACAGCGGACGCGGTGACGGCTATTTCACTTACACCGTGAAGCTCAAGGATGACCTGACGACGGGAACCACCATCGGCAACGTGGCGGACATCTACTTCGACTTCAACGATGTGATACCCACACCGGAGGTAAACTACACCATTGATGCTGAGGGACCGCAGAGCCGCATGCTCAGTGCCGAAGATGCCGGGAAGGGAGGCGAAATCGCGCTGACCTGGGAGGGTAGCGATGCCGCCGGAGGTAGTGGCGTAGCAGGTTACTACATCTTTGTGCAGAAGGATGGTGGCGAGTTCGGGCTGTGGAAGACATTCACCGCGGATACGACCACCGCGACCTTCGCCGGCTTGCAAGGCAGTGAGTACGGCTTCTATGTGCTGAGTGTGGACAACGTCGGCAACGTGGAGGAGATCAAGACCGAGGCCGAGATTACGGCCATACCCACCACCAGCGACGAAACGGCACCGGATGCCGTCTGCAACCTGTATGCCGCAGCACAGGGCAACTGCGCCGTGTACATATGGCAGGGCGTGGATGACCCCTCCGGTGTGTACTACGTGCTGGAGTACGCCGACAATGCCGACATGACGGATGCCGTGCAGATGTATACGCTGAGCCCGTACTTGTCGCTGGAAGGGCAGGAGCTTGGCACTTGGTACTGGCGCGTCAAGGCCGTGGACGGCGTGGGTAATGAGAGTGAGTGGGTAGCGGGCGACCCGTACCTGCATACTTCTGCCGACCCCGAAGCGGACAATGTGGCGAGCACGGCAACACAGCTGATACTGGGCACAAACACCATAGGCACAACAACGAACGTAGCCCCCATTGCGGATTGGGTAGGCTATGGTGATGCACAGGACTACTACAGCTTCACCGCAGCGGGGGATGGGGCGTACCGCGTGGGAGTGGATACGGCAGCGCTGGAGACGGCGGTGCAGGTGAGTGTGGGTGTGCTGAATGAGCAAGGCGAGTTTGAGGCACAGCAGGAGCTGCTGCTGGCACCGGGAGCAGCGCTGGGTACACTGCCCGGTGTGGCAGTGGAGGCTGGGCAGACGCTGTATGTGAAGGTGGAAGCCGTGGGTGCTGATAGTGAGACCAATGGCGGATTCTATGAGCTGAACATCAGCGGAACGGTGCCCTCTGCCGGCAGTGGCTTGGCTACGCAGAATAACAGCGCAGCCGAGGCAACGGAAAGTGCTGCGGACGGCAGCGCTACCCGTGGCTGGGTGGGCGCGGGCGATGCCTGCGACTTCTACCGCGTGGAGATGGATAGCGCCGGTAGCCTGAGCTTGGCACTGAGCGAGTTGGAGAATGGCGCCCGCGTGCGCCTTTACGAACAGCGCGAGGACGGAACTTTGGCACAGCTGGACTCCCGCGCCGTGCGCGCAGCTGCCGGACTGGACCACACCTTGGCTCTCACCGCAGGCTCGTACCTGGTGGAAATTGCCTCGCTGGATAACGGCTCCGGGCTTTACAACACTGCCTACTCGCTTACCATGAAGAAGGAAGAGGAGGAACAAAATGCCTCCGGCATGAACCTGGCATAGTATTCATTGAAATGGAAAAATGCCGGAGAAAATGCACATTTCATTGACATTCGGTAGGAATGTGGCAGAATAAAAGGCGAGATGAGCTCATACGGCTATTATAGATTGGCAACGGTAGTTCCGCGCGTGCGCGTAGCGGATGTGGAGTACAACGTCGGCGAGCTGATAGCCGGCATGAAAACGGCAGCGGAGCAGGGGGCACAGCTGGTGTTGTTCCCGGAGCTTTGCATAACCGGAGCGAGCTGTGCGGATTTGTTCATGAATCCGACCTTGCTGGAAGCCGCTGCTGCCGGACTTGCCCGTTTTGCGGACGAGACAGCGGAGTTGGGGGTGCCGGCTGTGGTTTCTCTACCGTTACAGATTGATAACAAGGTGTATAATGTGGCAGCCGTAGTAAAAGACGGTTGGGTAATGGGCTTGGTGCCCAAAAGCGTGTTGCCGGTTAAGCGCGAGGCATGTGAGGCCCGCGTGTTTTCCCCGGCGTCGTCCTTACGGGTTGAGGAGGTGGACCTCATTGGACAGGAAGGAATCCCCATCGGTACGGATTTGCTTTTCATCGATGATGACGAATTGAGCTTCGGCATCGAGATGGGAGATGACCTTTGCTCCGTATTGTCGCCCGGTACAGCGTTGGCCATGCAAGGAGCACTTGTTATGCTGACGCCTGCAGCCGCAATGGAATATGCCGGCGTGGCGGATTACCGACGTTTGCTGGTACAGGCCATGAGCGGAAGCCGCATGGCGGCGCTTCTGTATGCCTCCGCCGGAGTGGGAGAGAGTACCCAGGATGGCGTGTATGGAGGACAATCACTTATAGCGGTCAACGGCAAATTGTTGTCAGAAAATGAGGGATTTGAGCGAGAAACGAGCATTTTGTACGCAGATGTGGATATGCAACGGTTGCGAGCCGCTCGACTCACGGAGGGAACGTTCTCGCAGTGTGAATTACCGCCGGTACAGAAGGCGGTGCGACGTGTAGATATAGGCGCGGTGACGGGTGAATGTGATTGGCGATATGCTGATATTCCGGCTCGCCCCTTTGTGCCGGCAGAAAACGAACGAGCATACCGATGCGAGGAAATCCTGAATATCCAAGCAGCTGCCTTGGCCAAACGCGTGGAGCACGCACATGCGCGCACCTTGGTGTTGGGTGTATCCGGCGGGTTGGACAGTACCTTGGCCTTGCTGGTGTGTGACCGCGCATGTAAGCTTTTGGGGCGCAGCAATGACTGCATTTTAGCGCTGACGATGCCCGGATTCGGGACCACGGGACGCACCTATAATAATGCCGTTAAACTCATCAAATTGCTGGGTTGCACCTTTAAGGAGGTGAACATCAAAGAAGCCTGTTTATTGCATTTCAAGGATTTGGATTTTGACCCATCGCTGCGTACCAATACGTATGAGAACGTGCAGGCGCGTGAGCGAACCAAAATCCTCATGAATCTGGCCAATAAAACCGGCGGCATGGTGGTGGGAACGGGTGATTTGTCCGAGATTGCACTTGGCTGGGCAACCTACAATGGGGATCATATGAGCATGTACAGTGTGAATTGTTCTGTGCCGAAATCCTTGATACGGTGCTTGATTGCGCACGCTGCTGAGCAGAGTGAACCTGAGCTGGCTGCTGTTTTGCAAGATGTGAATGATACCCCGGTAAGCCCGGAATTACTGCCTCCGGCAGATGATGGTACCATTGAGCAGAAGACAGAGGAAGTGCTCGGGCCGTATGATTTGCATGATTTCTTCCTTTACCACTTCATCAAATACGGAGCGGAGCCACGCAAATTGCAGGCCTTGGCGGAAGCTGCTTTTGATGGTGAATACACCCCGGAACTGGTGGAAAAGACCTTGCGTACCTTCCTCAAGCGCTTCTTCATGCAGCAGTTCAAGAGAACCTGTGTGCCGGATGGCCCGAAAGTGGGTAGCATAGCCTTGTCTCCGCGTGCCGATTGGCGTATGCCGACGGATGTGTGCGGAACACTCTGGCAATTATAATGTAAGAGTGGATGTGCAGCTTGCATTCGCAGCTCAGCGCATATGGGATGCAGCACGGTGTTGCGCCTTATCAGGGACTTTTGCAGTGCTTTTCTCCTTGCTGCTTGTATCAGCCATGGCAAGGGGAATGATAACTGCGGCTGCAAGAGTGATGGCTATGAGATTGAGAATGACGATTTCTTTCATAATGTGTGGGGGCCTATTATCCCGTATTTGAGAGTAGGAGTCAATCTAAACTTCTAACAATCATTCTGTTTGCAAAATGGCTGCCCGCGCATCAAGCCCGGACAGCCATAAGCATGACGACTAATCAATAAAAAGACTTAACGAGACCCGGCTGCTCGCAGCGCGTCTGCCACCTTGCGATGTCCTTCATCCACAGCCTTATCTAAGGCACTTTCACCGTCGTCATCGCGAGCATTGACGTTTGCTCCGGCCTGCAACAAAAGCTGAACGATTTCCAAACGTCCGTCATCTGCAGCTATCATGAGGGCGGTTTCCCCATCTTCATCCGCTGCGTTGACATTTGCTCCGTTTGCAATCAGGACGCGCACCGTCTCGGCATTGCGCGAATCCGCGGCCTCCATCAGAGCGGTTTCCCCGTCATCATCAGTGGCGTTGATGTTGACACCACGGCTGAGCAGAGCCTTCAGCTCGGCGTCCCCGCTGCGTGCCGCTTGCAGAACGACGGCTTTGCTGCTGTTTCGGTCGTCATCTGCCTGCGCAATGGGCAATGCTATTGCTCCCGTCAGCAGTGTGCCTATTAAAATCGGTACTATTGCTTTTTTCATAGTGAACTCCTTTCTTTTGTGCGTTTTGCGGACACCGACTGTGCCTCGTCGGGTTTATTTATATCATTATTGTAGGAATTGTCAACGCAAAATATGAAGTTAAGGCAAAAAATATAGAAAAATTGTAGGAAATAAAAAATCAGCGAGAAACAGAGGGGTAAAAATAAGCGAAACGGGACGGGCCGTCAACCTGATGGGGTACAACATCAAGGGTATTTCCGGGAATGAACATTCTGCCATCCGTCGCAGTCCATCGGGACGCATGGCGCTCAAAGAACCAGTTACTACCGAGGGATTCCGGCAGCCATTCAGCAGAAATGTAGCCGTTCATTTGCAGAGACGGAACCATGACCGCAATTCCTTGAGGGTAACAGTCTGTAATGATGGCGTTCCAGGGACGGGGGGAATCACATTCACACTGATCCGAGAGGAACTGCACCAGTTTCGTTTGTTTTGCCTCACTTTCAGCAGCAGCGGAATTGCGCTCCGTCTCCGAGATGTGGTCAGTAATCGAATCCAGCTGAGAGATGGAGGGTAGTTGGACTTTTGCGGATTTTCCGAAAACAAGCTTGTCGAATCCGCGGTGGACGATGAGATCCGCGTAGCGACGGATGGGACTGGTAAAATGGCAGTAATCACCTTTAGCGAGCCCGAAATGACCGAGGGCACGAGTGGAGTAACGAGCGCGCATCATGGATTTGAGCAATGCCGTGGTGAGCAGTGGCGCATCCGTATGTTCTTTGATTTGAGCGGCAACGCGTGAGAGCTCTTCGCGGGAGGCAAGAGTACCGGCGGAAATACCGTAGCTGCGGGCCATAGAGGCAAAGTTCTGCAACTTAGCGGGATCCGGTTCCTCATGAATACGGTAAATGGTAGGGGTAAGCATTTTTGTGAGCCCGGCTGCTACGGACTCATTAGCTACCAGCATGAACTCCTCAATCAGCTGATGAGCAATATCACTGCTTTCCGTGACAACATCTGTAACGTGGCCATGGTCATCCAGCACAAGCTGAAGCTCCGGAACCTCCAAATCCAGCGCGCCTTGTTGCATGCGGCGTTTGCGGAGAACTGTAGCCAGCTCGTGCGCTGTGTGAATGGCAGAATCGATGAGAGAATCACCCGTTGAGCCACGATTTTCCAGAATGGCAAGGGCTTCCCCGTAGTCCATTCTTTTGGCGGAACGAATGATGGCATTGTGGAACGAGGTGAAAAACACCTCGCCCTTGCGGTTAATGCGCATGCGACACATGCGCGTAAGGCGGTCCACCCCCTCTTTGAGTGAGCATACGTCATCACATAGTTTGGGGGGCAGCATCGGCAGTACACGGTCCGGCAGGTATGTGGAATTGCCCCGCCTTTTTGCCTCGGCATCCAAGGCTGTGCCGGGGCGTACGTAGTAGCTTACATCCGCAATGTGAACATCCAGCTCCCAGCCTTTCTCTATTTCGCGTATGCAGATGGCATCATCATAATCACGGGCAGTGGCGGGATCGATGGTGAAAACCATATGCTCGCGGCAATCCAGACGAGCAGCTATTTCCTCCGGCGGAATCTCCGAGGGCAGGGCTACAGCCTCCTCCAGTACGGCTTGAGGGAAAGCGGAGTGCAAACCATAGCGGTGCATAATGGCCGTTATGTCCACGCCGTCATCTTCCGGCCAACCGAGGACCTGGGCAATCTTGCCCGTTGCAGGCATTTTGCCGACCGGGTAACTGAGAGCTTGTACGGTTATCAGCATTCCCACCAGTAAATCCGCCGGCGGAGGTGCCGTAAGTTTGACCAATTGCGGGCTGGTTTTGCCATCTCCCACCATGGAACCGAACTTGGCGTACGGGCGGTATATGCCCACCCATGTATCGGTTCTGCGTTGCAGGATAGTCTCCACTGCTGCCTCGTAATGTAAAAGTGCCGGATCCGGGCGCGATTTGCGCCCCCGTGTGCGCCTTAAATGTGCGGGTACTGTTCGGCGTACGGAACAACGGACAGAATCTCCATCCATAGCGCCGGCGCTGCGGTGCTCGGTGACGGGAAGCTCAAAATTACGGTCAGCATCCGCCCCGCAATATGCACGCATCATGTTTTGCCCGGCCGCATTCGGAATGAATAGCAGCGTATTCCCGACTTTGCGGATTTTGCCCTCCAGAGGGGCATCGGCAGCGGCTTTAAGAATAAAACGCCCCTTGCTCAGGCGTATCAGTTTGCCTTTATCCTGCCATTGTTTCAGTAATTCCCGCAGAGCCGGTCTTTCGCGGGAGTCTATCCCCATCCCTCTGGCAATGGCTGATGAATCCTGAGCCTCGTAACCGGGGGCTCGCAGATATTCAAACAGTCTTTGCTCAAGAGGGAGTGGGGATTCGTTACTCATTGAGGAGAATGAAATCAGAATACACGATCAATCGCAGCCCCGAAGGTGGACCTCTCGTTGAGTTTTGCGCGGAAAGTGCCGTCGCCGATTTGGTCGAAGGCGGAACCACGGATAACCTTAGCCATATCCTCCGCCCATTCCTTCAGGTTAATATCTGCGTTGCCGGTTGAGGAGTAGGCTTCTTTATTGTACAAACGTGCCTTCTTACGGTTTTCATCCTTGAATGCCATGAGCAGCTGCCCGGTCTTGGTGTCGCGCATGGTGCACTCAATGCAGATGTCGCCTGCTGCCATGCTGCCCACCACGGTGCCCACACCCGGAATCGGGGAGAGCAGGCTGCCTACGGAAGCTGCGACGCCTACACCCGGGCGCTGCGCACGGAAGTGTACCAATGCCATGTGGATGCATACATCTGCTTGTGTAGGATTGGTCGTAATCGTCCAGTTATAATTGTTAGCTGCATTAATCTCCCGCAAGGATTTTGCAATAGCCTGTACCGTGTAATCCTGCATTTGGATTTGGAAAAGCGGAGCAAGATCCGGGTACTCCTTTGCTACGCGCGAAACATCCAAGGGGTGAATGTAAATGCTACCTGTTTTTTGGTGAGCATAGGGGTTGCCCTTACCCCATGTCCAAAATCCTTTCACCGGCATTTTGAAGTTGCGTTCCAAGGATACATGATACAGGCCACTCTCAGATTGGAGTGTGTGACCGCATGATGAAAGCAGAATTCCGCCGATTGCTACTATTGCGAGTTTGTGAAAAGTACCCATAACACCCTGCATATTATCAAAATTATCCTGATTTTCAACAAAAAAATGAGACCGTAAGTGAATTTCGCTTGACTTTTCTTAACAAAGATGGCATCCTTGCGGCCCGCACGTGCCTTGTGGCATGTGCGAGACCATCCCGGCGGGTGACGAACGCGCACCGACGTCGGAAGAACTCCAAACAAAGCACAATTTCAAACAGAAAGAAAGATTATGACAGATCTTACACTCAAAGTGACAAAGCGCGAGGTTTCCGGAACCGGCAAGCTGAACGCTCTTCGTGCACAGGGTATCGTTCCTTGCGTGGTATACGGTCCGGCCGTAGAGGGTAACGTAAATATTCAGGCCACTGTGTCTGACGTTCGCGTATTCCTTGATGCTGCTGATTCCGATTGCTCCCTGGTAAAGCTTGACCTTGACGGCAAGGAAGTGCTTGCCATGGTGAAGGACGTGCAGCGTAACTTCCTCACGGATGCTGTAAGCCACTTGGACTTCGAGGCTGTGACGCCTGACACTGTAGTTAAGACCAAGGTAGCCGTTAAGCTCAACGGTACTCCCGTTGGCGTCGGCATGGGCGGTGTTGTACACCAGATTGTGTACGAGGTGCCTGTTAAGTGCGCTGTGAAGAACATTCCTTGCTGCATCGAGGGCGACATCACCGACGTGAAGTTGGGTGAGTCCTTCCGTTTGGGTCAGGTAGAGATGCCTGCCAACGTGACCACCCCCTTCAATGGCACGGTGGTGTTGGCTTCCGTTGTGAAGCCCTGATTTCTCCCTCCCGAGAAACCGATATTTCTCAAAAATCCGACTCTTTTTGCCATACGCAGAAAGAGTTGGATTTTTTTTGTTGACGCCGGAATGAACAGCGGCTAAGATAACGGCCTATGACTACTCTAAAATTAACGGTAATGGCGCTGCTGACCCTGAGTTTGGCAGCATGCAAGGCATCATTTGAGAGCAGCTTGTCGATGACAGAGCTCATCTATGACCCTCAGGCACCTATGCTGCGCTTGTGAATGGGTAGGGGGGAGATTAGCGTATGTGCTTATAACGCCAAGCGGAGTACCCTATTTTTTTCAGCTCGGAAAGCGTGAAATGGGCACAGTGGCACTTCCATGTAGGGGAGCCGGCTGATTCATAGGCGTAGAACTTCGTTTTTTGCTCGTTTGCCCATTTTACAAAAAGGATGACGTGCACTCCCGGCTTCAGCAAAATGTCCCCGGCTTGCAGCTCCCCAAAATCCTGCAACGGTGTGCAAAGAGCGGCCAGCTCTCGGGTAGAGTATGGCCGCTCCAGCCTCCAACAACGGGAGACAAAACCGGAGCAGTCAATGCCTGCTGCATAACGGCTTACAACGGCATCTCCTCCTTTTACTTTTTGCGGAGAAGCATAGTCTCCGGCGTAAACTATTTTATCAGTAGCAATACGATTCCGAAACTGCGCGGGCGTGTCGAATCCTCCCCATTTGTAGGGCATTCCGGTGTTGGTGCCGTTGGTCCACCACATTGTATCGCCGAGAGTTGTGGATGCTGCAATATCCGGTGTATCCACCCGCATCCCATCGGGGTCTTGCCCGTGCATAATCAACCGCGGGTTGCCTTGCCACTGCAATTCCACATACGCGCGGGCTATTTGCATGACTTGCGCCCGAGTGACGGAATCCGCCGGCTGCGGAATATCCGAAGCGGAACACGCCACCAAGAATAAACCTACTGCCACAGATGCTGAAAATTGAAATACGGAGTGAAAGGTCATAGTGCTATTATCCACGGTATTTTGCTTTTGCGTGTTGCCAAATTGCAAACGCTATGCCCAGCACATTCGGCAGCCAGAGAACAATGTAGGGTGTGATTCCTCCGGATTTTCTGGAAGTTTCACAGAAAACCAAGGCTACAAAGTAGAGTGCTGCCACTAAGATGCCGATGGCAAATCCGGTAGACGTATCGCGGCGGCGCGCCGTGATAGCTAAGGGAACACCGATGAGGGAGAATACGATACAGGCACAGGCAAATGAGGCTCTCTGCACGCCTTCCGTGCGGAACGCCCGTTCATTCTTGGTTTTCATTTGGCTGTGGTAGAATTTAGTGTCACTGTATGCAGCGTCCCACAGGTTGGAGGCACAGGGGAAAAGGCGTTGTTGTGAGGCAGCCTTAGCGTAGCGATCCATGATTTTCGGGTCGATGGGGCGCACGCTTTCCCAGTGTTCCAGTTCAGCCGCAATTTCCGCATTGGTGAAACGGTTTGGTTTCATTTTGCGTTGGGTGCGAATAGGAATATGGACACGCAGAGGCATTTCCTTGTTGTTAAACATGTTGATGTAGCGCCCGTTCCCATCCTTTTGTTCAATGGTGACATCGTAAAGCGTAAGCTCCAAAATACGGGTGCCACGGTCAAACTCGCCGATAACGGCGGACTGCGCATGAGCCGCAGAGAATCCTCCCATCGAGGCAAAGGGGTTCTTCTTCCCGGTTTTGGGCAAGGGGTAGATATGGACTCCCAATAAGCGGTCTTGGGAGCGGTTATCCGTATAAAGCTGGATGCCGTCCAGTTTGGTCGCTCCCTGGCTGGCATTGATGAGGTTGCGGGGATTGTCCATGGCGGCGTTCATGACAATATCGCTCATGGCTTGTTTACCTTTGGGGGCGACCTCGATGTTGATGTAGTAACAAAGTGCGGAGAGCGCGACGCCCATGCCGATGGCCGGCATGCTGAGGCGCCACAGGCTTAATCCTGCCATGCGCATGGATGTAAGCTCGTTATCCGCCGCTAATCTGCCGTATACCAGCAAAACTGCCGTCAGGAATCCCCACGGTACCGTAAAGGTAAGCGAGAAGGGGATAACTTGCAGAATGAAGTCAATAACGATGGTGGGAGGCGCGCCACTTTCCACCAACAGACTGTGCAGTTCCTTGAATAACTGCCCCAGCAACATAAGCAGAGTCAGCGACATTACCCCGAGAAAGGTAACGGCTATCAGTTGGCGCAGTATGTAGCGATCCAGTGTTTTCACGATTCGTTATAAGGTAAGAAAGTTTTGCAGAAGCCTCAGTCCCAACAGTTGGCTTTTTTCAGGATGAAATTGAGTTGCTATCAGTTTGCCATGTGATATGGCAGCGGCGTAAGTCTCCCCGTATTCGCTGGTTGCGGCGATGATTGTGCTGTCCGACGGAACGGGATAGTAGGAGTGCACGTAATAAAAGTGCGGGTTCTCACCCATTCCTCGCCATATGGGAGCTGCCGGATTCGTGGGATGAACCGTATTCCATCCCATGTGGGGGATTTTGATATCCTCCGTACGGAAACGCCGAACATGCCCACGGAAAACCCCTAAGCCAGCTACGCCGGGGGTTTCCTCACTGCTATCAAAAAGAATTTGGTAACCGATGCAAATGCCGAGGAAAGGTTTATCCTGCTGAATCCATGTGCGGATTGTGGCGTCCAGTCCCTGTTTTTTGAGCGCCTCGGCACAATCCCCGAATGCCCCGACTCCCGGGAGTACCAGATGTGTGAGCCCCTCCGCATCTTGGGGAGAACGCACCAACTTTCCCTCGATGCCGATGGCTCGGAAAGAATTGCAAACACTGGCCAGATTGCCGGCTCCGTAGTCTATGATGCCCAAGGATGTCATGTTGAAGAATCAGAGTGCTCCTTTAGTGGAAGGAATGACGCCGGCCGTACGGGAATCTTGCTCCACCGCCTCGCGGAGGGCTCGAGCCAGGCTTTTGAAAATGGCTTCTGCAATGTGGTGCCCATCCAAGCCGTAAAATACCTCGATATGCAAATTACAGCGGAGGTTATTGACGATAGCTCGGCAGAATTCCACAGTAAGAGAAAGTGGCATGTTGGGGGCATCTGCGGCTCTGTCCGGTGCGCGGAATTCCAAGTAAGGTCTGTTTGAAATATCGATGACGCAGCGGCAAAGGGTTTCATCCATGGGTACATAGGCGCAACCATAGCGGCGTATGCCTCGCTTTTCTCCGAGTGCTCTCAATATTGTATCCCCTATGACAATTCCGGTGTCTTCCACCGTATGGTGGGCGTCCACCTCTAAATCACCTTGTACAGAAAGATTCATGTCGATAAGGCTGTGGCGTGCCAGCAGGTGGAGCATGTGGTCAAAAAAGGCGTGCCCGGTACGTATCTCAGCCTTTCCCGTACCATCCAAATTCAACGAGAGTGAGATGTCAGTTTCTGCCGTGGTTCTTTTGCAATCAGCCGTTCTCATGTGTGGCTCATTATAGCATACCGGCCTATGTATTGCCAAGAGAAAACGCCGGGATTCTGCATATATTTGCTCAAAAAACATCAATCTCGGCAAGATTGCGAGGCAATTCAGTCCTTTTGCGGCATGCTGATAATTGCCGGAGCGATGAGAGCGAGTCGGCGTAGGTGTCCGGCTCCTAAGAATACAGTGGCAAATTTGAAGAGAATACAGACATCTACAACGGCTCCGGAGCTGATAACGGCACATAACAATGCCAGCAAAAAGCAAGGAATCGAGATCCTCCACTTAAGCGGGGCGGCCGCCATGTTTCCCTGGTTAAACATGATGCAGAGAAGCAAGGCCGTGCATATGAAAAACGGTGTTTGTGCTTGTTTTACAAGCAAGACGTGTCCGGTTACGAGCGTGTAGCCCTCGCAAACGAGCATAATGAGTCCCATGACGGTACAAAAAACGCTGATGAATCGTGTTACACTCATTCCGCGCTTTGCCAACAGCACGTTGTGGCACCATGGTGCCAGCAGACTCAGTAATAACAGCTCCGCCAGCATCAGCATATGACTGAGGTAGCTGAAAAGAAAAAACAGACTGCCGGAGGTCAACAGCAGGATTAACTCACAAGCAGATGTTATCCCTAACACTAGCAAGGTGTAGAATGCCAACCGCGCTATGCCGGAAACAAGGCGCTTTATCGGCAGGAAAATGAGGTATTCGAGCTCATTCATGCTTCCGTGGATGTTTCATCCGTTGTGTCGCTGGTATTGAATCCGTTGTGCGGAGCATAACCGAGGGGAAAGCGTGCTTTGCCGTTCATATCGGAGAGGACTCCGCAGTTGCAATATCCCAACTTTTCCATAATGCTACGGGTTGCATGGCCCTGGTCATGCCCGACTTCTAACATCACTAAGCAATCCGGAGCAAGAAACGCCCTGGCATCTGCCAGAAAACGGCGCACAATGTCCAAGCCATCGGGCCCTCCGTACAGTGCGGTAGCCGGATCATGGCTTACTTCAACGGAAACTTGCTCATTATCCGGCACATAGGGCAAATTGGCAAGGACAAGATGAAAGGGGGAGGGGGGGATGACTGCGCTCTCCCCGGAATCCGTCCAAGCGGAGAACAAATCGCTGCGGTAGGTGCGCACTTTTGCGCCTAATGTACTCGCGTTTTCCAAGGTGAGAGCCAAAGCTGATTCGGAAATATCCGCCATAACAACTTCCGGCGAGTGTGTAGCCAATTCCAGCGCAAGTGTGACGCCGATGATACCGGATCCGCAGCCCATATCGAGAATTCGCATGTTTTCAGCGGGGTGAATTGTGCGGATAGCCAACTCTACCAGTTCTTCCGTTTCCGGGCGGGGTATAAGGGCTCGGGCATCTGTGCGGAATTCGCGCCGGAAGAACTCCGTGCTGCCCAACAGGTGTTGCAACGGTACTCCTTTTCCACGTTCTTTCAATAATTCGCGGAGCGGTGCAAGTTGTGGTTCGCTGAGCGCATCTTCATGGTGCAAATAGAGCCACGTTTTGCTGCACCCCAGCACATGCACCAGCAAGCTTTGCATGGAATGTCGGGCGCCTTCTATGCCTCTCGCCTCCAAATATGCTGTGCCGGAGTTCAGTACTTCCTGTATGGTTTTCATGGTGCGGGGGCTTATTGCAGTTCGTCCATGCGTTCTTGCATTTCTGCGTGTTGCATGTGGGAGATAATGTCATCCAATGCGCCGGAGGCCAGCACAATATCCAAATTGTATGCCGTGTAACCGATGCGGTGATCCGTCAGGCGATTTTGCGGATAATTGTAGGTGCGTATTTTTTCCTCGCGTCCGCCGGAGCCGATGAGAGCGCGGCGTTGTGCGGAGTAATTTCTCTGAGCCTCCTGCTGTTTCATTTCAAAGAGTCTGGCGCGGAGAATGCGCATGCCCGTTTCCTTGTTTTTAAGTTGGGAACGCCCATCCTCGCAGCGCACCATGATACCGGTCGGCAAGTGGAAAATCTGAACGGCGGATTCTGTTCTGTTAACGTGCTGACCACCGGCACCACCGGCGCGGCAGGTTTCGATACGTAAGTCCTCGGGGCGTATTTCCACATCAACTTCTTCCGCTTCAGGTAAAACGGCAACTGTGGCCGTGGAGGTGTGAATCCGGCCCTGTGTTTCTGTTGCCGGCACTCGCTGAACACGGTGCACGCCACTCTCATACTTCAGGAATCGGAAAACTTCCTCACCACTCACACGGGCGGTTACTTCCTTGAATCCGCCGATGTCATTGGGACTTGCATCCAGAATTTCCATTTTCCAGCCACGGGATTCCGCGTAGCGTTGGTACATGCCCAGCAGGTTTCCGGCAAACAGGGCGGCTTCATCCCCGCCGGTGCCGGCGCGTATCTCGATGATGGCATCACGGTCCTCGGTTATATCCCGCGGTAACAAGCTGTATTGTACCTGTTCTTCCAGCTTGGGAATGCTGATGTTCAACTCCGCCAGCTCTTCTTGCGCCATCTGTGCGAGCTCCTCATTTTCATCGCTCAGCATCATCATGGCTTCCTCGCGCATCGTTTCAGCAGCGCAAAGCTCATTCCACACCTTCATCAGCTCCACGGCTCGGCGGTGTTCTCTCATAAGTTCCTCTGCGCGGGCTCGGTCATCAAACAGCCCCGGCTCTGCTATTTGTTGTTCCAGCTCTTTCAGCCTGGTGCGGCGTATTTCTATCAGCGGTGCGTAATTCATTTCTACCGGGGTATTCTAGCTTGTTGCTTCGTAATAAGCAAGCCCAATTTGTGCCACCTCACCATTTGGCTTGCATGTAGCATTCACGGGCAAAAGAACAGCCGTCTCTCTCGGAAGAGAAACGGCTGATTATGCGTTCGTTGAATTGTTATTTACCGGGCTCGGCGTCGGCGTACACCTTCTGCCAAGATGTCCAGCATTTCGATGGTTCCCTCCCAATCGACGCATGCATCCGTGATGCTGACTCCGTACTGCAGAGCCGAGCAACCGTCACACTTCTGGTTGCCTGAGTGAATGTTACTTTCAATCATGACAGCGCCGATGTGGTCATCGCCGGCTGCCAGTTGGGCTGCAACGGATTCAGCAACTGTTTTCTGCTCTCTCCAATTCTTGTGGCTGTTGCCGTGGGAGCAGTCTATCATGATGCGGTTTGAAATGCCGGATTTTTGTTGTATTTCCCAAGTATGGGCAATATCTTCTGGTGAGTAATTCGGACCATTGGTAGAGCCACGCAGGATAACGTGGCAGCTATCATTACCACTTGTGGAAACAATGGCGGATACACCCTGTTTGGTAACGGAAAGGAAGCAGTGCGGGTGTGCCGCTGAGACAATGCCATCTACCGCAACCTGTACGCAACCTGTAGTGCCGTTTTTGAATCCGATGGGCATGGAAAGGCCACTCGCCAGCTCTCGGTGTACTTGGCTTTCCGTGGTGCGTGCTCCGATTGCCCCCCACGCAATCAAATCGCTGATGTACTGGGGAGTAATCACATCCAAGAACTCTGTGGCTGCGGGAACCCCCATTTCCGCCAGTCTCAGCAGCAGTCCGCGAGACATACGCAGCCCGCTGTTGATGTTGAAGCTTTCATCCATGAAGGGGTCATTGATGAGCCCCTTCCATCCAACGGTTGTACGCGGTTTTTCAAAATAGACTCGCATGATGAGCAGTAATTCATCCGAATACTTGCTGCGAGTCTCTGCCAGTCTGCCGGCGTAGTCGATGGCTGCCACCGTGTCGTGGATAGAGCAGGGCCCTACCATGACGGCAAGACGATCGTCTTCTTTTTTCAGAATGCGACGGAATTCCTCACGCGCATCAAATACGACCTTGCTGGCTTCAGGGCTTGCAGGAAAATCCTGCATTAAAATAGCGGGTGAAATCAACGGACGAATGTCCGTGATACGTACGTCGTCAGTGATGAATGGATTCATTTAATTATTCTTCCACAGTTTTCCAAGAGTACACGTTGTCGCCGATTTGCTCTTGCTCCTCTTCCGTGTAATCCGGGTATTTCAGGGGCTCTGTTTCAGAGTCCTTGTCCTTCTTGCTCTTTTTGTTTTTCTTGCCTTTCTTACCCTTAGGCGCTTTGGATCCTACGGTTGCATCGTGGTGCTTACCGAGGGTGTCCTTGCCGGTGGAGTAGGCAATGCAGAACTGATTAATCAGCTTGGTGTTGGTGAAGGGGTCTACCAACTCTCCCTCGCCTGTCAGATTAAGAAACACATAGTAGGGCTGGCCCCACGGGTCATAGAACCCGACGCCACCGTCCTCACCTACATAGAGCCCCTCAAACGGGCCTTCCGCAGTTTCAGCCTTGAGGTAGGGCTTGTTTTTCTCATTATAGTCCTTACCATCGCCACTGTTGACCAAAATGCTGATAAGCAGCGCGTCATCTTTACCGTTGGTGGTAAGCACTACGGTATCAGAGTTGCTGTCATCGTATATGGCATCCTCAACGGGGAGTTTGCCGTTGTGGTCTTCCTTGTAGCTTTGCACACCGGCTACGATGTCTTTACATGCTTTGTTGGCAACGGATTTTGGACCGCTATCCATAAATCCGGTGATAATCGGATACGATACGCCGGCGAGAACTGCCAGAATGGCGATTACGACAAGGAGCTCAATGAGAGTGAACCCCTTTTTGTTTTTGTAGGCAAAAGTTGTCTTCATACGCAATTAGGATACCACACAAGGGGGGATAGCTGCAAGCAAAATCAGCGTTTGGCGCGTAATAATCCGTATTTTGGAGAGAAAATATACGCCAATAGAAAGATGCAGCCCAGAATAACAATAATAGTTGCACCTAAATGCCAGCCCAGAGGATAGGAAAGGAAGAATGCCAGGACGGAACCGAACGCGCCGATTACCCCGCCTCCCCAAAACATGAGGTCGGCTCTGTTGGTGAGCTGGTACATGGTAGCGGCAGGCGCCACGAGAAGCCCCAAGGTGAGGAACGCGCCAACGGCTTGGAGTGATGAGACCAGTACCAGAATAATCAGCGCAAAAATGCCGTAACTGAAAACTGTTGTCGGTATGCCGATGGCAGCTGCGGCGCGGGGGTCAAAGAGGTAGATGATAAGTGGTCTTTTCAGCATGGTAATGGAGAGGATAGCCAGGGCACTGATGCCGTAGGCAATCCATAAATCACTGTTGCTCATGCTCATAATGCTGCCGAACAGCCAATCATCCACCTTTTGTTGTAAGCCTAACTGAACAAGTATGATGTAGCCGATGGCGAATCCGGTTGTGTGTATGATGGACAGAGCCGTATCATGATTGACTCTTGAGGTTCGTGCCACAAACAATGAGCCCAACCCGACCAGAAGACCCGCTATGACTGCGCCGATAAGTATACTCAGCTGCATTAGCCCGAAAAATAAGATGGCCAGTGCTATACCCGGCAACAGTGCACAGGAAATGGTGCCGATTTGCAGGGCGGAGCGACGCAATACCACCAAGGCACTCACAAAACCATTGGCAAAACCGATGACGGCACATGCCCACAGGCTGCGCTGTGCGATAGGCTCTCCTAAAAATTGTAAAAAATCATTCATGTAGTAGCAGTAATGTGTTGTTTACCGAATGCAGCCATGAGGTTATCCTGCGTGAGCACTTGTTGTGTGGGGCCGAAACCGATGCACTCTTTATTGATGAGCAGAGCGTGGTCAAAAATACGAGGTGCCGTATTGAGATCATGGTGTGAGGCTATGATAAGCCTCCCTTCATTTGCCAATGATTTGAGCAGTGCTGCTAATGCTTCCATACCCGGGACGTCAAGTCCGGTAAAAGGCTCATCCAACAGCAGAATATGAGCCTCCTGTGCTAATGCGCGTGCCAAAAATGCGCGTTGTTGCTGTCCGCCGGAAAGTTCTTCTATCTGGCGTGACTGAAGGTGTGTAAGTTGCATGGAGTCCAATGCTTTATCAATAATGGCGCAGTCGTGCTTGTTTAGGCTCCCCCAGAGACCGAGGGCGGGGTAGCGCCCCATTTCCACCAGCTCACGCACGGTGATGGGAAAGCTCCAATCCACATCCGTGCGTTGGGGCATGTAGGCAATTTCGCTACGTGTATGGTGCAGGGGGGCTCCATTCCACAGGATGCTGCCGGATACCGGTTTGCGCAGTCCGGCCAGTATGTTGATAAGGGTGGATTTACCCGCTCCGTTAGGACCGATGAGTGCTAAAGTGTGCCCACAATGCAGAGAAAAACTGATGTCACGCAATGCGGTTACTGCGCCGTAGCGCGCATGCAGCTTGCATACGGCAAGCTCATGCCCACCGTGGTGGTGGTGGCTGTGGTCGTCACCCCAGCATATGTGGTTGTGGTCGCTTACCATGAGAAGATAAAAAGATCATGCAGGATGGAACCATCGGCTCCGGTCCAGCGGGTTACGGTCTGTGCGGGTTTTTGAGCAGGTTCCAGCGTAATGCTGACTGCATTCTCCGGCGAACCCTCGGCCCAATGGAGTTCTGCCTCTAGTTCATGACTATCGGATGCCGGAAGAAAAAGCTCGGTTTCCCACAGTCCGTCCGAATGCTGTGCAATGGTTGCTATATCTTTACCCTCAAAACGCAAGGTTCCGGATAACAGCTTGCCTGTAAACTGTACCCTCGCATATATTCCTTGGGTAGAAGGTGTTTCGCAGAGTTGTTGCGGAGTTTGTAGGCGGAGAGGAACTTCCTGGGTGAGATGAAATAACGGTATCCCCGCCAGCAGAACGCCGACTACGGTAAGGGTAGTGGTAAGCTTGGGGCTCATTTACTTGAGGTGTTTGCTGATGGTGTTGACATTGTGCATGAAAAGAGCCTCATATTGCTGATTACCCGGGAAAATGCCGTCCAACACAAGCGGGGCTGTGGGTACTCCAAGTTGCTCTGCAATGACTTCCAAAATTTTCGGGGAAGCTCCTACCTCGGTAAACACGCAGCGGATATCTTTGTTGCGCAAGTCTTTGAGCAGGGCTGCAAGAGTTGCGGTATCGCCCTCACTTTCTTTAGAAATCCCGTGAATGGTGATGGGCGTGAACCCGAATTCCTTGCAAAAATGGCAGAGTGCTGCATGCCCGGTGATGAGGTATCGGCGTTCCTGGGGGATGCGACTAAATTGCAGCCGCGCTTTTCTGGTAAGAGCATCCATGTCGGCCGCATACTTCTTTTGGTTTGCTGTAAAGTAGGACTTGTGCTGCGGTGCAGCTTCGGAAACTTCGCGGAGCAGGGTGCGTGAAGCTCTTTTCATATTCTCCGGGGTGTTCCACCAATGTGGGTCTACTCTCTGCGAATTCGGTAAAAACACGTTCGGAATGTCTCGCCCCAATCCTACTATTTTTGTTTCTTTGGACAAGGATTGTGAGAGGTCTGTCAGGTATGGCTCTATGCCCTTTCCGCATACCAACAGCATGTCTGCTCCGGCTGCTGCTGCCAGTTGGCGACCGGTTGGTGCAAAGCTGTGCAAGTCTCCGTTTGCCGGGAATAAATCCACCACCTCAACCTGCTCACCCCCTATAGCCATTGCCATTTCGCTCAGCAGCGGATGCAGCGTGGCTATCTTCAGACTGCTCGCTTGCGCTATATGCAGCCCGAACATCATCAGTAACAAACACCATACCTTTTTCATGCGGTGAATTATACGCGTTTATTCGTTTCAGTCAATTCCGTATTGCGACAGTATGATTTACCGGGCGTCTTCTTTGCATAAGAAAACTCCCACTGCCGTAGCTGTGGGAGTTTTCTGAATAAGACCTGTTGAGTTTGCAGAAAAATCAGTCGTTGACGCGGCCGAGGTAGGTGCCGTCTTCCGTCTTAACGGAAATCTTCTGACCGGCATTAATGAACAGGGGCACCTGAACAACAAGACCGGTGCTCATGGTGGCACTCTTGTAAACGTTGTTAGCGGAGTTGCCCTTTACACCCTCAGGAGCTTCTGCTACCTCCATGGTGATAGCGGCGGGAAGCTCGATGGAGCAGGGTACTTCGTCTGTGAACATGACCACATAAGTCTCACCCTCGATGAGGTAATCCTTAACCGGCTCAATGATGTCCTC
Source organism: Akkermansia sp. (assembly GCA_017415995.1). Taxonomy (GTDB): domain Bacteria; phylum Verrucomicrobiota; class Verrucomicrobiia; order Verrucomicrobiales; family Akkermansiaceae; genus Akkermansia. Next base: position 6,244 of record JAFQDN010000010.1, on the reverse strand, counting down.
GCTCACGCATACGTCCTCGTAGGTATCAGTGTTGAGGAAGTGGTAGCCCATACCGTCCACGTAGGAGAACTCCATCTCCTCGCGAGTAAGCATAACACCCTCAAGGAAGTCGTTGGAGGTGAGTCGCAGGTTATAATCCTTCTTGGAGGCGATGCTGCGGATGGTCATCTGAACGTAGGAAGCCATGCGGGGGGGAGTCTTGAGCTGGCTTTCGCGCACAATGCAGATGTCGCCGTTGTAATTCACGGCGTGTCCTTTGCGGAGCTGAATAACGGGAACTTTTGCCATAACGCGCGGGAGAGTATCAGACCCTCGCCGTTTAGTCAAGTCAATATCGTTATGTATCGTAATTTTTTTGTCATAACATGCAGCGTGATTAGCCTTGCATTTATGTTGGAAACAGTGCATAATGATTCCTGATGAAGCAGGGGACAGATGTAACAGGTGAGTTGCTAAAAGCGGTTTCCAGATCCTTTTATCTGACAATCCGATTCTTGCCGCGTGAGATGCGCCCGGCCGTGGCATTGGGGTATATGTTGGCTCGCGCCACGGATAGCGTGGCTGATACCTCGTTGGCTGATGAGCTCGCGCGTGCGCGCGTATTAAGTATGATGGCGGAGGCTATAGCCGGTGGCGAGGTTGAAGGTTTATCCTCCGTACTGAGCAATGAAATGGCGCCTGCACAGCAAAATCCGGCAGAGCGTACCTTGTTGGAGCGCTTCGGTGAGTGTTTGGATGCCCTGCAAACCTTCCCGGAATCACAGCTCATTCTGTTACGTAAAGTATTGTCCACTATCATCAATGGTCAGTTGTGGGATATTTCCTATTTCCGTGAACACGTAAGCGTAGACAGTGATGAGGAAACGAAACGTTACGCCTATTCTGTGGCCGGTTGCGTTGGCGAGTTCTGGACGGAATTGGGCTATGCCACCATGGGAGAGCAATTTTGTGTAGAATCCCGTAAAGACCTCATGCGTCAGGCCGGTATTCGCTACGGTATTGGGCTGCAACTCATTAACATATTGCGTGATTGTGAGGAGGATGCTGCGCGAGGACGTTCCTATCTTTCTTCCGAGCCGCAAAAGTGGTTGAACCGTGCGGAACGCTATATGGATGACGGTATTGATTACAGCCTCCGTTTGGGGACTTTTCGCCTACGCTTTGCCTCCGTGCTGCCGGCTCTCATCGGCAAGGAAACCCTCCGTCTTTTGCGTGGTCAAGCTAAGGGGCGTGTAAAGATACCGCGCAGGCGCGTGTATGCGTGCATGTTGCGCGCCGTTTTTCGTTGCCTGCACAGGAAGGCGTAATTTATTGTTGCATTATCGTGAATCTCAATCTATAATTTGCGCGACATGGCAGACAACGAAGAACCGATGGACCACAATGCGTTTGACCGCAAGGATTGCGTGATGGCAACCGCCATGCTCGGTATTTTCCCTCCTGCGTTGCATTTTGTTTGCCATCAGCATGATATACCCGGAGCCATTGCTTGGGCTCTGCCCGGAGCTGTTGCAACACTTGCTGTTTTTGTGCTCTCGTTTATCCTGAAAAAGAGTTTGTTAAGCAAAATAGTCAATATGGCGGGCATTGGCATTACTGCTGTGTACTTATACTACGGTTATCATGAGGTAGCCGCTAAGTTTGAACGTGATTTGCTCTCCGCCCCGCAAAAAACGGAAACCACTAAGGCTGAGTAATCTCCTCAGTTTTTTTCGGGGATAATCAATATGTTGATTTCCGGAGCGCAGAAGAAGCGCATATTCCAGATGGAGCCCACTCCTCGCGAAACAAAAACGCGTTTGCCGTTTTCAAAATCATAAGCTCCCGCCGGCATAGATGACCGCAAGCTGATGTACGTATCCGTGAACGGAATCCCGATTTGCCCGCCGTGGTTATGCCCGGAGAGCATGAGGTCCCAATCATATTCCCTCAAATTCCAGCGACTTTCAGGGTCGTGCGAGAGCAGGAGCACGGGTAACGGCTCTTCCCCGTGTTTTTTGAGACAGGCGTGCGGGGCATCGTCGCCCTCATTCCAATCCCCGAGTCCCACAATGCGGAGTGTTTGCCCGGCGGGCGTGATCCAATCCACGGACTGATTGCGGAGCAACGTAACCCCCGCTGTTTGCAAGACTCGCTCTACCTGTTCCTGTTTTTCATAATCGTGGTTGCCGAGTATTGCGTAGGTGGGGGCTATTTCTGTAAAGCTTCGCAACGCGTTTACGGCCCAGCGAGTGCGTTTGAATCGCTCGCCTGCCGTCACCAAATCTCCCCCGAAGATAATTAAATCCGGAGATTCCTCCCGCAGCAGCTCAACGGCCTTGTTGAGTTGCTGCGGGTTGTTGTGAATATCCGTTACCAACGCAATTTTAAGCGGACCGATGCCGGGCAGGGTCTCTCTCGGCATTTGTATGGTGTTGCATTCCAATTGCGCTGCACCCCATTCGCCTAACTGCTCCACACCGCACTTGCCCAGCCACAGCACCAGTGCTAAGGTGGTGTAACGGTATTTGTTGCGGATGACGTGGTCAACAAAACGGTGAATCAGGTGCGGTATTTTCATGGAGATGAATCAGCGTACCGGGTTAAACATGGCAAGCTCCGGATCCGTAAAGATTCCATCCTTACGAATCAGTTTGCCGTCAAAGTATATCTCACCGCCACCGTATTCTTCGCGCTGTATGCAGACGAGATCCCAGTGTATGGATGATTCGTTGCCATTGGGGGCTTCATCATAACACTGCCCGGGGGTAATGTGGAAGGACCCGGCAATCTTTTCATCGAAAAGAATATCACGCATAGGCTTGAGTATGTAGGGGTTGACTCCCAAGGCAAACTCGCCGATAAAGCGAGCGCCTTCATCCGTGTTCAGTATCTTGTTCAAGGCGTCATCGTTGCCATTGCAGTGCGCCTCTACAATTTTTCCGTTCTCAAAACGGAACTTCACACCGTCAAAGGGTATGCCGTGGTAAATACTCGGTGCATTGTAGGTAAGGGTACCGTTAATGCTGTCTTTCACCGGGGCGGTGTATACCTCTCCATCCGGAATATTGCAATCTCCGGCGCAGATTATGGCCGGAATATCTTTGATGCTGAAAGTTAAATCAGTGCCGGGCCCCACAATGCGCACTTTATCCGTTGCATCCATCATGGCCTTGAGTTTTTCCATGCCGGTGCGGAGTTTTGCGTAGTCCGCCAAGCAACAACGGAAGTAGAAATCCTCAAAATCTTCCGTGCTCATGCCGGCGGCCTGTGCCATACTTGCCGTGGGCCAGGCCAAGATGGTCCATTTGCGCTTGTTGCAGGTCAGATTACTGGCGGGGCGGAGGTGTTTGCTGACTATTTTCATGCGGTCTGCGGGTACAGCTGCGGATTCAAAGCTGTTGTAATCCGCATAAAAACAGATATGTACCTGCATATCCTCGGCACGCTGCAAACGGTATTTACCTTCCAGCTCAAATTGCTCATCCGTGGCATCTATCTGCATTTCTTTGCTTATCACGGAATGGCTGATGTCCATGTGAGGGTGACCACCTGCAGCACGCACGGCGCGTATCAGCTCCACCACCATGGCATCCGGGATGTCCTGCATACGCAGGTTCACATGTTCACCGGGTTGTACACGTACGGCGTAGTTGACGACTTGCTCGGCAAGTTGTTTGTAACGGGGATCTTTCATATTGCTTACTCTGTTGCAGGGTTAAGGATGGCGAGTTCCGGATTCGTGAAGATGCCGTCTTTGCGGATAAGCTCATCGTCAAACCAAATTTCACCGCCACCGTAGTCGGCGCGCTGTATGCACACCATATCCCAGTGCACCTGTGAGCGGTTGCCGTTGTCGCAGTTTTCGTAAGCCTGCCCGGGGGTGAAGTGGAAGGAACCGGCAATCTTCTCGTCAAAGAGGATATCATACATCGGCTTGAGTATGTAGGGGTTAACGCCCAAGGCAAACTCGCCGATGAAGCGTGCTCCGTCATCGGAATCCAATATCTTGTTGAGCTCTTCATCTTTACCGTTGCAGTGTGCTTCCACAATCTTACCGTCTTTGAACGTAAGGCAGATGTCATCAAACGGTATGCCTTGGTACACAGTCGGGGCCGTGTAGTGAATCGTGCCGTTCACGCTGTTCAGCACAGGAGCGGTGAATACCTCGCCATCCGGTATGTTGAAGTTACCGGCGCAGGGAATGGCCGGCATTCCTTTGATGCTGAAGGTCAAATCCGTACCCGGCCCGATGATGTGCACCTTGTCGGTTTTCATCATGCGCTCTGCCAGTTTCTCCATGGCTTTGTTGAGTGCCTCGTAGTCCGCAAGGCAGCAGCGGAAATAGAAATCCTCAAAATCCTCCGTACTCATGCCGGCGGACTGTGCCATGGCGGGAGTCGGCCAGCGCAGCACGCACCATTTGGTGTGGCTGACTCGGCGGTTGTGCACGGCTCGCATGTGCTTCATGGCAAGTTTCATGCTCTCTGCCGGTACTCCTGCATTTTCAAACTTGTTGGCGCTGCCGCGTATGGCGATGTAGGCATCCATGGCCTCCATTTCCGCCAGCTCAAATCCGGCAATGGATTCATACTGGGAGTCAGTTGCGCCTGCCAGCATCTCTCGTTCAATGCGGTTGTTATTGACTCGCACATGCGGTATGCCATCAGCCTCGCGCACGGCGCGGATGAGCTCAATGCCGATTTCCTCCGGCACATCGAATAATTGCAGCAGTACGTGTTCTCCGGGTTGTATGTGGCAGGAGTGACGCACCAGTGCTTTTGCCAACTGTGTTGTCCTGGGATCTGTCATATTGTGGTTGGTGGTGTTAATAAGGGGTGGTGAGTAGCTCCATGGCTTCTCTCAAATCGTTCCGGGTAATGTCTTCGCTTATCAGCGGGCTGCCGAGGTCGCTCAGCAAAACAAATCGGATGTTGCCTCCGCTGAACTTTTTATCTGCTGCCGTATGGCTCAGCGCCTTGTCTATATCCACTCCGACCGGCAGGCTCAGCGGCAAATTCAGCGCCCGGAGCAGCTTGAGTATTTCCTCCTCGTCTCGCTCTTTCAGCCCGCTGTATTTTTTGGAAAGGTGCAGGGCGCCACGCAAACCAAGGCTTACTACTTCACCATGTAGCAGCTCACCCAAGGGTACGCTGGCTTCAATGCCATGCCCCAAGGTGTGCCCTAAGTTCAGAAATGCTCGCACGCCCCGTGTTTCTTTTTCATCCTCTTCTACTATGCGTGCTTTAATTTCAATGTTTTCTGCAATAATTTCCGGCAGATGCTCTATCGTAGTCAGCGTAAAGCCCAGTTGCAGCTCATCTGCAAGGCGGCTGAGCTGTTGCAGCATACGGGGCTTGCGCAGGATGGCATGTTTCACCATTTCCGCCATGCCTTCACTCAGCACGCGCGGCGGCAAGGTGAGCAGGGTGGTGGGGTCTACCACTACTAACTTCGGCTGGTGGAAGGCTCCCAGCAGATTCTTCCCGGCTGCTATGTCAACTGCCGTTTTGCCCCCCACGGAGCTGTCTACCTGTGCCATGACTGTTGTCGGTACTTGAATGAAAGGTATGCCTCGGTAGTATACCGATGCTAAAAATCCTGCCAAATCCCCGACAACTCCTCCCCCGAGGGCTACCACAAAGCTGCTGCGGTCATGTCCCTCTGCCACCATCTCATTAGCCAGTGTTTCCAGCGTTTGCAGATTCTTACTCTGTTCTCCCGCTTCAAATACATGCAGTGAATACTCAAACTCTGATTCCCTCAAACTCTGTATCACTCGCTCCGCATACAACGCGCTCACATTGCTATCCGTTATAATTGCGGCTTTCCCCTTCATCCTCAATTTCTCAGCCATGAACCCAACGCTGTCCAGCGCCCCGTTGGATACATGCACCTGGTATGACCTCTCCCCGAGTGATAAACTGACTGTCGGCATGACTCCATTATACCCCCTCTCCCGCCTATCGCAAGTTTTTATTGTGTACGTATATCAATGCTCCTCTCTTCTTTTTTTGGGGGGATTTGTATGATTTTATATGTCTCGTGAGTGATTTGCGAATAATCTAATTTCTGTATTCGGATATCCTATCTTCGCCCCCCCATTCAGGGGAGCCGTTTGTTATGCGTATTGCCTCAAAAAAAACAGTCACCGAAAAGTGGATGCCTCAAAATTGCGGTCACCGAAATTTTAGCGGATAATTGACTAAAAAACAAGGCAAATCCACCATTTTTCTGCCCCAAAATGACAGCGAGCGTAGCGAGT
>JAFQDN010000062.1 GCA_017415995.1 Akkermansia sp. | reverse complement strand
TTTCTAGCTTCATAGACATACGAGCCCCTGTCTTCTTCTTTTATTTTAAGCACCATATGCATATTATAGTGCGCAATTCTGTCCAAGCGAGACTTTTTCTTTGCTCTAGGGGCAATTTCGGTGCGCATATTTTTGTCCTAACGCGCCATCTGATACTGACGCTAAAAGGGATTGATTAACCGTACTACTTTATGCTATAATGCCCTCACGTTCATCTGAAAAAACCAAAAAAAATCCCTTGGTCACGACAAAAGGAAGCAGCAACTTGCAATTAGAAATATGAATAAGCCTAGCTTTAGTGTAATAACACCGTGCTATAATGTCGAAAATTATGTAACACAAGCACTTAAATCCATCTTAAACCAAGATTATGATGGCGATATTGAATATATAATAGTAGATGATGGTTCTACAGATAATACATGGAATGAAATATGTAAATTGATAGCAAAAGAAAATAACAAAAAAAACATTATTACTATTCGACACAATCAAAATAAAGGAGTTGCAGCAGCAACAGACACCGCATGTCAACATTCAACAAAAGATTGGATAGTTAAAGCCGATGCAGATGATATACAAATGCCCGACAGATTGTCTACTTATGCACAAATTATCCAAAAATATCCTCAGATTTGTGCAGTCGAATTAGCTTGTCAAAGAATCAAAGAAAATGGAGAACCGTACGAATTTATTCCATTTGCCTCACAAAGCTACAATATATCAGAATATATTCAAGAATCCGCTTTACAAAGATACCAAGGTCGATTAGGAATTAATAACGAACCTTGTTTTCTCGATTTTGGAGGAACTGTTGCCTTCAAAAGAAATTTATTCCTTAAATGGGGTAATCTGGTAAATACTGAAAACACACAAAGATTCTCTGATGATACAGTATGGGGCACAAGATATAGTCTTTCAGGGCCCATTGCCGGTGCTAATATACTAGCATGCCTCTATCGCTCTCGCTCAACAGGAAATCTTGAGTATCGCTCTAAAGGAAACAGTTACAGCAATATGATACAAAACGAATTAAATTCATCTAATAGTATGAAAGTCAAAGCAGAGTCATTTAAAACAGCAAAATTATGCTGCTATAGAGCATTAAATGATGCCACTCTTTCAGATTGGAACCATGAACACATACGGCAATTTGCCCAAAAAAACCAGCAATATGAACTTTATTTTTCGGTAAGATCTAATTGGTGGAATTGGTCATGGTTTAAACGTATCAATTGGTATATACATAACAAAAATAAACTTATACCTCAGCATCAAAAATGGTGTTTTCTACGCTTACTGCCTTTATGTATAGTTGCAATAATCAAATCGATAAAATCAAAATATTCAAAATAAAAAATCTCATATTATCTTACTATAGTCGTGTCAATATCAAAACGGCCAAATTCTGAAGCATGCATCAAAGTATCAGTTATTATACCCGTATATAAAGCTGAAAAATATATATCGGAAACTATTGTATCTCTGCGCCGACAAACTTTAAAAGAATTAGAATTTATTTTTATAGATGACAAAAGTAATGATAATTCCTTCAATATCATACAAGAATCTGCAAAAGTTGATTCTCGTATTGTCTTAATTCAAAACAATAGTAATATAGGAGCTGGAGCATCAAGAAATAAAGGAATTGAAATAGCGCGCGGTGATTTTATTGCATTCATGGATTTAGATGATCTCTTATCCCCTAATTCTGCAATATTTTCATCCTTAGCCAGCCAAGGTATAAAATGCCCAGCTTCAGTAGCCCATACAGAGCGCAAATCTTTTATTTCTTCCAATTTACGGAGACGCATAACATACTTTTTCTAACTATTTTTAATCAAAAGTCAAGTTTAGGCTTTACCCCTTTTCGATGACAAACTTCCACATTTGCTGCAATCAGTATGTTTCAAAGAGCCATCGCTCGATTTCCTTTACCGGCATATTCAGGAGTGCCAACAGGTCGCTGAGGAGGTGTTTCTGGATGCCGATGCAGCGTGCAAGCTCCGAGGACGAAGCAAACTGCCCTGTGCCGAGCAGTTGCTCAAGCATCAGGGCGTTGGACATGCGGATGGCGCGGCTTGTGGGCCTGTTCCCTACCGGGAGAACTTGCTCTGCCTGCTCATCGGCCTTAGTACGATGGCGTATGAACTTCTGCGAGCCACAGTCGCGAGTGTTCAGCGAGATAGGAATGCTGACGTGGTAGGAATCAGCTGCGGCGATTTCCATCGGCTCATGCGCCGCTATCGGCATGCAACTGGTGGCCAGATTGTGGTATGTGTGGTTTTCAGGAATTTTCCGCAACCACCACACCTGAGTACCCCGCTCAGCGGAAATGTCAGGTTAAGGCTTTTTCCTGCAAGCCTGTCCTTTACCACCTCCGCAGCTTCATCAAGCTGCTTGTTGACTTCTTGCCAGAGAGCTTGCGTGACAATACTCTCATGCTTACCGGGATACAGCGTTTCACCATCAGAGGAGCGTATGAACCCGCAATAGGCAGGGTTGCGGAGTACGTTGAGGACATTGCGGGCTTCCCATTTCCCCTCTTTTTTGCCGTAGCGGTTAAGCCGGAGAATCTTCTTACGGTTAAGCTCTCTGGCAATGGCTGTTGTTGAACCATGTAGGGTGTATTGTTGAAACATCCACCGCGCATAAGGAGCATCATCGGGATTGATGATAAGTACGTTGTTCTCTCGCCTGTAGCCAAATGGAACGATACCGCCAACGTGGTAGCCTTGTTGCTTACTGGCTTCCATCTTGGCCTTGGTTCGTTCGGATATCATCTCGCGCTCCATCTCTGCGAACACGCCCAGCAAGTTACGCATGGCTCTGCCCATGTAGGTGGATGTATCGAAAGGCTCGGACACGCTCGCGACCTCCACGCCGTAGTTGGCCAATTCATCGAGCAGATTCAGGAAGTCTCGCTGGTTACGCGCAAGGCGGTCGAGTTTGAACACGACCAGCATTTCAAACTCCTTTCTTTTAGCTGCTGCCAGCAACTCCTGCAACGCCGGGCGATTGATGTTGCTGCCACTCAGGCCAGCATCGCTGTAAGTGCGTAGGTACACCCAGCCCTCTGCCGTGTGTGAATGAATGAAGCTCTTGGCCATGTCCTCCTGAGCCTCCAAGGAGTTGTACTCCTGATCCAGCCCCTTGAACACGGACTTGCGGGCGTATATCACCGCACGCTTCATGGGGGCTTCGGTCATCGTTTTTGGTCTTGCGACCATTCACACCGTCCACCTTACCGGGCTTATACCCGGCAAAGGACAGTAGACTCTGCCAGAAGCGCACGTCTTTCTGTACCTGAGCCAGAGTATCAGCCATTGTCGGAGACCGCCTTCTTGGTTTCAGTTTTATCCTTGGTGACTACGCCAATCAGACCAGCCACCGCCATGCCGGCGGCGATGATCTGCTCGGCAATAGCCGCTTCAATAGAGGCTCCGCATGCAGTGGCAAGGGCAATGACGCCCAGCCATGTGGAACGTTCCGTCAGTCGATTGAGAATGTACTTAAACATGCCAGAGGGGGCATGTCAAAAAGCCCCGCACGGTAAGAGTGGAGCTTAAAAATCGAAAAATATTCGTGCTATCACCAGAGCGGATGTTTGTTCCACCCCTGAGAAAAGCCAGCTTCACCAGCTGCTTTCAATAATTTACCAGTCGGCTGAACAACTTGTTCTACTCTTTCTTTCCAATGTGATGTCTGAGCTATTTTATTCAGCCAAAAAGCGCACATAGGCTCAAAAACCGAATAAAAATGAGCGAAATAATTTGCTGATTTTTCAATAGATTAGAGAAGATGTGCAAAAAAAATACAATTTTCTTTAATTTTTTGCTTGCCAAGAGGCGAACAAACGTGTATAATGCCCTCGCACACCGCAAATGCGGGATTGCAAAAAGTGGCTCGGTAGCTCAGTTGGTAGAGCAGCGGATTGAAAATCCGCGTGTCGGCGGTTCGATCCCGTCCCGAGCCACCATTTTTATGCCCGGAAATCAGAAGAATCCGCATAAAAACGGGGCGTAGCTCAGCCTGGTAGAGCGCCAGCTTTGGGAGCTGGATGTCGCAGGTTCGAATCCTGTCGCCCCGAGAACACACCACCCCCGTTACCGTTGCACATGACATTGTTTCGACCCTGTATAGACCTGCATAACGGACAGGTAAAGCAAATAGTCGGAGGAAGTCTGACGGATGATAACAGTGGCTTGCGCACAAACTTTGTGGCAGAACACCCGGCAGAATGGTATGCAGAGCTCTACCGCCGAGATGCCCTGAGAGGAGGGCATGTTATCAAGCTGGGACCGGGAAATGATGAAGCAGCAAGGGCTGCACTGGCAGCATACCGAGGAGGGCTGCAGATAGGAGGAGGAATAACACCGCAGAACGCAGAGGAGTGGTTGGCTGCCGGAGCCTCGCACGTGATTGTGACCAGTGCCCTATTCAATACGAGTGGGCAATGGCAACAAAAGGTGCTGGATGAGCTGATTGAGCGAGTGGGACGCGAGCGGATTGTGCTGGATTTGAGCTGCCGCCGCACGGCTCGCGGCTGGACAGTAGCCATGAACCGCTGGCAAACCCTGACAGAATTGGAGATTACGACGGTTACGCTGGACAAATTGGCGGGACAGTGCGCGGAGTTTCTGATACACGCAGCCGATGTGGAAGGGCAATGCCAAGGGATTGATAGGGAGCTGGTAGAACTGCTCGGCCACTGGCGCGGCTGCCCCATGACCTATGCGGGCGGTATAACAAGCTTGGCGGATTTTGAGCTCATTGACGCTATATCCCACGGCAGCATGGATGCCACCGTGGGCAGCGCTTTGGATATTTTCGGGGGTACCGGAGTACGGTATGCAGATTTGGTTAAAAAGCGCTCACAAGCTCCGGCAGGAGCAACTGCTTAAATCCCCGGGGATTGATTTGTAAAATAAAATTGAGCTCTGACAAGGGAGTCAGAGAGTTTTCCGTCAGTGGGTGAAGGATCTGCGTCTGCGTGAGGGACGGCGAGGCGAAGGCGGCGATACTTCCTTACGGGGAGTAAGATAGAATGAACGCAGGGGAGCATACCCTTTTTCCTCCATGAGCTTATCCCAGTTATCCGGCAAGTCGATACGCACAGAGCCATAGCCACCACCGGGAATACACATAGTTTTATTGCGGTCTGCATCCCCCGTTACCAAGATGGCGGATTTTCCCTCCTGCATGACCGGGACGGTTAGGAGCTGCTCCTGCCCGGACCATGAGAGCCAAGGCGGAGTGGAAGATTGAGCGGCGTTTTCGCTGCGTCCCAATTTAGCCGCATGGCGGGAAACACTGTAAGCTTGAGGGTCAAACGAGCTGCCGGGATTGGCCCAGTAATTAGCATAAGCACGCTCTGCCAACGGGCGGCGAGCAGTACGAATGAGCGCGGTCTCCAAGGCCTCCTTAGAGGGGAACCCCTTAACCAGATTAGCAGCAACGGAAGGAGTGATAACAAAAGTGCGGTACACAAACGGCGTACCGGACCCCACGGCAAACTGCTCATTCTGCGTGGCATCCCAAGCCATCAGCTCCATGATTTTTGAGGCCTCCGTCGTTGCCGGGGTCATGTTATTCCCCCACTCCAAAGCAGAGGCAGCGGTGAGCACGTTCTCATTTACGCCGTAACCGAGCTGTACGTGGTAGGGATTCCACCCCATGGAATAAGCGGCGGCATCATCCTCTGCCAGGCACCAAGGCATCAGGTAGCCGAAGGTACCCATGCGGTTAATACCGGGATAGTAGCCGCCCAAATTAAGCATGGCCAAATTAATAAAACGCCCGATGGCAGCATTGGCGGGGGAGCTGATTTCCCCTGCACCGCAACTGATTTGGAGTTGACGCGATAAGGGGCCGTTAAGCCAGCAATAGGGATTCCAAGCATGAGTACTACTGAGCGTACGGCGGAAATAACCATTCCCCATGGCTTTGGTAAAAGCCACCAATACCGGCATGTACTCGGGCTTACAGCCGGCCATAACTCCGTTAATGGCAACATGGCGCGTGGTAACGGCACGGTTAGCGACCGGGAGCACCGCAAGCTGTTCATTTGCAGGATGAGGCGTAAAGCGCAAAAAATCCTCAATGCGCTCTTGCGTGGGAGGAATAATAGGCAAACCATCACTCCACCCCTGTTGAATAAAATAAGCATTCACCTCATCCACACCACCGGAAAACACCGGGGAAGAACTGTTTTTGGAGATAAATTGCTCACCTTTTTTGCGCTCTGCCTCCGTAATGGGAGAAGCAAGCGCTTTTTTTATCTGCGGCCAGAGGGTATCACGCGTGTTCTTGAGGAGCTCCTCGCGGGTATGAGTCGTAAACGCACCGGGATAAATAGCCACGCGCAGCACGGGCACACCGGAAGCAGCGGCTGTGCGCTGCGCCTGTTCCGCAAAAGCCGGAGCTGCTATCATGACGGAAGGCAGTCCCATATGCTCCGCTACACTGCAATTTCCCGTCTCCTTGGGACAACAGAGCCCGCAACCACCATTGCCGGAGATAACGGCATCCACCCCCAGTTCTTTGAGCTTTGCCTCGAACGCCGTTCGGCGCTCACTACGCATCCCCGCCCCGGGAAAAGGCCCGGCACTACCGACCTCGCTGAGCACATATACCTTGGCAGTCGGGAACTCTTCCAATATGAGGCGTTTGAGCTCGGGGTGGGTTACCTTTGCCATAAAACTGCCGCCTACAATGGCAATGGTTTTGCCCTCCCATGAGTCCAAACGGGGGGCTTGCTGAATCATTTTAACATCACCGGGAGGCACCGGAGAATACACACTATAAACCTCCCCTACACTGCTGCCCACCGTGCAACCGTCCGTGCAAACATCGGCTGCTTGCAGAAGTGAAAAAAGTCCGCATACACATAAATACAACCACTTATTCATACTCATATCCTACTCCCGCTAGTGTACCCTTGTAGCACGTGCACAGTCAAGACAAAAAAGCGCACTGTAGTATCAAACTTTCTACAGTGCGCTATTTTCAGGACATTTTGCAGGCGGGAGTGGGATTTGAACCCACGAATGTCGGTTTTGCAAACCGATGCCTTAGGCCACTTGGCTATCCCGCCGCTTTGTGCTTGCGGGGCTGAGTATATATGAAAGAAGCGCTCTCGTCAAGCAAAAAAGTTGAGAAAAGTGAAAGTTTTTTTTACCAAGTTATTTATCTCAGAGAAGAATAGACCCTCGGGAGGCGCGGGCCGAGCCCTGTAAAGATAGTCCACACAATCGTTTGTGCTTTTTGAGCGACCTCGGTAACAGGTATGTGCGGCCCGATGAGTTCCACCGCATCCCCCGGAGCAATGGAGGGAACATGTGAAACATCTGCCATGATTTGATCCATCGTTACACGGCCGAGCATGGGGCAATAGTGCCCATTAATGTAAACACGCGCGCCATTACCGGAGATGCTGCGTGGCCAGCCGTCCGCATAACCGATACCGATGGTAGCCACACGGGTGGGTTGCTGAGTAATGAACGTACGCCCGTATGCAACACCATGCCCGGCAGGGAGCTCACGCACCAAGGACACACGCGAAGAGAGGCGCAGTGTGGGACGCAGCACACCATCATATATAGAAGCCATGGGGGCCACACCGTAGAGGAGCAAACCGGGGCGAGCCAAGTTGGCAATGGGGACCTCATACCCCAGCTCCCCTGCACTGGCTGCAATGTGGCGGTAGCGCAGGCGGAAATGTTGCTGTAAGTGCTGCACGCAATCCGTAAACAATGCGATTTCGTTCTGCGTGTAAGGCACGTCCTCATCAGCGGAGGGGAAGTGAGACATAACGCCATCCACCATGATGTTGGGCAAGGCTTTGATGGGGGCTATAGCCTCCGCAAGCTGAGCGGGCAGAAATCCCTCGCGGCCCATGCCGGTATCCACCGCCAAATGGACGAGGAAGGTCTTGTCATACAACGCAGCAAGGCTGTTAAAGTGGCGAGCTTCCTCCAAGGTAGAAACCGTGGCGCACCAATTATTGAGGACGATTTCCTCACGCTCCTCCGGGAAAGTCGGTCCGAGGATGAAGGGTTTGGTACGCACACCGGCTTGGCTGCAACGGCGAGCCTCACCCGCATTGGCAACACCGAAAAAGGCGATGCCGTCCGCATCCAAACGGCGGGCAACAGGTTCCAAGCCATGGCCATAAGCACCGGCTTTGATGACCGGCATCAGTTCCGTGTCCGGCAAGGCTTGTCGGGCAACATCCAGATTATGGGCGATGGCTTCCAAATCCACATCCACCCATGCACGCGGAGGACTCATATTCGTCATGCCCCCACTCTAACACCGCTGAGCAGATTTTGCAAGCGCAAACGAATTCGGATTTCGGAATTTGCGCGGCAGCAAAAATCACTTGCGGGGAGAGGGAGATTATGGTAGAATGGGTGCATGGAAATAACGCTGGAAGCTCCGTTGGACATGCACCTGCACCTGAGAGACGGTGACATGCTTAAGCTGGTTGCCCCGCTGTCCGCAGATTTTGCGGGAGCAGTCATCATGCCCAATTTGGTACCGCCGATAACGGAGCCCGGGGGCATGGTTGCCTACGGGGAAAGAATACGGGAAGCCATGGGAGAAACGGATTTTACGCGTTACATGACCCTGTTTTTCACCAAACAAACGGAACAACAGTTGGAACAGGCCATGGGCACACCGGGATTCTTCGGGTACAAGCTTTACCCGGCGGGTATAACCACCAACAGTGAGGGAGGCGTGGCTAATCTGAAGGAAGCTGAGAGCACCCTGAAAATGATGGAAGAACGCGGTATTCCTTTGCTGGTACACGGAGAAAGCCACGGATTTGTGATGGACCGCGAGGCTGAATTCCTGAGCGTATACCGTACCTTGGCGGAAACATTCCCGAGGCTGAGGATTTGCATGGAACACATTACCACGGCGGCTGCACTGGAGCTGCTGGACACATATGAAAACCTGTGTGCCACCGTCACCCTACAGCACCTCATCATTACCTTGGACGATGTAGCAGGCGGAGCCCTGCGTCCCCACCTGTTCTGCAAGCCTATAGCCAAGCGTCCCGGGGATAGAGATGCCCTGTTGCAAGCAGCACTTAACGGCCATCCGCGCCTAATGTTCGGCAGTGATTCTGCGCCACACCCCCGCTGCAACAAAGAGGCATGCGGATGCGCAGCAGGCGTGTTCACCGCCCCCTTGGCTCTCCCCAAGTTGGCGGAGATATTTGCAGCCCACGGCGCAGCAGACAAATTGCAGGACTTTGTGAGCGGTAACGCATGCCGTATACACGGGCTTACCCCGTCGGCCAAAACCATAACCCTGCATGATAAGCCTATGCAAGTACCCGCTGTATACCGCAGCTACGGGCAACAAGTGGTGCCCATGTACGCAGGCGAAGAAATCAGTTGGAGTATCAGGAACTAATGCAGGAAGCCCCCATACCGAGCGCTGATGACCTGCGGGCTCTGCTGGCAGAAATTGCGTCTACCCACATGCCCTACGGCATGTACGGCCCGGCAAATTATCCGCCCTCCGGGTGCCCGCTGATGGACTTACCTACGGAATATCTGGACTGGTTTTGGCAGCGAGGCTGGCCGAAGGGCAAGCTCGGCAGGCTTATGGAGCAAACACTTTTACTCAAAAACAGCGGTTTGGATTCCATTTTTGAGCCATTTCGTAAGGCTCAGGGAGGACGCCGCAAATTCCCCCGTAAAAAATGAACACCATTAAATCCGTATTTTTGGCAGCACGCCCGAAGACGCTACCGGCCGGCATGGTAGCCGTGTGGGCCGGGTGCATGATAGTGTGGAAATACCAACAAGTGTTTCCCGAGTATGTGCAATTAAACACCGGCTTGGCAATCTTTACACTGCTGAGCGCCGTATGCATACAAATAGCCTGCAACCTGTTCAATGACTCCTTGGATGCCGATAAAAAGGCAGACACGGAAAAGCGCCAAGGGCCACGCCGCATTACCGCCAGCGGAGCAATGAGCTCCCGAGCCGTCAAAATTGCAGGCTGTGCATTTTTGGTAGCTGCTGCGGCTTTGGCCATACCGCTGATAGAGGCGAGAGGGTGGCCCATCATCGCCATCGGCATACCGAGCATGCTGTGTGCCTATTGCTACACCGGAGGCCCCTACCCCTTGGCTTACAAAGGACTCGGCGAGGTATTCGTGCTGTTATTCTTCGGCTTGGTAGCCGTGGCGGGCACCGTATACGTGCAAGTGGGATTTGAGGGCAATGAGCTATTCCACATGATATACGGAGCTGCATTCATCTTAGGCATACAGTGTGGCTTACTTTCCTGCCTGCTCATTGAAATCAACAACATACGTGACCGCAAGGAAGATGCCGGAACCGGTAAACGCACACTGGCCGTACGCTTGGGCGACAAACGAGCCCGCGGCCTTGCCTTGGCTTTCTTGGTGGCTCCGTACATCACCCTCAAACAAACGCACTTTTTCCTCCTAGGGGACGTAGGCTGGAACCTGTGCTGGGCAGCCTCCATATTATTGGGAGGCTACATACTGCTGAAACTCACCAAAACACCGGCGGATAAGCGCATGAACGTGCTGCTGGGCTTAGCCTCCCTGCACCTGATTCTCTTTTTACTCTCCATCACCTTGGGGCACAACGCTTGATAACACAAAAAAGCCATGGAGGAGAATACACGGCGATTGCAATCACTGGATGCCCTGCGCGGGCTTGACACCGCCCTCATCATAGGGCTGAGCGTGGTACTTTGGAGCATGTACTCTGCTTGCCCCAGTGCCTTTTGGGCGGAAATGCGCTACCAAATGGGGCATGCCCCTTGGGAAGGGCTGAGGGTGTATGACCTCATCTTCCCGATTTTTGTGTACCTTGCAGGTATATCCATGAACTTCTCCGTCCGCAAGCAAATGAGCCTGGGTGCAGGCAGCGGGCGTCTGCTGCTGCGCATGTGGAAGCGCGCTTTGGTGCTGACTCTGCTGGGTATGCTGGTGAATGGGCCGTTAGTATGGGATGACGAAGCCATGCGTTGCGCCTCCGTGTTGGGGCTCATCGGTATTTCCGGGGCGTTAGCGGGTAGCTTGGTGCTATTGCTGCGTAAAACTTGGGCTATCAGCGCAGCGGCGATCCTGATTCTTGCTGGGGTATTCTTGGCGCAATACTTAGGCGGAGACATGACCATGGAGGGATGCTTTAACGCTAAGGTGGATGCCGCACTATGCCCCGGCAAACTGCACTACGGCGTGATCGACCCGGAAGGTCCATTGTGTATAGTATCCGCCACGGCATTGGCATTAGGCGGATTCCTGACGGGAAGACTGTTTTCAAGCTCCTTCGGCGTAGGCAAGAGACTGTCGGTTTTAGTCATAGGAGGCGGGATTCTCATCTTGGCCGGGAGTTTCGGCCCATGCATCAAGAACATATGGACCCCGAGCTTTGTGCTGATGGCGGCGGGAATAGGCGCCATCCTCATGGCTGTATTCCACTTGGTTATTGACGTACTGAGGTTCAGCATATGGGCCTGGCCGCTCAAAGTAATCGGGTGTAATGCATTATTCATCTACCTGTTCACCCACATCATCGCATTCGGGCAACTGACGGAACGGATTTTCGGCGGAACAATTGCAGAGTTTGTCAATAAAGGCTGGATAGGCGTTGCACATGGCTGCGCATACCTGCTACTGGCGTGGTTGCTTTGCTTACTGCTCTACAAACACCGCATTTTCGTCAAAGTTTAAGCATATACGCGCGAATTTAGACTTGAAAAAAAGGGCGATTGGGTGTATAAGGCGCGCATGTCAACGGCAATACGTACACGTTTCGCACCGTCGCCCACCGGCTATTTGCATATCGGTGGAGCACGCACTGCTCTGTTCAATTATCTTTTCGCCCGCAAAATGGGCGGAACCTTTATTCTGCGCATAGAAGACACGGACCAGGAACGCCATGTGGAAGATGCCATGAAAGCCATTTTCACGGGCATGAGCTGGCTGGGGCTGGATTGGGATGAAGGTGAGGGCAAGGGTGGCCCCTGCGAACCGTACTTCCAAAGCCAACGTAAGGACATTTACGATCGCTATTTCAACAAGCTGGTGGAGATGGGGCGCGTATACGAGTGCCCTGCCCCCAACAAGCGTGATAAAAACGGTGATGAGATACCCGGCACCAGTGAGGGCACCGTGTGGCGCTTCCGCTTTAAGCGAGACGGCGTTATGACCCTTTACGATTTGGTGTGCGGTGACATCTCCGTGGACTACACCAACGAGGAGAACACACCGGACATGGTGGTAAAGCGCACGGATGGTTCCTACATTTTCCACTTAGTAAACGTGGTGGATGATATCGAGATGAAAATCTCGCACGTCATACGCGGAGAAGACCACATCATGAACACATTCAAGCACTTGCAGTTGTTTGATGCGTTCGGTGTAGAGCCGCCCGTATACGCTCACATACCGCTCATCCAGAACCCGGATGGCTCCAAAATGAGCAAGCGCGACGTAGGTGCACAGTTGGGTAACTACCCGGAGGAAGGATTCCTGCCGGATGCCGTCATCAACTTCATCGCCCTGCTCGGCTGGAGCAGCAAGAGTGATGAGGAGGTGTTCTCCAAAGAGCAACTCATTGACCTTTTCTCCTTGGAAAATGTAAACCGCGCTGCTGCCAAGTTCGACATCACCAAGTGCAAATGGATGAACCAGCAGCACATCATGAAGCTGGCGCCCGCTCGCTTTGTAGAGTTGGCTATGCCCTTCTGCACAGCTGCGGGATTGCAGGATACACCGCAACTGCGCGAGGTGCTGCCCGCCGTACAGACCAAGGTGCAGCTGCTCAGCGAAGCCCCGGCATGGTGCAAATGGGTACAGGTGCTGGAATACGAGCCGGAAAACATGGCCAAGTTGCAGGACAACGCACGCGAGATGCTCAACCTCCTGACCGAGGAATTCAAGGGCATTGCAGAATGGAGTGGTGAGAACGCTTTCCAAGTCATCAAGCCGCTGGCCAAAGCCAATGGCGTGAAAGTGGGCGCCATGATGTTCCCGCTGCGCATGGCCCTGACCGGCACCCACGCGGGCCCGGGTATTGACGTTATCATGCAGGCATTGGGGCGCGATGAAGTGCTGCGCCGTATCAGCATTTTCCCCTGCTGATAAACACACTTCAGCCGTATACTACCAATCAACAACCACGGGCGCGCTCAGACGCGCCCGACTTTTTCAGCAAAGCATGCGCACAATAGATTTTGATTATCATCTACCGGAAGAGTTGATTGCCGACCGCCCCCTACCGGAGCGTTCCGCAAGTCGAATGTTGGTGGTACACCGCGACAGCGGACTGATTGAACACCGCCACTTCTCAGACATTTTGGAGTACGTACGCCCCGGCGACCACTTTGTACTCAACAACACAAAGGTGGTGCCGGCACGCTACTTCAGCAATGACGGCAGCATTGAGCTGGTACGTGCAGGGCTCGCTCAGGAGCTGGTGTGGAAATGCATGGTTCGCCCCGGAAAAAAAATGAAAATCGGGCGTACAGTTCAGGTTGGAGATGCTACCGGAACCGTGGAATCCATTGATGAAGAGGGATACCGCTACATACGCTGGGACAAGTTCGTGGATCCGGAGGTGTACGGCAGACTTGCTCTGCCACACTACATGAACCGCGAAAGTGAGCCGGCGGATAAAGAACGATACCAAACCGTATACGCTGAACATGAGGGTGCTATTGCAGCCCCCACTGCCGGACTGCATTTCACCCCGGAAATACTGGCTCAAGTGCCGCACAGTTTTGTAACCCTGCACGTAGGAGTCGGAACCTTCCGCCCGGTAAAAGCGGAAAATATAGAAGACCACCACATGCACTCCGAGAGTTTTACCATGCCGGAGGCAACAGCCAAAGCCATTGAAGAGGCTCAACGAGTAATCGCAGTAGGCACCACAAGCGTGCGCGTCATGGAAACACTGGCAACGCGCCACGGAAGGCCCCTGCCCGCATGCAACGGAGATACAGACATTTTTATTTACCCCGGTTATGAGTACAAGGTAACGGGAGGCCTGCTCACCAACTTCCACCTGCCACAAAGTACCCTCATCATGCTGGTGTGTGCATTTGCCGGCAAAGAACTCATCATGGAGGCTTATCGGCAAGCGGTTGAGCAACGCTACCGCTTCTTCTCCTACGGAGATTGCATGCTTATTCTCTGAACTACGGGCAGCATAGCGCCCGAGAACAAATTGCCCGGCATACCCCACAGGTTGCCGGGCAATTTGTGTATTTGGGAAAATGAAGAATCAGGATTCTTGCTCCACCACACCGTCTCGAATCGTCAGAATGCGGTCACCGAGCTTTGCCACATCCGGATCATGCGTGACGATGACGAGCGTTTTGCCACCTTCTTGAGCCAAATCAAAAAGGAGATCCAAAATTTGGCGGCCATTGCGGGAATCCAAATTACCCGTGGGCTCATCTGCGAAAATAAGGTCGGGGTCATGAGCCAAAGCACGAGCAATGGCAACGCGTTGTTGCTCGCCGCCGGAAAGCTCATTGGGAAGGTGGTCGAGGCGGTCGCCGAGACCAACGCGCTCCAAGAGAGCCTTTACGCGTGCCGTTGCCTCCGTGCCACGAATGGCCGTTGCCAATGAGGCATTCTCCAGTGCGGTAAGCTCCGGCATCAGCATGTAGTTCTGGAAAATGAAACCCATGTTTTTATTGCGGAAACGTGCACGGGCTGACTGCCCCAAGGCATAAATGTCCTGCCCATTAACAAGCACGCTACCCTCCTGCGGGCTTTCCAACCCGGCCAGTGTGTACATGAGCGTGGTTTTACCGGCTCCACTGGGACCGCAAAGAAACACTTTTTCACCCTTGCGTATGTGCAGGGACAAGCCATGAAGCACCTTAATGCTTTTTTTGCCTATTTTATAACTGAGATGTAAGTTTTCCGCTTTAATCATACCGTACGAGTCAGTTCTATGTTATCAATAAGACGGACATCGCCGAAGTAGGCAGCAACTGCCAGCAATGCCGGACGGGTGGCATCCGCGAGAGGATGCAGCGTTTCCGCATCCACCAACTCCACATAGTCCACACGCACGCCGGGAATATGCGTCAACGCTTGCTGAACCCCCGCGCAGGTGGACTCCTCCGAGGCTCCGGCTCGGTATGCCTGCCGAGCTGCAAGCAAACTGCGGCGAATTGTCGGCGCTGCCTCTCGGTGCTCCGGAGTAAGGCGCACATTGCGGCTGGAAAGTGCTAAGCCGTCCGCCTCTCGCACAATCTCCGCCCCATGGAGTGTGACGGGTATATCCAAATCGCGCACCATGCGGCGTAAGATGGCCAATTGTTGGTAATCTTTCTTACCGAAAACGGCATCCGTAGGCTGCACCAAATTAAACAACTTGTTGACTACCAAACACACACCGGCAAAATGCCCGGGCCGCTTTGCTCCACACAGCACTGTGGAAAGGTGCGTTTCCTCCAAGTGAATGGAACGGTCCGCACAATACATAATATCCGGAGTAGGCATAAACACAACATCCACCCCACACGCACGGCACACTGCCAAATCTGCCTCGGGGGTTTGCGGATAAGTTGCCAGGTCTCCGGCATTATCAAACTGTACGGGATTCAGGAAAATACTGGATACCACACACCCCTCGGCCCCGGCCAGCTCGCGAGCCTGCCGCAACAGGGACGCATGCCCCTCATGCAAGGCCCCCATGGTGGGAACCATTACAATACGTTTACCTCGGTACAAGCTCAGCTGTTCGCGGAGTTCCTGTTTAGTGGATGCCGTTTGCATGGCGGCTATTGTACCACAAATCGGTATATTTTCAAGCCGTTTTTCGTATGCGTACACAAAGAGAGCCCCGGGGAACGGAGCTCTGCATTTGTGCGATGTCGCAAACTCTGAGCGGGGCTCAGGGCATGGGGAATGATTTGTTGAATGCGGATACCTCTGCGCGCAGAGCATCGTACGCATCCGGGGTCTCGCACACCTTCTGTGCGGCAAGAATAGACAAGCAACGGCCAATGTACTCCGCTACCTTGCGAACGTCATCCTCCTTCATACCGCGTGTGGTAACAGCAGGCGTGCCAATGCGGATACCGGAAGGCTTGTTGGTAGTCCCCTTATCATACGGAATGGCATTCTTATTAACCGTAATGCCGACTTTATCCAAGGCAATCTGAGCATCGGCACCATTAAGCCCCTTGGAGCTGAGGTCCACCAAGAAACAATGGTTATCCGTTCCTCCGGCAACAATACGGAACCCGAGGGATGCCAACTTAGCTGCCATGGCCTTGGAGTTCTTGACGACCTGTGCTGCATACTCACGGAACTCGGGGCGGAGAGCCTCCCCAAGGCACGCGGCCTTAGCTGCTATCACGTGCATGAGCGGGCCCCCTTGCAAACCGGGGAACGTAGCACTGTTGAGCTTCTTTGCCCACTTCTCCTTGCAAAGCACCAAACCTCCGCGAGGTCCGCGCAAGCTCTTGTGTGTGGTGGTGGACACAAAGTCCGCATACGGAACGGGAGAAGGATGCACGCCGGCAGCCACCAGTCCTGCAATGTGTGCCATGTCCACAAACATAATGGCGCCCACCTCATCGCATATCTCGCGTATGCGGGCAAAATCTATCGTGCGGGAGTATGCAGATGCTCCGGCCAATATAAGTGCCGGCTTCACCTCGCGCGCTTTCTCGGCCAAGACATCGTAATCGATGCACTCTGTCTCCGGATTCACGCCATAATGTACCACTTTGTACTGCTTGCCGGAGAAATTGGCAAAGAATCCATGAGAAAGGTGACCACCACAAGCCAAATCCATCGTCAAAATGGTATCTCCGGGGTTAATACATGCATGGTATACGGACATGTTCGCCTGCGAACCGGAGTGAGCCTGTACGTTGGCAAACTCACAGCCGAAAAGCGCCTTAGCGCGGTCTATGGCAAGCTGCTCCACCTTATCCACTACCTCACAACCACCGTACCAACGCTTGCCGGGGTAGCCCTCGGCATACTTGTTAGTAAGCACGGAGCCCTGCGCCTCCATGACGGAGGGTGACGCAAAGTTCTCAGACGCTATGAGCTCGATATTATTGTTCTGGCGGCTGCGCTCCTCTTCGATGAGGTCGGCAAGCTCCGGATCGGTCATCGCAAGAGGCGAGCCGGATGCCTTGAGCAGACGGGAAATGTGGCGCCCGCCCTCAAACTCTGCATTCAACCATGTGGAAAGCACCTCCTCCAACATTTCCGGATTCAGATACGCAGATGCCAAGCACATTACATTGGAGTTATTGTGCTGGCGTGACAAGGCCGCAACCTGCGGAGAACGGATAAGCGTAGCTCTGATACCGCGCCAGCGGTTTGCTGCTATGCTCATGCCGATACCGGAAAAACATACCAAAATGCCCAGATCCGCACGACCGTCCACCACGCGCTTGCACACTGTGTTTGCGTAGTCTGAATAGTCACAGGACTCCTTGGTAAACGGACCGATGTCCTCTACCGTATAGCCCCAGCTCGTAAGGAGCTCTACTGCGGCCTCCTTCAGGTCCACGCCTTTGTGGTCTGAACCAATGACAATGCGAAGATTTGTATCCATAAAAAAAATTGAACGCCTGACGCGCCGCATTTTACCACAACTCCCCCATGCAATCAAGCCCTTATTGTCTTGCATACGCGTTTTCCGCACATGTGTCCCAAAGATTTTTTTCTGAGAGACGCAAGTGCCGATAAATCCTAGGCTTTCCGAAAAGGGGCTTTTTCGAAGCCCCCCTGTATGCAATTTTCAGTTAATTTCGGAGGAGAATGCGCCTTATCTTCCAGCTGATTTATCTAGGTCCACAAATCTATATAGCTCATCAGGTGAATTCTGATGAACGTGACAAGGTTGGACATATGCCAGTCGTACTTTGCTTTACTCCTGAGGTATTGAAGCAACAATATGGCTATTATTGCTGTCCAAATCTGACACATCACGGCATTCTTATTCGTTCCAATAAAGGGTTTGATCACGGATATAAGGAAATTAACCCCAAAGTTATATTCAGCAACTAAGCAAATAAAACCGTACCAACCTTTCAGCTGATATTCACGTCAGCTGAAAGGTTAAGTTTTTTTAATCTTCGATAACACTTAAAACGAACCACTTAACACCTCTGCACGGCATGAACTCCAGACTAGAGACGGTAGGATCATTTTCATCTAAATAGAATAGATAGCACCCCAACGGGAGTGTTAGGTATTTGTGAGGGGATGAATTAAAATCATAGACACACGGGCTGTTTTTTATCAATTGTTCACTCAAAGAATGATTCATTTTCAAGCGTTCCGCATCTTCTGCTGTTATATGATAAACCTTAAAAAAACACCCCGAAAAATTGGAAGGCAATGGCATTGCAACTTTAATGTGTTGCTCCTTAATTTCCACAAACATATCCAAAATATGTTGATTTTTATAAGATGATTGCCAGTCTTCAGTAATAAAATAGGTGCCGGCTTTCAAATGAGAGCCAAAGTCGTGATTCATGATAAAATCTTCATCATGTTTCATATAATATGGCGGATGCAAACCGGGAGGAAACAACACACCCAAGCGATACGAAAAAAAGGATTTACGCATGCGGCACAGCTCTGCAAGACCGACTTCTTCGCGCCATGACCAAGTACTTCCCTGACACATGTAGCAATTGCATGCAGGCAAGAATAAATCATATTGCTGTGACAGTTCGTCTACACTTTGCGTCACCGGAAGTCCATTCATATGAGTGCCGGCATTGTCAAAAACCATCATTTGATAGCGATACTCCGTTCTGTAGAAAACGAGCAATATCAATACAAATAAAAAAAGGAAAAACAATAGTAATAAATACGTTTTTTTCATAAGGAAGCTTTTAGGAAATTTCTAATTTGTGGTGATTTTATTTGAACAAGCTGAATAAGCTGTCGTCCTCCTTTTGACAAGAACAAGCCATTTCTTCTTGTTTTTTGCCCGGATGAGAACGAGGTTCTTATAGCATAATGAAGAGTGGTCTGTCAATCCATTTTTGGCGCGATTTTGTAGCGTAGATACAGCGTCCCGAGCGTAGCGAGGGCGCGGAGCGAAGCGACGCGAGCTGTATCGAAGCGGAAAAATCGCG